>WHTG01000006.1 GCA_009377835.1 Nitriliruptorales bacterium
AACGGATGAATGGGCCGCCGCAGATCGCCGTCCTTGTTCGACGTGGCCACGATTCCGATGTCTAGCTGACCCATCTCGGTGCTCCCACTCCATCCTGCTTACAGTTGTCGTGCCACGTCTCGAGAATGCATACCGGTCAGAAGTAGCAGCGTCCAATTTGCGCGCACGTAACCGCTTCATGACGTCGCCGACAACACACGCGACACCAGCATCGCGTCCGACATCTTCACGCGTCCGAGGCGGTTGCGCCGATGATGATCGAACCTCACCGCTCCGACCCGCACCTCATTGTGCTCCACACACTGCGCTGCTGCGGCTTCGCATCCATGGAACGACTCGGCGCGGTCATCGCAGCCCTGGTGACCATCGATGTCGAGGATGTGCTCCTGGATGTCGCTGCCCTGGGTCTCGTTAGACACAGCACGGGCGCTCGCTGCCGTCAAGGCCTCGGCCCAACCCGTCTGTGCTCGCCTGGCCGCACGTCTTCACAGGTTCGCCCACTACGGGTCCCGCCTGGCTTCCGCCCTCGACGGTGCCCGACAGGGCGAGATGGAGCAGGTCGCCGAAAGCCTCGACTCCTGCCACAGCGTCTGGTTCCAACTGCATGAGGACTTGCTCGTCACGCTGGGCATCAGTCGCGGGGCTTGAGGGGAGATTCGCCCCTCTGGGCAGTGGAGCACCGCCCACCAGCTCGCCGGGTCCGCGGGCGGGGCGATCGAGGCGCCCCGCTTCGCGAGGTGTTGGAGCCCACACCAGGAGCGGGGTCGAGGTCACAGATGAGGTGTACGAGCACTCAGGTCGCAGACGACTGCAGGAAGGCCGTGAGCTCAGTGGCCGTCTCCTCAGGTAGTTCCTCTGCCAAATGGTGGCCACACGGCAAACCCCGTCCTTGAACGTCGTGGGCCCACCGACGCCATACGTCCAGAACATCGAACCACTGTTCGAGCCGGCCGTCTTCGCGGCCCCACAAGACCAGCACTGGGCACTGGATTCGCCGCTCAGCGCGGCGATCAATCTCATCCTGCTCGCGATCGATCCCGGCTGCGGCGCGGTAGTCCTCGCATATCGCGTGCACAGTGCCAGGCGCGGCGATCGACTGCCGGTAGTCAGCGACTGCGTCGGGATGGAAAGACGCGGCGTTCCAGCGCGACCCGTAGAACGCTTCCGGGTCCGCAGTGATGATTCTTTCAGGAAGGTCGTACGGCTGGGCCAGGAAGTACCAATGCCAGTACGCCAGCCCGAACTCCATGCCCGCATGGCGCCACATTTCGCCGGTCGGCACGATGTCGAGTACCGCTAAGCGCTGGACTACCTCGGGATGGTCCAAAGCCATGCGGTAGGCCACGCGGCCTCCTCGGTCGTGGCCCACCACTGCGAAGCGGTCAAATCCCAGCTCGCGCATGAGCTCGATCTGGACGTGCCCCATCGCTCGTTTCGAGTACGGCTCGTGGTCGGCCGTTGTCGCTGGAGCGGAGCTGCCGCCATACCCCGTGAGATCGGCGCAGATCACGGTATGCCGCTCGGCGAGAACGGGTGCGACGGCGTGCCACATGACGTGCGTCTGCGGATGACCGTGCAACAGCAGCACGGGCGGGCCGACGCCACCGCGCCTGACCCGCAACGAGCCGCCAGCCACTGCAATCGTACTCATTTCAAATCCGTCAAACATCTGCTGGCCGCTCCATCGGTGTCCCACAGCCCTCGCACTCGGACTGTTCATCCATTCAATGTCACCCATTCAGGAGACGGTTGGGCAAGCCCGACCATTCGGGGCGCCAGATGAACGTCCATGCCACGCAACCCGGTGAAGGTAACTCAGCGAACCCACGGGCCGGCACCAGCGGTTCGGAGCCGCCGCTGTTCGCTGCTGCGGTCTACTCGCCGATAAGCGTTCCGTCTGGCCCGATGATGAAGTCGGCACAGACAGACGTGGTCACCAAGACCCAGCGCAACGAGCCGTCGTCGGCGCAGGGGTTCGAGCGCCTCCTCCGCCAGGCGCCGCGCCTCTTCATTGTTCATTTCGACCGCCTCCGCGTCACACCTGGATACGTTGGCGTCCGGTGGAGAATGGGGGGATGCACGTGTGGCAGATGGGGAGGTCACGACGTGGCCCGCAGGGTCACCGCCTCCCCCTACTTGAGGCGACCGAGAAAGCTGAGCACGCGATCGGTCAGCAACCGTGTAGCAGGCTCGTCGTATGACGGCAGGCTGTCGTCCGCGAACAGATGCTGTTCGCCTGGGTAGAGGAACAACTCGGCGTTCGTGGCCGTCTCGACAAGGGCGTGGGCCGCGTCAAGGTCGCCTTCCTCGACAAAGACCTCGTCGGCATCCATCCCGTGTATCTGGACGGGGACGCCTTGGGGCCATGCCCCACCGAACTCCGAGGTCGGGACGCATGCGCTGACCAACAGGGCACCGGCCGCTCCGGGTCGCGATTGGACCAGCATCTGGGCCGGGAGAACGCCGAGTGAGAACCCGGCGTAGACAAGTCCGCTCGGCAGCCCTTCGCTCGCGGCTCGGCCGCGCTCGATGATCGCGCCGAACCCAATCTCCTGAGCGAAGGCCACTCCCTGCTCGAGGTCGTCGAAGACCCGCCCCTCGAACAGGTCCGGGACGTGGACGATGTGACCAGCACGCCTGAGCCTCTCAGCAAACTCGCGCACACCGGCGGTCACACCGTGAGCGTGGTGGAACAACAACACCTCAGCCATGACTTCCCCTCTCTGCGATCCCCAGCGACGCCTCCGCGGCGAGCTTCGCCCGAGTTCCCGGCATCCTCTGTCGGGTTCGCGCCCACCTTTAAGATCCGCCGGCGGAACCAACGCGACCATGTTGGATGGGCAGTCGGTGCAGCATCAATCCGAACTGCCGTTGCTCCCGTGCGTCTTGCTCGTCATGTGCCATCCGTCACAGAGTTGCCGGATCTGTATCCGTCCGCGACGGCCTCCCCAGCTTCGCGACGCCCGGATCGGATCAGGTGGACGGCGGCGGTAAGCGCCGAGGCCGAGAGTGCGAGGCTCGCGGCCGCTTCCCACCACACCACAGTGTCACTGGAACAGCCGCGCTCGACGACATTGGATTCGGATTCGATGGTCTGCATTCCGGTCATGACGCTGGAGTCTCGGTCGATCGTGATCTCACCGGATGCGTCCTTCGTGTAGCAGATGGGATCGTCGTGCACGATCAGCAGTAGGAATGCGGCGACGATCAGGAGCGGGACGAAGATGGCTACTGCAGGTGATCGTGGTCCGTCGTGCTGGCTTGTCGACAACTTCGCGTAGGCGAGCAGATAGATAAGGCCTATCGGTCCGAACACGAAGCTGTGCAGCGAGAAGGGGAACACGGTCAAGACCAGCGACGCGACACCTGCTGCGAGCAGCAGTGCGCCTCGACCGCGCAGCGCCAGCAGGGCCAAGGTCGCGGGGAGAGCGAAGAGGGCGGCGAGCGGGATGGCGCCGAGACGATTGCCGAGCGCACCGTCGCCCAGGACACCGAACACGAGCACGAGCACGATGGCGCCAAGTTGGACCGCAGCCAATGCCACTACCGCGGTCTTGGCGACGGGACCGACGGTGGCCCCGTCGCTCTCGATGTCGGTTGGCTGGGCCATGTGGATAATCGTGCCCTCTGGGCAGCTCAGCTTCCATTGCGGTCCTCAGGCTGACACTCGACGCGCAGTCCACAAGCCTGCGGCTTCCGGGTTAGCGGTCCGCCACCGGCTGTGTCCGCTGATTCAGCGGGATGTTCGATTCTTCGCTTCTCGATCGCCGGGTGAAAATGCGCGCCTACACGTCCTCGTCCACGTGATGGGCGAGGCTTGTCGAGCCCCACGGCGGTCCACCGGGTGTCAACGCCGGTGCGGGTGATGACTGTCGTTCGGGACGGTTCACCACCCAGGAAGCGCGTGGCGGAAGCGCGTGGCCGTTCGATGCCGGCCTGACGGCCCGAAGCATCTCCTCCATCATGGCCGCGGACAGCGCTTCGGAGAAGTGGTGGCCTTGCACGACATCGCATCCGAGCTGGCGGAGCAACGCCAGCTGCTCCGGAGTCTCGACGCCTTCCGCCACAACGGTCAGGTCCACCGCATGCGCCAGATCCACGATTCCGGCAACCAAAGCACGGTCCCGGGGAACCGGGCCCAGGCGCGCGATGAAAGACCGATCGAGCTTGAGGACGTCCACCGGGAGTGTGTGCAGGTAGCTGAGTGACGAGAACCCGGTCCCAAAGTCGTCAAGCGCGATCCGGATACCGAGGTTGCGTAGGCGTGCCAGCACGTCGTGTGCCTCGCCGGAGTCGCTGACCAGGGCAGTTTCTGTGACTTCGAGGCATATCAAGTGTGGACTGATCCCCGAGGACATGATCGCGGCCGCGATCTCCTTTTCCAGGTCTGGGTGCGACAACTGGTGGGGTGACAGGTTGATGGACATGTACATGTCGGGATCGGCGTCGTTTTCGGCGGACCATCGGGCGAGCTGCCGGCACGCGGTCTGGATGACCCACGTGCCAATCGGCACGACCAGTCCTGTCTCCTCCGCAAGACGGATGAACTCCGAGGGAGATACGAGCCCACGATCGGGATGCTCCCATCGGACCAGCGCCTCGACTCCGACAACGCGGTCATCCAGGAGGCGTACGTTGGGCTGGTAGTGGACACGGAACTGGTTCAGCTCCAGGGCACCGCGCAGGTCGTTCTCCATCTCCAGACGTGCCAGCGCCTGTTCACGCATTCGCCTGTCGAACAGCATGCATTGGGCGCGCCCGCGGCTTTTGGCCGCATACATCGCCGCGTCGGCGTCCCGTAGCACGCCCGCTGCATCCTCCGCCCCGCTGTTCGCCAGCGCGACGCCAATACTCGCCGTGACGAATACAGTGTCACCGCGCAGCGAAAACGGCGTTTCGAGCGTGGCGGCCACGCGCTGCGCGATGGCGAGAGCCTCGGCGGGCTCACTGACATTCTGGCAGAGGACGACGAACTCGTCGCCGCCAAAGCGCGCCGCGATATCGCCCGGCCGTAGTCCGCCCTTGATGCGTTCGGCGACGGACATGAGCAGGAGGTCGCCGGCGTCATGACCGAGTGAGTCGTTGATGACCTTGAAGCGGTCGAGGTCCATGAAGATCGCCGCGACGTTCGCCGATGTGACGTCCGACGCGGCGCGGGCGTGCTCGAGCCGGTCGAGCAGGACCGAGCGATTCGCGAGGCCCGTCAAAGGATCGTGCAGCGCCTGCACACGCATCGCGTCGAACAACTGCGTGTTGTGGACCGCGGCGCTGACGTGGTTGGCGAAGGTGGTCAGTATCTGCATACGTCTGGCGGGTATCCGCGCCTCGCCCCGAAACCCGATACGAAGTGCGCCGGCGCATTCGCCTTGCACGAGCAGCGGTGCAACTGCACATGTGCCGAGCGAAAGCTCCCCGAGTTCGGCCCGCTGGGCCGTCGGCGCCGTGCGACGCACGATGACGAATGGTTCCCGTTCGGCGAGCACGCGCCCCCAGAACGGATTCTGCGGACGCAGCAGGATCTCGTTGGGTTCGCTGCTGCCAGATTCGGCAGACCAACGGTAGACCATCGCCGAGGAGGCCGACTCGCTGTCGACCAGCATCAACTCGACGAAGTCCGCGCCGAACAGTGATGGCGTTCTCTCCATGACAACACGTGCAACGCCGGCGGCCCCCAGGAGTTGTCCCGAGGCGTCCTGCAACACGTTCCAGAGGTCGCGTTCGTGCATTGCGTGCAGATAGCTCCAGTACACGAGGTACAGCAGCCCCAGCAACACCGGCATGACGAGCAAAGCCAGCGGATTCGACTCGCCGAAGATGACCAGCAGGATCCCCACGCCTGTGTTGCCGGCCCACACGATGAGGCTGAGCAGCAGCCCCTTGCCGTACACGTCGCGGAAGCGGAAACCCTGCGTCGACGCGACCGCCGAGGACATCGTCACCGTGTTCCACAGGAGGAACACGAAGGCTGCGGCAGCGAGGCCACTGCAACGTGTGAGGATCTGCTGACTGTTGCCCACGATGACGGCGTAGACCATGGCAGCGAGCAGGACCCCACTGGCCGAGGCCATCGCGTTGAAGGCCACCTTGAGCAGCGGACGCCGGGCGGCCAGGTGTGCGACGGCGACAGCGCACGGCGCAAGCACGGTGAGCCATGGCAGCGGCAGTAGCACGAGTGACACGACAAGTGCCATCTCCGACAGGGTGTAGGAGTGGTGGTCCCGGCCGAATCGGATCCGCAGCAGTGGCACGTCGCCGACAGCGAGTAGCACCAGGGTCACGACCAGGCGCCAGGCCTGAGGGGCTGGTGACCTGCCGGCGCCCGGAGCGGCGACGGCTATCGCGACGAGGCCGAGCACGATGACCGTCGCGATCGGCCACGGCGCGCCACGGAACATCCGCGACGGATGAGCCGTCGCATCCCGACCGGGCGCCACAACGACGGCCGCAGTTGCCGGTGTAGCCGTCACCTGGCGCCGACCGCCCCTGTTTCCGGCCGTGCCCGTGACGGACTGTGCTCCGGGATGGCCTGAGGCACGTCATTCGGCTTTCCCCGTGGTTCCGCCCGCTCTCCGGGCAGCTTGCTGCCTGGGGGCGGTCGGTTACCCCAGAAGGCCGTCAGGAACGCGTCCCCGCCATAGACGCTCGTCGGCGACTCGTCAGCTTCTTCGTACTCGGCTGAAGACCACTGCGAGCCGGTCCACGCCACCCCTGACCACGTCGACCCGGTCCATGCGACGCCTGACCACTTCGACTCCGTCCAGGCGACGCCGGTCCAGGCGACGCCGGTCCAGGCGACGCCGGTCCACGTCCCTCCCGTCCACGCCACGCCGTTCCAGGCGGCGCTACTCCATGAGGAATGGGGCCAATGCTGACCTGTCCACGCCTCATCGGTCCAGGCGACGCCGGTCCACGCGTCGGGGTCCCATGGCTCGCAGCGAACGTCGATCTCGCCCTGGATGATTTCGGGCGTGCCGTCGCCGTCACAGTCGCTTGCGACGATCATGTCCCCACGGCTCGCATCGATCAGGCCGCGTCCTGTCGCCGTCGACGTCTGCCACTGGGCAGGTCCCGGCGCAGCGCTCAGGGCCGCGTCCACTCGAACGCGCCCAGCGCCCTGGACGTCCGTGCCGGTATCGGCGATGGGACTCGCGGTGCGAGTCAGCACCCTCTTCACCTGGTCCGGCGTGAGTGACGGGTTGTGTTCGATGAGGAGCGCAGCGAGGCCCGAGACGACCGCTGTGGCCTGGGATGTCCCGCTGCCCTTGATGTAAGTCGGTGAGATCAGCGCCTTGGGGTTGTTCGCCTCGACGTCCGAGCCGTGGGAGCGCACCGCGACGAGCGAGCGTCCCGGCGCCACGATGTCCGGCTTGTGCAGGCCTGCGCCTGTCGGGCCTCTTGAAGACCACGCTGAGATCGAGTCGTCGGCCGGGTCTCGGTTGGACTTGTCGTCGTACGAGCCGACCGTCACGACCATCGGATCGTCGCCTGGCTTCGTAACCGTGTTCGACCGGGGGCCCGAATTGCCGGCTGCCGTGACGACGACGATGCCCTCCTGCCACAGTCGCTGCACTGCGTAGTTGAGCGGATCCAACGCGGTGTCCTGAGCCGATCGTGTTCCCCACGACAGGTTCAGGACCCGGAGGTTGTACTGGTCCTTGTAGGCGGCCACCCAGTGCATCGCCTGGAGCATCGTGGAGACGTCCACAGCCCCGTTGCGCCCTGCGACCTTGATGGACACGATCGTCGACTCCGGCGCAACTCCGTGGAAACCGCCGGCGGCTCGAGTGTGGGAATCGGCACCGCTGCCGCCGATGATCCCCGCCATCACGGTGCCGTGTCCGTACGTGTCGACGACACTGCCTTCACCGGACAGGTCCGGCCCGTGCATCAGGCGGCCGGCCAGGTCGTTCGTGGGCGAGACACCGGTGTCGATGACCGCGACGCCGACGCCACCCCCGAATGTGCCCTGCTCCCAAGCGGTGGTGGCACCGGATGTGCGAGCGAAGTTTGACGCGGTGGTGCTGTCGCCGTAGCCGTGGTCTGCGAACCTCGCGCGCGAGTTCGGCGTGACGGCGCGCACAGCTGCGCTTGCCGCGACGCGCTCGAGTGCCTCGCGGGGAAGTGTCGCCTCGAACCCGTCTACCAGCGGCAGGGGGACGTCAACCCGCCCGTCGGCCTGGAGGACTGCTTGCCGGGCCGTGGCGATGTGGCCCGGGACCGCTTGGACGATCACCGAGGTGTTCGCCCCTTGCCTATGGCCGTCGCCCGCGCTTTTACGCGGAATGGCATCTGCGCTAGCGGCGCGCTGGATTGGCCAGGGATCTCCCGGTGCCAGAATTATGCCCAGCAGCGTCACCGCGATCGCAACGGCAAAGCCCTTTCTGAGCAGCTTTCCGACGGTCGCCCGACGCGCTGACTGCGGCCCTGAATTGATCTGCACGTTATCCGTTCCCGCAATGGCGCTACGGGGAGTAACACCAGGCGCATCTAGCGTGAAGCACGGAGGATCGCACCGCCGCGCCCGGCGCCCCATAGCTAAAAAGGACCATTTGCGAGCAACGTGACATACTCACACGTCGGGTCACCGCCGTTCCGCGCTGCTGGCGCCGGGGGAAACTCGCCAGGTCATCGAGCTGCCGCGCCACCGGGTCGCGGTCTCGGATCAATCCGCCTTCTGCCGGCGGAGGAGGGACCGGAGCACTCGGGGGGCCGGGGGATCGGTGGCGCCGTGCCACAGATCCCGCGTCCAGACCAGCCATCCCGTGCCGTATCCGACCGCCAGCGCCACCAGCGCGAACGATGTCGGGCGCAGGCCCACTGCCTCGGCGGCGCCACCTGCAAGCAGTGACGAACCCCCGACCGCGAGTGTGGCGAGGCCGAAGTCGAGCGTCATGACCCGGCCCCGGACCCGGTCCGGCGTCGTGGCCTGAAGGCCGTACGTCGACAGCACCCAGTGGGCGCCACCACCTGCGTGCGCGAGCACCACAAACACACTTGCCGCAAGGAGCGACTCAGTGAATGGCAGGAACGCGTAGGCAATTCCGTAGGTGACGATGGATGCGCCGCACACGAACAGCATCCGACGCCCGTCCTCACGGCTGATACGCCGCCCGATGATGGGACCGATCACCGGCCTAGACCGCGTGCGGCCAGCAGCGTCCCGATACCGGCATCGCTCGAGCCGAACCGCAGCAGGGCGAACGCCGGCAGGAGTCCCACGATGCCGTTCGCGACCCCGGCGCCGACGAACAGCATCGTTCCCCAGACGCCGCCCATCATCGTCTGCGCCAGCGACAGGTCCCGCCGTTCGACCATGTTGGGGTGACCGCGCTGACGACGGGTTCGAAGAACGCAGCCAGGGCCGCGATGAGCGCCATGCTGGCAGATTGCCAGCCACGGTTGTCTCGTGACGTTCGCCACGACGAACAGCAACGCCGGCGCGATCCGCAGCAGGGACGCGTCACCATCGGGGTGCGACGATCGACGCGGTCGGCGAGAACGCCCGCCAGTGGCGACACGGCGAACACCGGCAACACGCTGGCGGCGAACACGACGGCGCCGCCCGCAGGGCTGCCCGTCACCTCCGTGACGAGACCGGCGACAGCAACCTGGCTGAACCAGTCGCCCATCAGCGACACGACGCTGGACGTGAACAGCAGCCGGAAGTCACGGTTGCGGCGCAGCAGCGCAACGGCAGGGACGAGGGTTCGCGCAGAGGTGGTCGCAGACACGGCGCGACATCGTCGCAGCTACGTCGAGCCCGCGGTCGGCAGCGCGAGCTGGCGTTCGCGGGTGCTACGAGGGCGGACGACGCTCTCCGGATGGCCGTCGAGCACGCCTGGTTGATCAGCCCTGCGTGACCAGTCGGCAGAGATAACGTTCCCGCTCCGCCAGCGGCGATGTGACACCGGCTTTTGCCAGCCACGACGCGTCGAACTCCAGCGTCGTCGGCACGCGTGCGTTCGCGTCGAAGCGCAGCACGTCGATGCCGCGTTCGTAGTCGACGACATAGATGTACTCGTTGTCGATCCAGTACGCGGCGGAGGCCGCCCCGACGACCGGCTGGAAGTAACCCTTCTGTGTGATCTCGCCGGTGCTGGCGTCGACGTTGAGCAAACGCGTGCCATGCTCGTACCACGCCGCAGCCACGTCGTAACTCGCGGGGATCTTCTTACCGGCCGTCAGGTCCTCCGGCTGGATGGTGAACCAGTGGCCGGAGCATCCGAGGCCGTTCACCGCCGGGTTGCCGTCCGCGTAGTCGCCGCTGACCGGCCGGAAGACGTCGGCGATCTGCAGCGCGTCGGTGGTGCCCGGAGTCATGTCCTTGATCCTGTAGGTCGAGAACGGTCCGCTGTCGTCCTGGCAGGTGCCCGAAAAGTTCGTCTCGCCGTTGCCCATCAGCAGGGCCCCCGGCTTGATCCCCTTCGCGTCGATGCCACGCTGCTTGTACAGCCGCGCGTTCGGCCTCAGGTTGTTGTGCTGATACGCCGTCCGATTCTCCGTCTGGACCGCCTTGTCACCCTTGACAATGGCAACCGGGTTGAGCGGGTCGGATACATCCAGCGCGGAGATCGGCGTCGTGTCCGTCCACAGCAGGCCGGTATCGTCGAACTGCAGGTTGTGGCCATTCGTCGG
This sequence comes from Nitriliruptorales bacterium, assembly GCA_009377835.1. Lineage (GTDB taxonomy): Bacteria > Actinomycetota > Nitriliruptoria > Euzebyales > Egibacteraceae > WHTG01. Next base: position 10,636 of record WHTG01000006.1, read on the forward strand.
CAGGCCGTTGAGTCGCGCCCAGTTGCGATCGGTCACGACCGGGTTGGTCTTGTCGCGCAGGTCGATGATGACTCCCTCGGAGCCGTACACCCAGTCGCACCCGTCGTCGACACAGTCGACGATGTGGCCGGACGGGCCCTCGGTGAAACCGACGATGACGGGCAGCAGCAGTCCATTGGGGAGGTCTCGCACCTCGACGACGTGCATGTACGTGCCCATGAACTCGCTCATCAGGACCGTGCGCCCGTCACGCGAGACGGTGACGTCTTCGTTCTCCCAGTGCGGGATCTCAAGATGGCCGAGCAGTTGCGGTTGTGCGGGGTCGTCGACGTCGTAGATGCTCAAGCCCCGCACTCCGGTCATGTACAGGCGCTTCTGGCCGTCGACCGTGAGGACACGAGCACCGACACCTGGCGCGTCGTTGCGCAGCGTTCCGATGTACTCAAGGTTCGGTGAGGTGAAGTAGCCCGCACCCGGGTCGAGGTGCACGAGTGGGCTCACCGGCAAGGCCGAGGTGGTGACCTCGAGGGCGGTGGCCGGAAGGGTGACGGCCGCGGCGACCACCGCGAAGACAAGCGCGAGCGAAACGCGACGGCGCATACGAAGAGCTCCTGGCGCGATGGATGACGGGTGCGCCGGACCTAACGACCCTCGTCCATTCAGGTGACGCTGCGCCGTCCGGGCCGTGAATGCCGCCACCCGGGGGATCCACAACGTGGCCGACGGCCTGGGAACCTGACAGTCTTCACTCGCGAACCAACGCGAGGAGTCGCCCGGATGCCGGAGGAGTCACAGCAGTTGCGCCCGGAGGGGCTGGAGGACGTCGCGGCGTTGGAGTCGGGAGCCATCGTGCACGGGCTGCGGTTTCCGCGCGGATTCGAATGGGGCGCGGCGACGTCCGCATACCAGGTCGAGGGCGGACTGGACGCCACGGACTGGTCGGAGTGGGAACGTCAGCCCCGCGGTGGCTGCGTCGAAGCGGCCGGTGACGCCGTCGACCACTACCACCGCTTCGGCGAGGACATCGCACTGCTTGCCGACCTCGGTCTCACCGCCTATCGGTTCTCGATCGAGTGGTCGCGCGTCCAGCCACGTGACGGCGAAATGGACGAGGGCGCACTCGATCATTACGAGGCGATGGTCGAAGCCTGTCATGCGGCCGGCCTGTCGGCGTGCGTGGCGTTGCACCACTTCACCAATCCGCTGTGGGTGAGCCGTGACGGCGGTTGGGAGAATCCGCGCACCGTCGACCTGTTCACGTCCTTCTGCACCGCCGTGGCCAGGCGGCTCGGTCCGAAGCTGGACCGCGCGATCACCATCAACGAACCCAACATGCCGCCGCTCCTGGGGTACCTGCTTGGGAGGTTCCCGCCTGGGAAGCGTGATCCGCAGGCCCGCGAGCGGGTGACGCGGCACTTCCTGCGTGCGCACGAACAGGTGCGCGACGTCCTGAGCGACCATACGGACGCTCCGGTCGGCATGGCACTGGCGATGGTGGACTGGCAGCTGGTCGACGGGGGCGAGGAGCATCTGCAGCAACTGCGGGGGCCGCGCGAGGACGTGTTCCTGCAGGTAGCCCGCGACGATGACTACATCGGCGTCAACACCTATACCCGTCACCGTGTCGGTCGGCACGGCTTCATGGACGTCGAGGAGGGCGTGGAGCTGACGCACATGGGTTACGAGTTCTGGCCGGATGCCCTGGAGGCGACGGTCAGGCGGGCGGCGGGCGAGACCCGCAGACCTGTGGTCGTGACGGAATGCGGCATCGGCACCAAGGATGACGCCCGCCGGATCGTGTTCATCGCAGCGACCGTGCGGGGCATCCACAACTGCCTCGCGGCAGGTGTCGACGTACGCGGGTACCACTACTGGAGCGCGCTGGACAACTTCGAGTGGAACCACGGGTACGCCCCGCAGTTTGGGATCGTGGCAGTCGACCGCACGACGCAGCAGCGCAGGGTGAAACCCAGCGGCCGATTCCTCGGCCGAATCGCGCGTGACGCAGGATTGCCCTAGGTGATCGCGTGCCTGGACGGGCACCACTCGATCGTGAGGTCCAGGCCGTCTTCCGAAGACACCACGGGATCCCACCCAGTAAATGCCGTGCTGACCAACCTGACGTGCCCCGCTCCGATGATGCCGATCTTCAGCCCGTCACCTTCTTCCATTGTCGTGCCCTGCGCACGGCCAGATCCAGTTCCGAGCGGTCGACCTGCACGTCCGGCGCCGGTTCGCAGAGGTAGATCTCGTGTCCGGGCCGTGCCGTCACGCGCAGACCCGTCGAGCGGACCATCGCTTCCACCGCAGCGTGGTTCGGTGCCCACCAGTTCGTGTGATCGTCGGCGAGCCGCCCTTCGATGAAGGCCATCTTGGGCCAGCCTCCCGAGAGCATCCGGTGACGTTCGGCCAACGGCAAGTCATCAGGGACGGTGTCGACGTCGTCACCCGGCATCGTCAGGGTCTGCAGGACCAGCAGCTTGTCGGTCAGGTCCGCGACGAGGTCGAGTGCCAGCAGCGGGTACCGGAGGTGGTACAGCACTCCCATGAACACCACGAGGTCGAAGGCCTCGGCGGTGTCGGCCAGGTCGTAGATGGTCCGGCGCTCGAACTCGACGCTGCCGGACATCCCGAACATCTCCGCAGCCCACCGCGCCTGCGTGAGATAGTGCTCGTCCTGGTCGATCGCAAGGACGTGTGCGCCCCGCGCCGCAACCTCGAAGGTGTAGAAGCCGGCGTTGCACCCGATGTCGAGCACCCGCCACCCCTGAAGATCCTGGGGAATGTGTGGCTCGAGTTGCCGCCACTTGTAGGAGGGATAGTCCGCCAGGGGGTGATCGGGAGCAGTCTGGTGTCCCGTTGGCAGGTGCAGGTTGTGGAACCACGGTGCCAACATTCGGATCTGCCGACCGATCTCGTCGTCGGGGCTGTCGCCACCCAGTGATTGCAGGGTCATGTCGGGCTCCGTCCGAGTGCCGGTTCCACCGACTGCAGGAGCGCGACCAGTTCTGCTGCCCGCGCATGGGCAGTGTGGTCCCTGAGCACCCGCTCGCGTGCCCGGCGCCCGATGTCGTGCCGCTGGGGGTCGGCAATGTCTCGCAGGTAGCCGCGTACCTGGTCGCGGTCGTCCGCGATCAGGATCTCCGAGTCGAGGCGGAAGAACTCACCGAGCCCCGTCCACCGATCCGAGATGACGGGAACCGCACACGCTGCGGCTTCGAACAACCGCACGCTGGGCGAGCATCCCGCCTGGATCATCTGAGTCCTTGTGACGTTCAGCGTGAAGCGCTGCGCGTTGTAGAAGCCACCGTGCCGCGGGGGCGGAAGGTGCTCGATGCGCTCGACGTTCAGCGGCCAGTCAATGGTCTGCGGGTACTGCGGTCCGGCGACTGCGAACCGGCGGGAGGATTCGGCCATGGCGGGTTGCAGCAGCAACTCGTCCAAGCTGGGCTGACGATCCGCGCTGTACGTGCCGAGGTATCCCAGGTCCCACCGTGGCTCGCGGCCGTCGGGGTAGTAGCCGTCGGGATCAACCATGCAGTAGAACGCCCTCGCACGTGGTGACCCGAACTCCCGCTCGAGCCGTTCCAGCGTCGGCCCCCCGGTGAAGGACAGGTACAGCTCGTAGCGGCGGACCAATTCACGGGAGAGGTACTCCTGATCGCCTGCCTCCAGCTTCTCCAGCGTCACCGGCGTGTCGATGTCGTAGAAGGCCGTCACACCCCGTGCCGTTCGACACACCCAGTTGCCCACGGCGACTCCCTGGGGAACGTAGGACCCGACGATCACGGCGTCGGCCTCGCGCACGCGGTCCGCGTGGGTACGTGTCAGTTCGTCGAACGACCCGTACAGGAATGTTTCCCCCCACGGCGGCGCCGGCAGGTCGCGCTGACCGGCGTACCACGGCATGTCCCGTTCCAGGAACGTCACGACGTGCCCTGCTGCTTCGAGCGCGCGCATCAAGCCTCGGTAGTTCGTGGCGTGCCCGTTGCCCCACGACGACGTGACGGACAGGCCGACGAAGACGATGTCCATCTAGGCGTCCCGTCCCTGGAGAACCGCCTCGACCCGGGCCGCACGGTCGGCGTAGGTGTGGTCGCGAAGTATCCGCCGGCGCGCGGCGTGCCCGATCGCGCGCGCCTGCTCGGTTGACACGCTGTGCAGGTACGCCGTGACGTCGTCGCCTCCATGCGCGACGAGCACCTCGGCATCGGGTTCCAGGAACATCTCGATGCCCTCCCACGCATCGGTGATCAGGCAGGCGCCTGCTCCTGCTGCTTCGAATACCCGGGTGGCCGGCGAATAGCCATTGGCGGCCATCGACTCCCTCGAGATGTTCAGGACCATCCGGGCCGAGCAGTTCAGGGCGTTGTGGTCTCCCGGGGCGACATGGCCGAGATACCGCAGGTTCTGCGCGCCCGCACGGTCGTCCCACCCGGCTCCTCCGAGCACGAACGTCGCAGACGGCGCCCTGCCAACGGCACGGAAGAAGAACTCGTCGACACGGGCTTCGCGGTCGGGCAGGCGGTTGCCCAGGAACGTCAGGTCAGCGGCGAACCGCGGATCGGCCGGCACGGGAAAGTGTGTCGACTGGTCCAGTGCGTTGTAGATCGGAAGGCAGCGACGCGCCCCCAGGGCGGCATAGCGACTCACCACAGGGTCACCGCCCCCATAGGTGAAGATCAGGTCATAACTGCCGATCAGTGACCGCAGACGATCGTGTGGGTCCTGCTCCATCCGACCCAGAGTGGCCGGCGCATCCACGTCCCAGAAGACCACGATGTTGCCTGGGCGCTTCAACTCCAGCACGGCCTGTTCGAGCACGTCGTCAAAGACCCCGACGCCGCTGGCCTTGACGACGACATCCGCGCCCGCTGCGCGTTGCACGGTTCGCCGCACCTGCTCAGCCGTCTCAGCGGCGTAGACGACATCGCGTGCCCAGTCGGGATCGGGAATGTCGCGGTGCGCCTGGCGGTCGAAGGCGTGGGGTTCGAAGAACGTCACATCATGACCGCGCGTCGCCAGGTTCCTCACGATGCCGCGGTAGTACGTGCACGCGCCGTTCCAGTACGCCGACACCAGACTGGACCCGAAGAACGCGAACTTCACGACATCTCCTCGTAGATCGACAGCAGCTCATCGACGCGGTGGGTGCACGTGTGGCGTGCCCGGATCGTTTCCAGCCCGGACCGCACCAGGCGGTCGGCCAGCCGGGCGTCGCCGAGCACGGCCTTGATCTGTTGTTGCATCTCGGCACCCGAGGAGGCGAGCAGGTAGTCGCGCCCGGGGCGGAACAGCCGTTCGCTGTCATCCCACGGCGCGCAGATCAACGGGATCCCGCAGGCAAGTGCTTCGAACACCCTGATCGTCGGCACGCCATTCAAGCTTCGTGCGTAGGGTCGCCGTGGGATGTGCAGCGTCAGCCGGTGGCGTGCGAACTCCTGCGGCACTCGGTGGTTGGGAATCCACCCGCCGAATCGCAGCCCGGCGGCCTTGATGTGATCCACCGCCTCGGGCGGGTAGCGCACCCCGTGGATCGTCCCCGACAGTTCGAGCGCCCGTGCGGGTGTGAACAGATATTCCTCGAGTTCGCTCTCACGCTCGCCGTCGCCCCAGTTTCCGATCCACACGAGATCGGCGGTGGTCGTCGCCTCGATCGGGTGGAAGACGCGGGTGTCGGCTGCCTCGTGCCAGGTCCACGCGCGCCGTGACCAACCACGTGCGATGTAGATGTCGCGGATCACCTTGCCGAACGCGAGCACGCCGTCATAGCCGCTGAGATCGAACTGCTGTATCGACTCCGGTCGCGTCACCGCTCGGTGGTGGGTGTCGTGAAACAGCAGCTTGGACCCAGGCGCGCGGCGGTGCTGCCCGATGAGCGCGACGAGTTCCGGCTCGTTCCACTCGTGCACGATCACCAGGTCCGCGCCCGACAACACGTCGTGCAGCTCCAGCGACCCCGCGTCGTAGAGCGTGCTGCGAAGCTGCGGGAACCGCTGGGTGAACTCCGTGACAGCGGCGTCCCCGTGGGTTCGGGCCAGATTCGACCGGCTCCATCCGCCCTGCGGCTCGAAGACGCCGACGTCGTGGCCGCGGTCGATCAGTTCTGCGACGACCCCACGCAGGAAGTGCGCGTTCCCGTGGTTCCAGTCGGACACCAACGAGTGAACGAACATCACGATCTTCACGACCGAGTCTGCACCTGGCCCGCGCGATCCCCGCACAGCCACGCGTACAGCTGCTCGTACGCTGTGGCCATGATCTGCGGCGAGAACCTGGCGGCTCGTTCGGCAGCCGCAGCCTGCCGCTCGGTGAGCGCCGCACGGTCGTCGATCAGCGACTGCAACGCCGCCCGCAATCCGTTCTGGTCCGACGGGTCGATGTAGGTGGCGGCGTCCCCCCAGACCTCGCGGAGGCTGGCGATGTCACCCAGGACCAGCGCGCACCGCGCCAGCGCGGCCTCCAGCGCCGCGAGGCCGAATGGCTCGTAGCGCGCAGGCTCGACGAAGATCTGGGCCTGCGCCAGGAGCCGCCGCAACTGCGCGCCCTCCAACGGCCCGAGCACGCCACCCCCCGGGACGTCACCGGACCCCGCGACGAGCAGCGGCCAGCGCAGGCCGTCGGCGGCCCGGACCGCCAACGCGACGTTCTTAGCCTCGTCCCACACCCGGCCAGCCGCCACGATGACGTCCCTCTTCGCCTCGTGGGTGTCGTAGCCGGTGCGGCCGTTGTGGACGACGGTGGTGGTCGACGTGATGCCGTACGCGTTGTGCAGATCCTCGCGCAGCGCCTCGGTCGGGACGACCACCAGATCTGCGGCTGCAAGTCCTCGCGCAACCTGCCTGCGGTACCGCTCCCACTCCGGCGGCGGATCGGCACCGTGGACTGCCCGCCACCAGGTGACGACGTCGGAGTGCGCGACGACCATCACCGGGCGTCCCCAGGGCAGCGCGGCGTGGCTGTAGTCGTTGAGGTGGACGACATCAGAATCGTGGACTTCAGCGAGGTCCAGCAGCCACTCACCTGCCGCCGCCACCTCCGACCAGGCATCGCGCATCCACTCCAGCCGGAACGGCCGCGCGTCCCACTCGATGCCCAGCAGCTCGACGTCTCGGCGTTGACCACGGGTGAGTTCCCCGCCCGTGACCGCGAGGAGGACGTCGTGGCCGCGCGCGCACAGCTGGGTACTCAGTTCCAGAGCGTACGTCCATACTCCCCCGATGCAGTCGGCGCTCATGAGAACCTTCATGACGCTCTGCCGTAGATCAGGTCCAGGGTTCCGGCGACATCGAGGATGCGCTCTATTCGCGGGTCGTAGCCCGCCCCGACGCTCAGTGAGTCGGCCCAGGCGACCAATGCGCGCCCGCCCCAGTCGTCCCCCGGCCCCACCAGGCGCTGCCACGAGCGGCCCCGGTACAGGTTGCACTCGAAGTCGTAGAACGACCCGTTGCAGTTCCGCGCTGACACACCACCGTCGGTGCCGTGGAACGTGGCGTCGACCACGGCGTCGGTGCCCGCGTCGAGGAACCAGGAGCACGCGAGCCGCACGCTGGCGCCGTCAGACATGGTGAGCTGCGCGACGGCATAGTCCTCCACGGAGCGCGCGAGATCGGTCAGCGGTTCGCCCTTGACGAACAACTGGGCCGTCACCGACTGCGTCGTCGTCTGCAGTGCCCACAGGGCGATGTCGACCAGGTGGGTCCCGAGGTCGATGACGCAGCCGCCCCCCGATTGCGCCGGATCGGTGAACCACGGCTTGTCCGGGCCGTACGCGTTGTGGAAGACCAGATCGGTGGCGTACACACGTCCGATCGCGCCGGCCCGAACCGTGTCGACCGCCGCACGAAACGCATCGATGTGGCGGTAGGACAGGTCAACGCCCAGGAGGAGGTCGTTGTCGCGGGCGGCACGGACGACCCGTGCACATTCGGCCCGTGTCCGGCCGAGCGGTTTCTGGCAGAACACCGGCACACCGTGCCCCATCGCCGTCAGCGCCTGCCGGGCATGCAGCGCGCTTGGCGTCGCCAGCACGACCCCGTCGAGCGGTTGCTGCAGCGCCGCCTCCAACGACGGCACCACCACGGCGCATCCGACTTCCGCGGCCGCTCTGGCGGCTCCCTCCTCGTCAGGGTCCGCGACGACCGCCGCGTCCGCCGCACCCGCCTGCACGGCTGAACGCATCCGCGCACTGCCGATCCAGCCGGCGCCGACGAAGGCCAAGCGCGGGCGGGTCATGGCCGCACCACGGCTTTGAGGAAGCCGTCCGGGCGCTCCAGCGCAAGATCGAATGCGCGCCCGATGTCATGCAGTGGCACCGAATGCGTGATGAGCGCAGGCAGATCCAACATGCGACCCGTCACAGCGGCAACGGCCGATTTCATGCCGCGCACATAGATGCTGGGATCGCGCTCGTGGGCGTTGACCACGTCGATCCCGCGCCAGTTCCACGACTGCATGTCCACCGTTCGCGCGCCGTCCTGGTGATAGCCGGCAACCACGAGACGTCCACGCACTTTCACCAACGACGCCGCCAAATCGAGAGTCGACTGGCGTCCCGCCGCCTCGATGACGACGTCGCACATGTGGCCACCGGTCAGTTCGGCCACCACGTCGTATGGGTCGTCGGTCAACCCGATGACATGCTTGGCGCCGCACCGCTGCGCGAGGTCGAGCGCGAACCTCCGGCGGGTGATCGCGATCACGGTGCTGCCACATGCCGCCGCACGCTGCACCAGCAGCGCGCCGATGAATCCGACACCCACCACGGCCACGGTGTCACCTCTGCCGATGCCACTGCGTTCGAACACATTCATCGCACAGCCCACGGCCTCCCCCGGGAAGGCTCCGGCGTGGTCCCGGGGGAACGGCACGAGATGGTCCACGTGCGCGACGTCGAACTCGGCGAACCCGTTGTAACTGAGGGCCACGGCACGCTGGCCCACCCTGCCGTCCGGCACTCCGGGACCCGCGGCGGTGACCCTGCCCCAGATCTCGTGCCCCGGTGCCCCGGCCGGGCGTGGATAGTCGAACCACGGCCGTCCCCCGTAGACCGCGAGGTCGGACCCGCAGATGCCGGACCCCTCGACATGGATGAGCACCTCGTCGTGTCCGGGGTCGGGCGTCGCCACATCCTCAATGCGCACCCGTCCCGGTGCGGTGAGAACAGCGGCACGCATCCGGCGGCCCCTCAGCCGGCCGAGTCGGTGCCACCTGTTACCGCGGGCACGACTGCGAGAGGCCTGTCTGCGTGTTCGATCAGCCAGCGGTGCAGCCGCGTCAGACCCGCCTCGGCCTTGACCGTCGCCTGCCAACCGGTCGCGGCTTCGAAACGCGAGGTGTTCGAGACGTAGTAGCGCTGGTCTCCAGGACGCCACGCGGCGAACGACACTTCTGGTGCCGCACCGTGGATCCGCTCGATCGCGCGGAGTACCTCGACCAAGCTCACGGTGTTGGCCGGGCCACCGCCGATGTTGAACGCCCGACCGTCCATCAAGGTGCGGGACTCGGAAAGCAGCCTGCGGACGGCATCGACGAGATCGTCGACGAACAGGATGTCGCGCACCTGCTTCCCATCTCCGTAGACGGTGATCGGCAGTCCCCGGATGGCGTGGATCAGGAAATGCGCGACCCATCCCTGGTCCTCGGTGCCGAGCTGGTGCGGTCCGTAGACACAGCTCATGCGGAACACCGCGCTGCGGAAGCCGAAACTGCGGGCGTAGTCGAGGACGTATTGGTCTGCGGCGCCCTTTGAGGACCCGTAGGGACTGCAGAATGCCAGCGGGTGGTCCTCGCCGATCCCCGAGGCGGCGATCACCTCGTCCTCCGGCTCGTAGCGTGCGACGTGCTCCGTCAGTTTCACGTCGTCGAGATCCCCGTAGACCTTGTTGGTGGAGGTGAACAGGATCGGCGGTGCAGCCTCCAGCCGCCGCATCTCCTCGAGCAGGTTGAACGTTCCGCGCAGGTTCACGTCGAAGTCGTGCACCGGGTCGTCCCGGCTCGACGTCACCGCGACCTGCGCCGCGAGGTGGACGACTTCGTCCGCCTCCCGCAGCGCTCGGCGGATCGCGAAGCGGTCCCGCATGTCGCCGATCATGGGAATGATCAGCGAGCCGTGGGTGTCAATGAGCCACCGAAGGTTTCGCTCCGTGCCCGGTCGCGAGAGGTTGTCCAGGACGACAACCGGTTTCTTGTCGCGGGCGATCCGGTCGGCAAGGTTCGTGCCGACGAAGCCGGCGCCGCCCGTGATCAACGTGGGACGCACCTGGTGAAGCTCGATGCGGGGCTGCCCCAGTTTCGCGAAGCGGCGGACTTCGTCGAAGCCCTGCTCGGCCCACACCCGTGCGGCCAGCTTCGGCCGTCCCTCGTTGGTGAACAGGCCGAAGTGGTAGGCACGTTCGTCGGCATGGAAGCCGTCCAGTGTCGCGCGTTCCGGTGCGAGGTCCTCGGCGCTGTACCAGTAGACCCGCGCCACGGGCGCCTCGACGACCTCAACGAGTTCGGTGAGCATCCGGAACTCGTCGTGGTGCCAGGTCGAGAACCCACACTCGGTGATCCAGATCTGCGCCGGCGATCCGTGCGCGTCGAGCACCTCCTGCGGCCGGTTGACCTGTGCGTCCCATCCGTCCCACACCGCTTCCCACGTGCCGGGAAAGCCATGGATTCCCAGGACGTCGATGTCGGCCATCGCTCCGCGGTTGAACATGAGATGGAGCCAGTTGGGATCCATGGGACTCATGCCACCGAGGACGGTCCGCACCTCGTGCCGCCTCGCCGCCGCAGCCGCGCCGGCGATCATGTCGGCGAAGATCTTCCACTCCGGGTCGACGGTCCAGTCCCACTCGATGAAGTTGTTCGGCTCGTTCCACAGCTCGACGTGCGAGAAGAACCCGCCATAGGTGGTCAGCAGCTGGTCGACGAATGCGGCGAAGTCGTCGGGGTCACGCGGGGGTGACGAGGTCTTCGGCAGAATACCGAGGTGCGTCGGCGTGTAGAGCACGCACGGGGTGACATCGAAGCGGTCGGTCAGCTTCGGCAGGAGCCAGTCGTACCACTCGCGCCCGCCTTCGTTGACGAAGTCGTGCCACGACACGGACGTGCGCAGGCGCGTCACCCCCAGCGAGGCGAGCTCCTCGACGACCCGCTCCACCTTGTGGTAGTCGCGGATGTGGAAATACGACACCACCCCCAGGTCCGGGTTGCCTGTTCGGCGCTCCCTTTCCTCCGGCTGCATCCCGTCATCGTCCTGCGGTCCGAACCGGATCGTGTCGACGATCCGGCTCATCGCGCGAGGCCCCGGCTGCTCAGCTCCATGGCCGCGTCGTCCACGCGGTCGACCGCCACCTGTCCTTCAAGCCACTGGGCGAGAGCGGCCACCCCTTCCTCGAGGTCGATGGCTGGCTCGAAGGCCAGCAGCTCCCGGGCGAGTGTGATGTCGGCGAAGCAGTGGCGGATGTCCCCTACGCGGTACTTGCCGGTCACCTCAGGCTCGATGTGGGACTTCCCAGTCACTTTGGCCAACTGCTCGGCGACCTCTGTCACGGTGGCACTGCGGCCGCTGCCGATGTTCAGGACGTGGCCGACAGCGTCGTCAGCGATCAACGCCAGGTGGCACGCGCGCGCGACGTCTTGCACGGCCACGAAGTCACGCCGTTGCTCACCGTCCTCGAAGACCATGGGGGGGCGGTTGTTGAGCAACCGGGCAGCGAAGATCGCCAGAACGCCGGTGTAGGGATTCGACAGCGCCTGGTCCGGTCCGTACACGTTGAAGAAGCGCAGGGCGACGGTGGGAACGCCGTACGCGGCACCGTACAGCAGGCACATGCGTTCCTGGTCGTATTTGCCCAGTGCGTAGACGGAGGACAGGCTCGGCGGCTTCGTCTCCGGTGTCGGCAGCGGCTCGAGTGATTCACCGTCCAGACCCAGTGGGTCCCACTGCTTGCGTGCCAGCTGGTCCGGCGTTCGTTGGATGTTGTCGTGCAACGTACCGTCGGGGGCCCGGTACAGTCCCTCGCCGTAGACGCTCATGCTCGATGCCACCAGCAGCCGGCCGACGTCGCGCTGCGCCATCGCATCCAGCAGCACGCCGGTGCCGTGTGTGTTCACGCTGGTGTAGTCCGCAATTTCGTACATGCTCTGGCCGACACCCACCCGTGCCGCGAAGTGCACGACGTCGTCGACACCGTCCAGCGCGCGGCTGACGGCCTGTGGGTCGCGAAGGTCCCCGATCACCAACTCGACATCATCGTCCAGGTAGTGCGGTCGCGCGCCTGCCTCGTGTACCTGCGGATTGAGATCGTCAAGCGCTCGGACGGTGAACCCGCTGTGCAGCAGCTCGCGACCCACGTGGGACCCGATGAAGCCGGCACCTCCGGTTATCAGCACACATTCAGACACGGAAACCCCCTGACATTCGTCCCGGGTTGGGTCTCCCCTCGGCCTGGACTGCCCGACGGGATCGGACTCTTGCTGTTGCCGCCGCGCGGTGTCCAGGCGAAGCAGGCATCTGTGCACGTAGTTCTCCCTATCCTAGGAGCAGAACGCAATACCCGATCCTGTCCGGGGTACGCACGGTCGCCGTGACAACGCCGCAACATCTCGTCATCGTGTTCCTGTCCACCGGTCGGTGCGGGACTCAGTCGCTCGCGACGCACCTGGGCGAGGTCTACAGCGACCTGGCGGTGGTGGCGCACGAACCGATCGGACCGGACTACCGGTGCCGTGAGTTCTTCCGCGCCTACGACGGGGTTCACGCCATGTCCGGAGATCCCGTGATCGCGGCACACCTGAGCCACATCGACTGCGTCGCGAGACACAGGACGTATGTCGAGACCGGGTGGCCGCTGTTCTCCGCCATACCGCTGTTCGTCGACAGGTTCGGCGAACGTCTTCGTATCGTTCACCTCACGCGGCACCCGGTGCCAACCGCTATCTCGCACATGGTCCACAAGACCTACGCCGGCAGCCCCCGCGTCGACGGCTACACCAAGCTCGCCGCACTGGACCCCTGGTGCGACGGAATCTTCCAGCGCGAGGCGCGCGGACGGTGGGACCATATGACGCCGTTCGAGAAGACCCTGTTCTGGTGGACGGAGGTGCACCTGTATGCGGAAGAGGTGGCCGCTCGATACCCACAGGTCCCGTTTCACCGGGTGAAAGCGGAGGAACTACTGAGCGGCAACCCCGAACCGCTCCGCGCGCTGTGCGGGTTCCTCCAGCTGCCCTTTCGCGCAGTACTCACGGAGCGGATGACCAGACCCGTCGACCAATGGCGTCACCGCACCGAGATGGAGTTCGACTGGCGTCGAGCGCTCGAGCATCCCCAGACCCTGGCCGTCACCGAGCGTCTTGGCTATCGCATGAAAGACGTTGATGATGCTGCGCTTGCGGATCGTTACAGCCGGTAGGTGCCGGCGGCTGGAATCGCCGCTGGCCGGGGGGGTGAGCCGGTCGTGAGGCTTCGTGTGTTGTTCCTCACGTGCCACCTGCCGTTCCCACCCGTCAGCGGCGGCCGTCGCCGCGAATTCGAGTTGCTGCGTCGAATCGGCCGGGAGGTCGACGTGTCGGTGTGCGCGATCTCGAAGACGTATGAGGAAGACCGCTCCAACGCGGGTGCGCTGGCGCCCTACTGCACGGACGTCCGCGTGGTACCTGCTGAACCCGCGCGGGCAAGCGACGTCATCCCGTTCCAGGTGCTGCGCCACCGCTCACGGCACGTGCGGCGGGCGCTGCGGAAGGCCCGCTATGACGTGATCCACGTCGAGGGCTTCTACCTGATGCAGCACCTGCGGCACATCGAGCCGGGACCCACCGTGCTGGTGGAACAGAACATCGAGTACCAGCTGTGGGAACAACGTGCCGCACATGCGCGCGGCACGGCCGCATGGCGACACCGGCGCGAGGCGGAGCGCACGCGGGTGGCTGAGCAGGAGGCGTGGCGCACCGCCGACGTCGTCGCTGCCCTGACCGAGGAGGACCGCGCTGTCATCCGTGCGAGCGGGATCGACCACGTGCCGTTGGTGCCCGATGGCATCGCGCGAGCGCAGGATCACCTGGCCCCCACCGTTGAGGGGTCACGTCCTGTGGTGACGTTCATCGGAAACTTCGCCTACGAGCCGAACGTCGACGCGGCTCAGCACTTCGTCAAACGCGTGCTGCCGCGTCTTGTCCACTCCGTTCCCGACGTGCACGTGATGCTGGTGGGCAACGCGCCTTCCATGGCGGTCCGTGCACTGGCCGGGCGCCACGTCACCGTCACCGGCCGGGTCCCGGACGTAGGGGAGTACCTTCAGGCGGCGACGGTCGTCGTCTGTCCGCTGCGTGTCGGGGGTGGCGTGAAGGTCAAAATGCTCGAGGCATTGGCGTATTCCAAAGCGATCGTCAGCACTTCCGTCGGCACCCAGGGGCTGGGTCCCGGGGTTCATGAGGCCGTGGTCGAGGCAGACGACCCGGTCCCGATGGCCGCAGCGATTGCCGAGTTGTTGCGCGACCCGCAACGCCGCCGCAGCCTGGAGGCCGCGGCTGGGGCGCATGCCGCGACCTTGCCCACCTGGGAGGACGCGGCCGAAGCGCTGGTCGGCTGCTACCGCCTCGCCGCCACTGGCAGACAGCCGCTTGATGCGTGACGACGTTCTGGCGGTGCTCAACGAGGCGTACCGCGCGGTTGTCGAAGGCCTCGGTTCGCTGGCGGATTGGGGCGCGCAGGGAAGCAGGCCCGACCAGTTCGCCTGCGACATCGTGGCGGATGAGGCGGCGTTCAAGGTGCTCGACGCCGCCGGCGTCGGCGTGGTGAGCGAAGAACGGAACGCTCAAGGCCTGGAGCGCGACATCGTCGTGGTCGTAGATCCCGTGGACGGGACCTCGAACGCGATCCGGGGCATTCCCTACTACGCCATCAGCCTCTGTGCCGTCGACCGGCAGGGGATGCAGTCGTCGCTGGTCGTCAACCTGGCGACCGGCACCCGCTTCGAGGCGGTCCGTGGGCAGGGCGCACTCTGCGACGGCAGATCGATCGTGGCGAGCGACTGCTCGACGATGGAAGCCGCCTGGGTCGCCGTGTGCGGGCACCCTCGCCAGGAGCACCCGTGGCGACACATGAGGGCCTTCGGGGCGACGGCGCTGGAGTTGTGCGACGTCGCCCGGGGGCTGCTCGACGCTTATGTCAACACTGACGTCGACGCGATAGCTCCATGGGACTACCTCGGAGCCCTGCTCGTGTGCCACGAGGCGGGCGCGGTGTCGACGGACGGTTTGCAGCGACCGCTGGTCACGACCGACCCGGCCGCGCGCCGCGCGCCGGTCGTTGCGGCAACGCCGTCTTTGCTGGCGGAGGCGGTCGGGTATGCCTGGCCTGGCCAGGCGCGGGAAATCGCCGACAGGTGAGGCTCCTCCGGGGCATCTGGGGGCCAGGTGATCCCATGCGGGCACCGTGGAAGAATCGCCGCCATGAGGAATTCGACGCAGCACCCTCCGGACCTGGCCGCAGTGCTCGCGGAATTCGCGCAGTTGATGGTGGATGACCGGACGCCGAAGCAGATTCTCGAGCGGCTCGGCCAGTATTCGACCGAGTTGCTGCCTGTCGACGGAATCGGCGTGCTGCTGCGGACGCCAGAAGGCGGTCTGGAGGCAGTCTCCGCCAACACCGAAGCCGGTGCCGTCGTGGAGAAGGCCGAGGCTGAGCTGGCAGAAGGTCCCTGCACCGACGCCATGGTCATGGGTGAGCAGATCGCCGTCCGAGATCTGGAGCAGGCGCGCGACCGGTGGCCCCGGTTCGTACCGCGGGCTCTGGACTCCGGCATCCGGGCGATCCACGCGTTGCCGCTGACCGCCCGGGGTGAGCGTCTGGGCTCGGTCGACCTCGTCGCCACCGCGGTCCTCGACCTCACAGCCGCCCAGCTGGCTACCGCCCAGCTGCTCGCAGACGTCACCGTTGCCTACCTGGTCAGTACCCGCGCCTTCGAGGAGAAGAGCACCCTGGCGCGGCAGCTGCAGGGGGCGCTCGACAGCCGGATCATCATCGAGCAGGCCAAGGGCAAACTCTCCGAACGGCGGGGAACCACGATCACCGAGGCGTTCGAACTGCTTCGGCGCCACGCGCGGAGCAACGGCATCAAGCTGCACGACGTCGCGGGTGCGGTGGTTCGTGGCGACCTGCAGCTGTAGTGGTCAATTCGTTGCCAGGCGCGGCTCTTGCGCGCGACGGCCGGGGGCTCCCAGGGGGACCCGATGTCCGACATCCCCGTTCCTGACGAGCACGTGCACGCTGCGTTCCTCGCCGCGCCCGGATTCATGCCGGAGGACGAGGGGCTGGCGTTGTACGCCGCAGCGGTCGAGGTCGCCCCGCTGGGACCGCTGGTCGAGATCGGCAGCTACTGCGGTCGGTCGACACTGCTGCTCGCCGCCGCAGCCGCCACGTCGGGGACGCATGTCGTCACCGTCGACCATCACCGTGGGTCGGAGGAGCACCAGGCAGGATGGGAGTACCACCAGCCGGAACTGGTGGATCCAACCGCCGGCCGGATCGATACCCTCCCGACCTTTCGTCGCGTCGTGGCGACCTCGGGACTGGAGTCGCATGTGGTGGCCGTGGTCGCCGCCGCCCAGGATCTCGGGCGCTACTGGTCGACTCCCGTCGCGATGGTGTTCGTCGACGGCAGCCACACCGAGGAGTCCGCGCGGCGCGACTACCTGACATGGTCGCCCCACGTCATGGACGGCGGTTTCCTGGCGGTGCACGACGTCTTCGAAGATCCGGCCGACGGGGGGCAGGCGCCGTACCACATGTACCGGAGGGCGCTCGAGTCGGGAAACTTCGCCGAGGGCGGCGGGTGCCGTTCGCTGCGGCTACTTCGTCGCGTGGCAGAGCACGGCTGAACCAGCCGCAGCAACGTCGACCTCGCCGGCACACACCACGCTGGAGGGATCGACGCCCAGCGGCAGGCCTTCGCCGCGGAAGGTCGCCGCACCCGGACTTGCCCGGCAGAGCGCGTCGGCGGCGAGGATCACCGCGGCCCCCGTCCACGTCGATCGCTCGACCGGCCAGCGCTTGCCGTCGGAGAACACCAGACCGGTCCAGTACGAGCCGTCGGACTCGCGCAGGTGCTGCATCGACGCCAACGCCTCAACCGCTGCGGCAGCCTCGCCGACCGCGTCCAGCGCAAGGGCGTACTCGCAGGTCTCCGCACCAGTGACCCACGGTCGGTCCGATACGCAGCGGATCCCGAGGCCGTCGACCCAGAAGTCCGCCCGCCCTGCCGCGAGGCGACGCCGCGCGGCGTCCCCACGCACCGCCCCGCCGAGCACGGGGTAGTACCAGTCCATGGAGAAGCGGGACTTGTCCCGGAAACGTTCGGGGTGCCGGCGAACGGCGTGGCCGAGACGTCCGGCCGCCAATTCCCAGTCGGGCATGTCGATACCGAGTTCCGCCGCGATCGCCAGTCCCGCCCGCAGGCTCTGGTAGAGGCTAGACGAGGAGGTGAGCAGCGCGTCCTCGGTTGGGCCGCCGGTGCCACAGCCCCATGCGATCGCGCCGCCGGGCTGCTGCAGCCACACGACTAGGTCGAGCGCGCGTTGCACGGTCGGCCACATGTGTTCCAGGAAGCCGGCACGTCTGGTGACCACGTGGTGGTGCCATGTTCCGACCGCCACATACCCACAGAAGTTCGACTCGGTGTGCGGTTCGACGATCCGCCCCTTCTCGTACTTCGCCGCCCACGAGCCGTCCGCGCGCTGCCGCCGGTGCAGCCATTCGTAGGCGCGTAGCGCGGCGGCGTGTTCTCCGGCCACGTCCAGCGCCATCGCGCACTCCACGTGGTCCCACGGGTCGGTGTGCCCGCCCGCGAACCAGGGGATCGCCCCATCGGCCTCCTGCGCGTCGGCGATGGCGTGCGCCGTCGCCATGACGTCGCGGGCGCCCAGGACCCCCGGGACCTCAGGCAGCGACACCCTGCACCTCCTCGGCCTTGCGCAGATACACGACGAGGCTCTTGCCGATCAAGGGGTCCAGAATCCGCTCCGCCGTCCGGGTCAGCCACGGACGGCGCATCAGGTCCCACACCAGCAGGCGGTGGTAGTGGCGGGCCAGCACCGCGTCGTCGCGCCCGACGCCGACCGCGCACTTCAGCCACCAGTAAGGCGAGTGCAGCGCATGTGCGTGGTGCGCGGCGGTCAGCGACAGTCCTGCGTGCTCCAACTTCCCCACGAGTTCGGAGCGGCTGTAGATGCGCACGTGACCGCCTTCGACCGCGTGGTATTCGTCCGACAGTGCCCAGCACACCCGCTCGGGCAGCCACCGCGGAACGGTGACCGCGACCGTCCCGCCCGGGCGGACGACTCGGAAGATCTCACCCATCGCGGCCTCGTCGTCCGGTATGTGCTCCAGGATCTCCGCCGCCAGCACGATGTCGAACGTCGCGTCGCCGAACGGCAGGTGCAGCGCGTCGCCCTCCACGGTGGCCGCGGTCGCCGACTCGGGCGCCTCGCCTGCCAGCGCCATCGCGCGAAACATCGCGGCGACCTCCGCCAGGTCCTCGGCGTTGCGGTCGAGCGCGACGACGTGAGCGCCGCGGCGGTAGAACTCGAAGGCATGCCGGCCGCCGCCACAGCCGACGTCGAGGACGCGATCGCCGCGCGACACCCGCAGCGGCCCGTCGAACTTCACCGTCAGCACGCCGTACCGTCCTCGTGCCCGTACCGTGCGGCGATCGCCGCGCGGTACACCTCGGCGGTTTGCAGCGCAGCGGATCGCCACGTGAACCGACGCAGCACGCGGGCGCGTCCGGCGGCACCCACGCGTTCGGCCAGCGCCGGGTGGTCGAGCAGTTCGCCGATGGCGCCGGCGAGGGCGCTCGGGTCGTTGGGCTCGACGAGCAGCGCCGTGTCACGGTCTGTCCCCACCACCTCGGGCAGGGCGCCGCCGGTGGTCGCCACCAGCGGTGTGGCACATGCCATCGCCTCGACAGCCGGCAGGGAGAACCCTTCGTACAGCGACGGCACGACCGCGACCTGCGCGGATTTAAGCAGCGCCACCAGTGCCTTGTCGTCGATGCCCGAGACGAAGCGCACGACGTCGGTCAGTCCCAGCCGCGACAACGCGCGATCCGTCGAGCCGCCCCGACGGCGTTTGCCCACCACGACGAGTTCGACGTCATGGTCGACCCGCAACTTTGCCACTGCTTCGAGGAGCACCCCCAGCCCCTTCATCGGGACGTCCGCGCTCGCGGTGGTGACGATGCGTCCCCGCACCACAGCGACGCCGGGGAGCGGACGGAACAGTTCGGGATCTATCCCGACGGGAACGATCCGCAATCGGCCCGGTGGCAGCCCGAAATCCCGCACGATGTCCGCAGCAGACGACCGCGACACGGTGATCGTGTGGGCGAGCCGACGGGCGACCCGGCGCTGCATCGTCGCGAAGCCGTACCACCTGTGGACCGACAAGCGCTTCCGGCCCACGGCGCTGGACAACTCGGTGCGGCGGTCGACCGTGATGGGGTGGTGAATGGTTTCGACGACCGGTAGGCGGCGGGCGATGTCGAGGATGCCGTAGCCAAGTGTCTGATTGTCGTGCACCACGTCGAAGTCAGAAGTCCGTGCCCGCAGCATCCGCGCCGCGCGCAGGCTGAAGGTCAGCGGCTCGGGGAACCCGGCCGAGCACATGATCCCGAATTCCAGCAGGTCGATGGGGTCGCGGAACTCCGACCATGAAGGGACACGGAAAGGGTCCGGCTGGCGGTACAGGTCCAGGCTCGGCAAGGGGGTGAGCACCACACCGTTGTCCACCACCGGGTACGGCTGCCCCGCGAAGACCTCGACATCGTGCCCCAGCGCGAGAAGTTCCCGGCTGAGGTTGCGGATGTACACGCCCTGCCCCCCGCAGAACGGATCCCCTCGGTATGCCAGCAGGGCGATGCGCAGGGGGTCCTCCTCGTCGACCGGGCCGGTGTCGGGCGCCGCAGCGTAACCGCCGACGCCGCGGCGGGTTCTCCTCAGGCGATACGCGACTCCGTCTCGGTCTCCCCGCTGGATCCACGACCCGAACTGCCGGAGGCGTCCGTCCGCCCGGGCGTCCGTCACCTGCGCCGGCGCAGCGCGCCACCGCCCGCGGCAGGCGGCACACTGTGATCAAGGCCGCGGTGACAGGTATTGAACGGGTCCTGACGCGGAGGGGCCGGCGCAGTACCGTCGCGCGGCCGCCGCGTGAAGGGACTGCCATGGCCGAAGTGGAACCGGACGACGACGAGGCGCGCCGCTACGAGGGACTGGCCACGTTCGCGCACCGCCCGTGGGTGACGTCGGGCGGTGAGCTGGCGGCGCGGCGCCCCGACGTGGCGATTGTCGGGGCTCCCTTCGACATCTCCACCACGTTCCGTCCCGGCGCACGGTTCGGTCCGCGCGCGCTGCGGGCGGCAGCGCACCACCCGGGCTCGTACCACCTCGACCTCGGCATCGAAATCTTCGACTGGCTTGATGTCGTCGACGCGGGGGACGCGCACTGCCCCCATGGGTCAACGGAGCGGTCGCACGACAATATCCGCAGCACGGTCGCGACCGTCGCCGCGCACGGCATCGTGCCGGTCGTCATCGGCGGCGACCACTCGATCACATGGCCCGCGGCGACAGCTGTGGCGGAATCTGCGGGGTGGGGGAGGGTCGGCGTCGTCCACTTCGACGCCCATGCCGACACGGCTGACGACATCGACGGCAACCTGGCGTCGCACGGCACGCCGATGCGGCGCCTGATCGAGTCCGGCGCGGTCCGTGGACGCAACTTTGTGCAGATCGGACTGCGGGGATACTGGCCGCCGCCGGACGTGTTCGCGTGGATGCGCGAGCGACAGATGACCTGGCACCTCATGCACGACGTGTGGGAGCGCGGAATCGCCGCGGTCATGCGCGACGCGGTCGACCGGGCCGTGGACGGGTGTGATGCCGTGTACCTGTCGGTGGACATCGACGTGCTGGATCCAGGTGTCGCGCCGGGGACGGGCACGCCGGAGCCTGGCGGCATGGGCACCGCCGAGCTGCTGCGGGCGGTGCGGCAGGTCGGTCTGGAGGCACCGCTGGTCGGCATGGACGTGGTCGAGGTCTCACCGCCGTACGACCACGCCGAGACGACGGTCAACAGCGCGCATCGTGTGATCCTCGAGTGCCTCGCCGCGCTGGCGCATCGCAAACGGGTGGCCGCCGGCGGCGAGCCGGATCTGCCCGGCCGCGCCCCGTAGCCCTCCAAAGCAAACGCATCGCCCCGGGGGTGCCGCCCTGGTTCCGGATCGATGCGTAGCGAGTTGCGGTCCTGCGTGACGCCCTGGGCGGCGCTGCTGCCGTTCCGGCGTAGGCCCGTTGCTCCACCGTTCGGTCGCGCGGGATCGCCGGCTGGCTACGATGCACGGGTGCCGGACAACCCGCGCGTTGAGGATGCCTCGCCCGAAATGGGGGGCCCCGACGGCGCTGTCCGCGCGTCGCAGACCGCGCAGCGGCTGCGCCAGGCCGCGCGCCAAGCGTTCGCCGAGTTGGGGTGGCAGGCGACGCGGGTGCAGGACGTCGTGCAGCGCGCCGGCGTGAGCCACGGGACCTTCTACACGTACTACCCGAACAAAGCCGCGGTCCTCGATGACCTCGTGCGGTCCAGCCAGGCGGACCTGTCGGCCCACGTCACCGAGCCATGGGAGGCCGACGATGTCCGCAGCGCCCTGGAGGGCATCGTCGGGGGCCTGATCGACCTGTATCAGCGGGACGCGACGATCCTGCGCACGTGGCTTGAGGCGGCCCGCGAGGAGCGGCAGTTCAGCAACCTGTACGTGGAGCTGCGTGGCCGCTACGTGGACCGGGTGTCGGACAACCTGGGCGCGGTGGTCGAGATGTCGGGTCGGGATCCCGTGGTTCCCCCGAGGACGATCGCCGCGGCGCTGGTCGCCATGGTCGAGCACCTGTGTTACGCGTGGCTTGTGCTGGGTGAGCCGCACGAACGCAGTGACGTCCTCAACTCGATCGTGCTGGTGTGGGGGAGCACATTGAACACCCTCGCAGGGTTCGAGTTGGTGCGCCCCCTGTGACCAACCGCGGTGCCCAGCTGAGAGGTCGGTAGCCCGGGCGGCGCTGGTGGATCGGTGTGTGCCAGCCGGCCCTGGGGATCTACCCCTCTGTCGCGGCCCCGGTCCCGACGGCGTGGGCGCCGCCGTCGACATGGACGATCTCGCCGGTGACGGCCGGCGTCCAGTCCGACAGCAGCGCGCAGACGACGCGCCCGACGGGCTCGGCGTCGTGGACATTCCAACCCAGTGGCGCGCGTGGTGCCCATTCGTCCTCGAAGCGGCTGAACCCGTCGATTGCCTTCGCCGCCATCGTCCGCAACGGGCCGGCGGCCACCAGGTTCACGCGAATGTTCTGCGGGCCGAGATCCCGCGCGACGTACCGGCAGCACGACTCCAGACCCGCCTTCGCCACGCCCATCCAGTCGTAGCCGGGCCACGCGACGGAGGCGTCGAAATCCAGCCCGACGATGGAGCCCCCGCCGGCCTGCTTGAGCAGGGGCGCCATAGCGGCGGCCAGCGCCGCGAACGAGTACGTCGACACCTGCAGCGTGGTCGCGACGTCCTCCCAGGACGTCTGCATGAATCGACCGCCCAGGGCGCCGGCGGGTGCGAAGCCGATGGCGTGGACGACGCCGTCCAGCGCACCCCAGCGGCTGTCGATGTCGGCGGCGGCGGCGGCGAGGTCGTCGGGCTTGGTTACGTCCAGCTCGATGACGTCCGCCTCGGTGGGCAGGCGCTTGGCGATGCCCTGTGTGATCCTCAGGCCCCGGCCGAAGCCTGAGAGCACGACCTCGGCGCCGGCTTCCTGTGCCAGACGGGCGACCGAGAACGCGATCGACGCCTCGGTCAGGACGCCGGTGACAAGCAGCCGCTTGTTCTCGAGCAACATCAGGCCATCCTCCGTCTCTGCACGCCACCCACGTCACATATTCGAATCCGTCTCCTCAGGGGACCGGACCCGAAGATCTTTGGGTTTGTGCGCTGGGGTGGGGGAGTCACTGTGGCAAGTTGTCGTGGCGGAACTCGGGGTGCAGTCCGCCGCGCAGTGACGCCAGCGTGGCGGCGACCATGTCGCGGGTTTCGCCGGGTGTGACGACCTCGTCGATGGACAACCGCTCCGCAGGAATCTGTGGTGCCATGGCTTCAGCGCGGTAGCCCTCGATCAGCGCCGGCCGCTGCTCGGGATCCGCCTGAAGCTCGCGGCGGTAGATGACGTCGACGGCGCCCTCCGCGCCCATCACGGCCAGCTCGGCGCCCGGCCAGCTGTACACGGCGTCCGCGCCCAGCGAGCGCGAGTTCATGACGATGTACGCACCGCCGAAGGCCTTGCGCAGGACCACGGTCACGCGCGGAACCGTCGCCTCGGCGAACGCATAGAGCAGCTTCGCGCCCTTGCGAATGGCGCCCCCCGCCTCCTGGCCCGTACCCGGCAGGAAACCGGGAACGTCGACGAGGGTGACGAGCGGCAGCCCGAAGGCGTCGCACATACGCACGAACCGAGCGGCCTTCTCGCTGGCGGCGATGTCCAGACACCCCGCCAGGTGGTACGGCTGGTTCGCGACGACACCCACGGCATGGCCGTCGACGCGCGCGAAACCGACCACGATGTTGGGCGCGAACCGTTCGTGGAGCTCCAGGAAGCTGTCGCCGTCGACGACGCCGCGGATGACCCCGCGGACGTCGTAGGGCAGGCGGTGGTCCGACGGGATGTCGGGCATCGGGTCCGGAGGTTGCGGCGCGAACACCGGCGGGGTGTCCCAGCAGGAGCCGGGCAGGTAGTCAAGAACGCGCTGCACCAGCTCGAGCGCATGTTCGGTGTCCTCGGCGACCAGGTGCGCAACACCCGAGGACTCGGCGTGCATGTCCGCGCCGCCGAGCTGCTCCAGGGTGACGTCCTCGAACGTCACTGCCTTCACGACCCGCGGCCCGGTGAGGAACATGTACGAGTCCAGCCGGCGCATCACGACGATGTCGGTCAGGGCGGGCGAGTACACCGCGCCGCCGGCGCAGGGACCGAGCACGACGCTGACCTGCGGGACCCGTCCCGACAGCGCCACGTTGCGTCGGAAGATCTCGCCGTAGCCGTCGAGGGCAGCGACTCCCTCCTGGATGCGGGCGCCTCCCGAGTCGAGCAGCCCCACGACCGGCAGGCGGCCGCGGGCGGCCTTGTCGAGCAGGCGCGAGATCTTCGCGGCGTGCATCTCGCCCAGGGAACCGCCCAGCGACTTGGGATCCTGCGAGAAGATCCCGACCGGGCGGCCGTTGATCCTCGCGGTCCCGGTGACCACGCCGTCGCCGGCAGGACGTTTGCGTTGCATCTCGAACGCGTGCACGCGGTGGCGGGCCTGGCTGCCGAACTCCGTGAACGTTCCGGTGTCCACCAGCGCATCGACCCGCGCGAGGCGCTGGTCGCGGACGTCGACGACATCAGTCACGCGGCGGTCACCACCAGGACGGCGTTCTGGCCGCCGAAGCCGAAGGAGTCGGACATCGCGGCTTCGATGCGCTGCTCGCGCGGCGCCTTGGCGACGATGTCCACCGTGATCTCCGGGTCCTGGCTGTCGAGGTTCGCCGTCGGCGGCACCAGTCCGTGTTGCACGGCGAGCACCGTGAACGCGGCCTCGATCGCACCGGCTGCACCCAACGAGTGGCCGGTGACACCCTTGGTGGAGGTCACGCTGGCCTGCTCGCCGACGACGGACTGGATGGTGCGTGCCTCGGCGACGTCGTTGAGCGGTGTCGAGGTGCCGTGGGCATTGACGTGCGTGATGTCCGACGGCGCCAGCCCCGAGTCCTCGAGCGCGGCGCGCATCGCGCGTGCTGCACCCTGGCCGGTGGGGTCGGGAGCGGTGATGTGGTGCCCGTCGGCCGAGGCGCCGTAGCCGGCCAGCATCGCGCGGGGGCGCTGCCCACGCGCGGCCGCATCGGCCGTCCGCTCCAGCACGAGCACGCCGGCGGCCTCCCCCGCGACGAAACCGTCACGGCCGATGTCGAACGGACGCGACGCCACGGCGGGATCGTCCACGCGGCGCGACAATGCGCCCATCTGCGCAAAGCCGGCGATCGACAGCGGCGTGAGACCGGCTTCGGTGCCGCCGGCCAGCACGACGTCGCACGCGCCGCTGCGCAGGAGGTCCCGAGCGACGCCGATGGCCGTCGCTCCGGAGGCGCACGCGGTAGCCGTCACCAGGTTCGGGCCGAGCGCGCCGAACTCCATCGCGAGCTGCCCGGCGGCCATGTTCGGCACGAGCATCGGGATGAGCATCGGGCTGACCTTGTCGGCGCCGCTGCTCAGGAACCGCTTGTGCTGCTGCTCCCAGGTGTGCGCGCCGCCCATGCCGCAGCCCAGGACGACACCGACGCGGGGGCCGTTCCAGTTCTGCGGGTCCAGGCCGGCGTCGACGACGGCTTCACGAGCCGCGACCACCGCGAGCTGCACGAAGCGGTCCAGTCGCCGCGAGGCCTTCCGCCCCAGCAGCGCGTCGGCGTCGAAGTCGTCGACTCTGCACGACATGTTGACGGAGACGCCGTCCAGGGCGGGGTCCGTTCGCGCGGTCCCCTCGCCTGCGAGGACACCGCGCCAGCTGGCGTCGGTGCCGATCCCGGCGGATGTGACCAGGCCGAGCCCCGTGACGGCGACGGGGTCGTGTGAGGAACTCACGCCTGCGTGACCCCCAGCCCCTTGGACTCCAGCAGTGCGACGGCGTCGCCGACGCTGCGCAGTCCTTCCGCCTCGTCGTCGCTGATGCGGACGCCGAAGCTTTCCTCGGCGCCGAGCGCGAACTCGACGAGGTCAAGCGAGTCCAGGTCGAGCTGCTCGAAGGTCGTCTCGGGCGAGACGTCCTCGGCGGGAACACCCAGACGGTCGTTGAGAATGGTCACGACGCGGTCGTACACAGTCATGGTCGGTTCCTTTCGATCACGGCCGGCCCAGGTCGGGCCAGCGCACCAATACGGAGCCCCAGCTGAGCCCGGCTCCGAATGCGGTCAGAAGAATTCGTGCCCCGGGGCGCACTCCTTGCCGGTGCAGGTCCGCCAGGGCGAGGGGGATGGATGCGGCGGTCGTGTTGCCGTAGCGGTCGACGTTGCAGACCCGGCGCTGCTCGGCGAGGCCGAGGCGGTCACCCACAGCGGCCAGGATGCGCGCGTTCGCCTGGTGCGCGACAAGATGGTCGACGTCGTCGATGTCCAGTCCCGCCGCGGCCAGCAGCCGCGCGCACGATACGACCATTCCGGCCACGGCTTGGCGGTAGACCTCCTTGCCGTCCATGCGCAGGAAGTGGTCCCGCTCGGCGACGGTGTCCTCGTCGGCCGGGCGCCGCGATCCGCCCGCAGGGATGTGCAGCAGGTCGCCCAGTTCACCGTTGCCGCCGAGGTCGAACGGGCCGATGGCTCCGTCGTCACCCTCGTTGCCGCGTCCGATGACGACAGCGCCCGCGCCGTCGCCGAACAGCACGGCGGTGTTCCGATCGGCCGGGTCGACGACGCGCGTCATCACGTCCGCGCCGACCAGCAGCGCGCGCTCGGCGACTCCCGAGGACACCAGCCCGCCGGCCACCGCGAGGCCGTAGACGAATCCCGAGCACGCCGCGTTGACGTCGAACGCCATCCCCGACGCCAGCCCCAGCCGCGTGGCGACGGTCGGTGCAGTCGCCGGACACGGCCGGTCCGGTGTCATGGTCGCCAGGACCACGGCGTCGACCTCGGGGTTGTCGGCGCTCTTCAGTGCGGCGGCGCCAGCTTCCACGGCGAGGTCCGATGTGGCCACGCCTGGTTCGGCTACATGGCGCTGCACGATGCCGGTCCTGCTGCGGATCCATGCGTCGCTGGTATCCAGCGTCCGCGCCAGGTCGTCGTTGGTGACGACCTGTGCCGGGACGCTGGTCCCTAGGCCCTGGATGACGGCAGTCATACGGCCGACCGGGTCACCTGCGCCCATGCCAGTGCCTGCCCGCGCGTGACGAGCTGCCCCGGCCGTGTCAGCAGGCCCTGCACGGCCGCGCCGACGGGGCAGGTCACGTCGTGACTGCCGTTGCGGCCGAGGGTCACCTGCGCCACGACGTGGCCTGCGGTCACCTCGCCCTGGGTGACGACGGGGTGGAAACGCCCGTTGCAGGGGGCGACGATCAGCACCAGGGCTTCGGCCGCGGTGCCTGCCAGAGCGGGGGCGGCGGGGGGTGTCCCTGGTCCGCGGGACAGGGTGACGGTTGTCGACATGAGTGCAAGGATCGTTGACACTGACGTCAATGTCAACCACGACTGCACGGCCGACCGGACAGGAGCCCCTTATGACCAACCTCGCCTTTCCCGAAACCACGGGCTTTG
The DNA here is from genome assembly GCA_009377835.1 of Nitriliruptorales bacterium. Classification (GTDB taxonomy): domain Bacteria; phylum Actinomycetota; class Nitriliruptoria; order Euzebyales; family Egibacteraceae; genus WHTG01. Next base: position 37,989 of record WHTG01000006.1, read on the forward strand.
CTGCCGCTTCTGCGGGTGGCGTTGCGGTGGTGTTCCCCGGCCAGGGCAGCCAGCGCCCGCAGATGGCCCAGTCGTGGCAGGACGCCCCCGCATTTACCCGCTGGGCCGAAGCGGACGAGGTGCTCGGTCGCGACGTCACGCACCTGGGCCTGTCAGCCGGCGCCGACGAACTGCGTGAACCCGCGAACTGCCAGGTGGCGCTGTTCGTCCACCACGCAGTGATCCACGAGTCGTGGCGGCGCGCGGGCGGCAGCGCCGCCGTCACGGCCGGGCACTCCCTGGGCGAGTACAACGCCCTGGTGGCAGCCGGCGTGCTGGACTTCGCGGACGCGCTGCGACTGGTGGACGTCCGCGCCACGGCGACGCAGGCGGCGGCCATCCAACGCCCTGGAGGGATGCTCGCCTGCCTCGGCGGCGACGAGGACGCGGTTCGCGCGGCCTGCCGCGAGGCCGGCGCCCATATCGCCAACGACAACGCGCCAGGTCAACTGGTGGTGTCCGGCACCGACGACGCCCTTCGTCGGGTTGCGGAGCAGGCCGCCGCAGCGCGGGCGAAAGCGGTACGCCTGGACGTCGGAGCGGCGTACCACAGCCCCCATATGGAGCCCGCCGTCGAGACGCTGGGTGCCGCCCTTGACGCGACGGTGTTTCGCGACACGCACGTGCCGGTGGTGGCCAACGCCGACGCGCAGCTACACACTGCCGCGGGTGACTGGCCGGCGCTGCTGCGCACGCAGTTGACATCGCCCGTGCGCTGGCGCGCCACGGTCGCGACGATGGCTGCAGCGGGTGTCGAGGAGGTGGTGGAGCTGGGCGCGGCACCCGTGCTGACCGGGCTGGTCAAGCGGGCGGCGCCGAAACTGCGCAGGCGCAACGTCAACACGCCCGATCACCTGGCGGCATCGTGAGCGGGCGGACCTGGGCGCTCGTGACCGGCGCGTCACGGGGCATCGGCGCTGCGACCGCGGTGGCGCTCGCGGCGCAAGGCAGGAACCTCCTGGTGCACTACTCGTCGGACAACGCCGGCGCGGAGAAGACGGCGGCCTGGTGCGCCGAACGCGGCGTCGAAGCGCGGGTGGTGCGCGCAGACCTGCGCGACGGGGTGGCCGGCCTGGTCGACGAGATGTCCTCGGTGGACGACCTCGATGTCCTGGTGAACAACGCCGGGGTCACGGCCGACGGGCTGGCGATATCGATGACCGACGAGGCGTTCGAGACCACCTGGCGCGTGAACGTCGAGGCCGCATTCGCGCTGAGCCGTGCGGCGCTGCGGCCGATGCTGCGACGGCGCCGCGGCCGGATCGTGAATGTCTCGAGCGTCGTCGGTCTGCACGGCAACGCCGGACAGGTCAACTACGCGGCGTCCAAGGCCGCGTTGGTCGGTATGACGAAGTCGCTCGCGCGCGAGGTCGCCAAACGCGGGATCACGGTCAACGCGGTCGCCCCGGGCTTCATCGAGACAGCCATGACCCAGCAGCTGGACGTGGCGGAGCTGGTCGCGGCCATTCCCGCCCGGCGGCTGGGGCAGCCTGACGACGTGGCCGCCGCGATCGCCTTCCTGTGCGCCGATGAGGCGGCCTATGTCAACGGGACGGTGCTCCAGGTCGACGGCGGGCTCTTCGCGTGAGTTCAGAAGTCCTGCGGCTCGCACACCTCGGCAGGACTTCCAGGGTCGCCGCCCGCAGCCACCGGCACGACCGCTTGCGGATCACTCGACCGGAAGCCGGCTGCGCGATGGGAATTGTCGCAGAACGGCGCGTTGGCAGAAGACCCACAGCGGCACAGCGCGACACGCGTCTCGTCCGCGACCAGGGTTCCGTCCGGCGTGGTGACGCGTATCTTGCCCCTGACGAACAGCGGGCCGTTTGGGACGGGCACGACGGTGGTGATGTCGTCTGTGTCCTCTTGCGCACCTCCGTCGAGCCGCGTGTAACGCAACGCGCCGGTGGGGCATTGCACCACCGTCGCCACGACCCGGTCCGTTTCGGCGCCGTCGACCGTGACCCACGGCCGTCTCCCGACGTCGAACACGTCGGCTTTCCCCAATTGGCGATGTGACTGCCTGGGCGTCCCGCAAGCCTCATGCCACCCTGCTGTCACGTCAATAGCGGAGCGCCTCGCGTGAAAAGGGTCCAGGTCGTGGATGACAACGCAGCCTTGCGAGCGGTTGCCTGTGCCCACATCGACGTGGCGGACCATATGCAGCTGGTCGCCGAGGTGGGCGACGCGGTGCAGGCCGTTACCGCAGCGAGGCTCCACCGCCCGGACGCGATCCTGCTCGATCTCGAGATGCCCCACATGGACGGTTTCGAGGCGCTGCCGTTGCTGGCTCAGATCGTCCCCGATGCCACGATCGTGGTCTACACATCGCTGGACACGCCGGAGGCGCGCATGCGTGCCGAGGGTCTGGGCGCGTGCGCGTACGTCGTCAAGGGCCAAACCCGGGTCGTCGAACTCATGGAAGTTCTGCGCGGCGGCTGATTCGGGGCGTTTTTCCTGTCTGAGGTCTGGTAGTTCCGCGTACAGTTATGTCTTCTGGCGACAGGGG
>WHTG01000016.1 GCA_009377835.1 Nitriliruptorales bacterium
GGATCTGAGCCCGTGCCTTCCCTCAAGCAGCGCAGCGGTAGGGCCATGGACTGCCCTCAAGCAGCGCAGCGGTAGGGCCATGGGCTGCCTCAAGCAGCGCAGCGGTTAGGGCCATGGGCTGCCCTCAAGCAGCGCAGCGGTAGGGCCATAGACTGGCGCGATGTCCACCCCCACCGACGACGATGCCGCGTTTCGCGCCGCCATCCGGCAGCTGTTCGCCCGCCAGCCCAACCGTATGGTCCCCGATCTGGACCGCATCCGTGCCCTCGCGGACCTCCTCGGACACCCGGAGCAGGCGTATCCCGCGATCCACGTCACGGGAACGAACGTCAAGACCACGACGGCGGGAATGGTGTCCGCCCTGCTGGGTTCCCTCGGCCTGAGCGCCGGGACCTACACGTCGCCACACCTGCAGGACGTGCGCGAACGCATCCGCGTCGCAGGGGAGCCGGTGGATCGAGGCGCCATGGCCAGCGGGTTGGCGTACCTCGAGCCGTTTGTCGAGCGCGTCGACCGCGAACATCCCGATCCCGTGACGTTCTTCGAGGTCCTCACGGCGGCCGCCTTCGTCCACTTCGCCGACGCGCCCGTGGACGTCGCCGTCGTGGAGGTCGGGATGGGCGGGCGCTGGGACGCCACCAACATCATCGACGGACAGGTCGCGGTGCTGACCGACATCAGCCTCGACCACGGGGAGCTGGGCACCCGGCTGGAGGCGGTGGCCGACGAGAAGAGCGGGATCATCAAGCCCGACGCCACGGTCGTGTCGGCCGCCCAGCCCGACGAGGCGATGTCCGTCGTCGAGGCAGCCGCGCGCGCGGCGGGAGGCAGGCTGGTTGTCGCGGGGCGTGACTTCGGGATCATGGACCGCACCGCAGGCGTGGGCGGCCAGCAACTGCAGTTGCGAGGTGTCACGGGCGACGTCGGCGACATCTTCCTGCCGCTGCATGGTCTGCATCAGGCGGCGAACGCGGCATACGCGCTGGTCGCGGTGGAGGCGTTCCTGGGGTTCGCCGGCGGCATCGACCCCGACGTCATCCGGGAGGGGTTTGCGGCCGTACGCTCACCGGGACGACTCGAGGTCGTGCGCTTCGAGGGCGAGGCGCCGGTGATCCTCGACGGAGCGCACAACCCGGCCGGGATGCGTTCACTGGCGATCGCGATGGCCAACGAGTTCGCGTTCCGCCACCGTGTCGTGGTGCTTGGGATCCTCGGCGACAAGGACATCGAGGCCATGGTCGCCGAGCTGCAACCCGTTGCCGACCACGTGGTCGTGACTCAACCGCCGACCGAACGTGCCGCCCCGGCCGATCAGCTGGAAAAGGTTGTGCTGGCCTCGGGGATGAGCGTCGAGACGGCGCCGACCGTGGAGGAGGCGCTCGAACGCGCTCGCGGCGTGGCGAGCAACCTGGACGCCGTGGTGGTCACCGGGTCGCTGTACACCGTCGGTGCCGCCCGCGACGCGCTGGGCCTCGAACCCGCCTAGGTCTCCCGTCCTGCAAGCGGCGCAGCGCCAGGGAGCCGCTAGGGTTCCGCCCCATGACCACGGAGCGCACCCTCATCCTCGTCAAGCCCGATGGCGTCCGGCGCCGCCTGATCGGCGAAGTCATCTCCCGTATCGAGCACAAGGGCCTGACCATCTCGCGGCTGGAGCTGCGGACCATCCCGCGTGAGACCGCGGAAGAGCACTATGCCGAGCACGTGGAGCGCCCGTTCTTCGGTGAACTCGTCGGGTTCATCACCGGAGGGCCGCTGGTCGCGATGATCGTGGAGGGATCCGACGCGGTGCGGGCCATGCGGGGCCTGATGGGTGCGACGAATCCGGTGGAGGCCACTCCCGGGAGCATCCGCGGCGACTTTGCAACGGTGATCGGCGAGAACATCGTCCACGGGTCGGACTCGCCGGAGAACGGCGAGCGGGAGATCAAGATCTTCTTCCCCGACGCCTGACGCTGTCCCACCCCACCGCGAGGTGGTTGATAACGCGCTGATTTCGAGGGTGGTTGATATCCGACTGGCCATGTCAGCTGGATGTCAACCACCTCATCGGCGTCGGGGGTTCCCCAGCGCGGCGCCGCCGGCGGATGCGTCGATGTTTTTCCCCAGCGCGGCGGCGCCGGCCGATGCCGGTATGCGCTCGGTCGGCGATGCTGCGGCGCATGACCGCCCTCGCCCCTGCCTGTCCGACCTGTGCCCCTGCCCGTCCACTCGCGCCGCCGGACCAGCGGCCGCAGGTGACGTCGCCGGAGGAGGCGTACGCCATCGTGCGTCCGCTGCTGGAGGGCCGCGACCGCGAGCACTGTCTGCTGATCAGCCTGGACGTCAAGCATCGCGTCCTTGGTGTCGCCACCATCTCGATCGGGAGCGTCGACCACACCTTCATGGCGCCTCGTGAGATCTTCCGGGAGGCGCTGCTGGCGGGCGCATCCGCGGTGTTCCTGGCGCACAACCATCCTTCGGGAGACCCAACCCCGAGCAGTGACGACCGGCAAATGACGCGGCGCCTAGCGCAGGCAGGCCAGACATTGGGTGTCGACGTGCTCGACCACCTCGTGGTGGGCAATCCGGCGTGGGTGAGCCTTGCACGACTGGGCGTCATCTGACCGCTCCGGGCGGTGTGGCTAGACTGTCCGGACGTGGTTGGAGCGTTTCACGCGGTTCCGACTCGCCCTGCGCGCCCAGCCCCACGTACGCCTTCCTCGGGAGCACTCTTGGCCTCGTCACTCAACGGCGTCCTGCAGATCTTCGGGCGCGACATCGCGGTCGACCTCGGCACTGCCAACACCCTCGTCTATGTACGCGGGCGCGGCATTGTGCTCAACGAGCCATCGGTCGTCGCGATCAACACGAACAACGGCGCCGTGCTGGCGGTCGGCAGCGAGGCGAAGCGGATGATCGGCCGCACCCCGGGCCACATCGTCGCCATCCGACCGCTCAAGGACGGCGTGATCGCCGACTTCGACGTCACCGAGAAGATGCTGCGGTACTTCATCCAGAAGGTGCACCGCCGTCGGTACTTCACCTTCATGAACAAGCCGCGCCTGGTGGTGTGTGTGCCGTCGGGCATCACAGGTGTCGAGCAGCGCGCGGTACAGGAGGCCTCAGTCCAGGCCGGCGCCCGGCCCCCGGCGTACATCATCGAGGAGCCGATGGCCGCGGCGATCGGCGCTGGGCTGCCGGTCCACGAGCCCGCCGGCAACATGGTCGTCGACATCGGTGGCGGGACCACCGAGGTCGCCGTCATCTCGCTCGGCGGCATCGTGACGAGCGCCTCGATCCGCATCGGTGGTGACGAGCTCGACGAGGCGATCATCAACTACGTCAAGAAGGAATACTCCTTGATGCTCGGGGAACGGACCTCCGAGGAGATCAAGATGGCCATCGGCAGCGCCTTCCCGCTGCCCGACGAGAGCCACGCCGAGATCCGGGGCCGCGACCTGGTCAGCGGGCTGCCGAAGACTGTGATCGTCAGCGCCGAAGAGGTCCGGCGCGCGATCGAGGAACCGGTCAACTCCATCATCGACGCCGTGAAGAACACGCTCGACCGGACGCCACCCGAACTCGCCGCCGACATCATGGACAAGGGCATCGTGCTGACCGGCGGTGGCGCGATGCTGCAGGGTCTGGACGAGCGACTCAAGCACGAGACTGGTATGCCGATCCACCAGGCGGAGAACCCGCTGCATTCCGTCGCCATCGGGTCCGGCAAGTGCCTCGAGGAATTCGAGGCGCTGAAGAAGGTGCTGATCTCGTCCTCGCGGCACTAGGGCCCCATCGCTCTCCTTTTCGCCGGGCCCTACGCCGGCGCGATGATGAACGATGATGAAGACCATGCCTGAGCCTCGGCGCCGCAGCAGGACACTGCTTGCCGTCCTGGTGCTCGCGTCGCTGGTCCTCATCACCGTGGACTACCGAGAAGGCGAGGGTGGCGCGGTCGCCGCGATCCAGCGGGGGGCCCTGACGGTGTTCGGCCCCGTGGCGGAGGGGTTCAGCACGGTCGTACAGCCGATCGGGAATTTCTTCGGGTCGATCGCTGAGCTCGGGTCGTTGCGGGCCCGGAACGCTGCGCTGGAGGCCGACCTGCGCGAGATTCGGGAGCAGCAGGTGTCCAGGGCGGAACTCGAGCGCGAGAACGAACAGCTGCGACGGCAGCTGGACATGCGTGAACGCCTGGGATTCACAACCACCGCCGCGGTCGTCATCGCACGGCCGCCGAGCAACATCGAACGCTCCGTCCTGCTGGACGTCGGCGCCGACAACGGTCTGCTTCCGGGGATGGCGGTGATCAACGAGTTCGGCCTCGTCGGGAAGGTGACGGAGGTGACCGCCGGGAACGCCAGAGTGGAGCTGCTCACGAGTCCGAGCGCCCGCTACGGCGTGCGGATCGACGAGTCGGGTGAACTTGGATTCCTCACCGGCAGCGGCGCGGACCCGTTCCAACTGGAGCTGCTGGACCTCGAGGCGGAGGTGTCACCGGGCGCGCAGGTCGTCACGCACCTGTTCACCGGCACCTCGATCCCCGACGCGATCCCGGTCGGGGTGGTCAAGGAGCGGCGGGGGCCGTCGTCGCGGTTCCTGGAAGTGGCGCCCTACGTCGACTTCACGCGCCTGACGACCGTGCAGGTGGTGTTGAACTTCCCGTCGGCCCCGTCGGAACTTCCCGAAGAAGAGCAGGTTCCGGCACCGGAACTGCCGCGCCCCAAGGTGGAGGATTCCAAGGCCGAGGACTCGTGAGCGCGCGCCTTCTGGCGCTCGGCGTGGTGCTGTTGACCGCCCTGTTGCTGCAGAGCGTCGTCACGCCGATGATCGCGATCGGTGGGTGGGGTCCTGACATCGTGCTCGCCGCTGTCGTCGCATTCGCCCTGATCGACGGTGCCGAAACCGGCGCTCGGTTCGGCTTCGTCGCAGGACTGGGTTCCGACCTGTTGTCCGGTGGACCGCACCTGGTTGGGTTGATGGCACTGGTGTTCCTGCTGGTCGGTGAGGGCGCCGGGCGTCTTCGTCCGTACCTGTCCGGGTCCGAACCGGTGACCGCGGTGGCGGTCAGCGCCGTGGCCGGCATCGTCGCCTTCGGCCTGTTCGGCGGGATGTCCCTGCTGCTGGACATCCGCAGCTTCACGTTCCTGCTCATCGTCCAGGGGGCGCTGGCGAGCGCGGCGTGGACCGCTGTCACCGTGCCGCTGGCGATGGTGCCGGTGCGGGCCATATCGCGCCGCTTCACCGGCGGGGAGACAGCCGCAACCGGCTCCTCGGTCGCGGGACGGCAGTGGTAGGCCGATGGTAGGGTCGAGGCCCGTGCGTTCCCCGCCCACCACCGCGGCGCAACTCGAGAGCACGCGGCTCCGCCTGACCTTCCTCACCCTTCTCGTTGTGAGTCTGTTTCTGCTGCTCTTCGCCCGGTTGTGGTTCCTGCAGGTGATGGCCGGCGAGCGGTACGTCAACCTCGCAGAGGGCAACGCCGTCCGGACGCTGACAATCGCGGCGCCCAGGGGGAACATCCTGGACCGCAACGACAAGCCCATCGTGCAGAACCGGTTCGCCATGGTCGTGTCGGTGCAGCCCAATGAGATGGGCGACCGTCGGGACGCGATCCTGGCCGACGTCGCCGACCTGCTCGGAATGTCGTTGCAGGACGTGCAGCGCCAGATTCGGGGTTCCCGGGTCAGCCCGTTCAGCCCCAAGCCGATCGCGGTGGACGTGCCGACCGAGGTCGCCCTGTACATCTGGGAGAACTCGTCAACCCGGTTCCCCGGCGTGTACGCCGAACGGCTTCCGGTGCGCCAGTACCCGCACGGCAAGACCGCCGCGCACGTCGTCGGATATCTCGGCGAGATCGGCGAAACCGAACTGCTCGAGCCCGAGTACAGCGACTACGACCCCGGTGACCTCATCGGCTGGTCCGGCCTGGAACGCACGTATGAGAAGCACCTGCGAGGCACCAAGGGTGTTCGTCGCTACGAGGTGAATGCCCGCGGAGACATCCTGCGCGAGTTGGGCGACCAGGTGCCCGTGGCGGGCGCCGACCTGAAGACGACGCTCGACCTCGAGGCACAGAAACTCGTGGAGAAGGCGCTGGAGCAGGGCGTCAAGCAGGCACGGACGGTGCGCGACCCCGAAGGTCGGGCGAGGGGATACTACAAGGCGCCGGCCGGTGCGGCCGTCGTCATGGACCCGCGCGACGGCGGCATCGTCGCCATGGCGTCGTATCCGACGTTCGAGCCGGAGAAGTTCGTCGGGGGCGTGAGCGGCGACTACTGGGACCGCCTGCAGAACCCCAAGAACCACTTCCCCCTCATCAACCGCGTGACGCAGTCGAGCTACCCACCAGGTTCCGTGTTCAAGATCGTGTCCGCCGCCGCAGCGCTCGAGGAGGGGTACGTGACGCCAACCAGCCTCACGCCCTGTCCGGGCGAGTGGTACTGGGCTGGGCAGCGGTTCCGCAACTGGAACACCAGCGACTCGGGTGCGATCACGATAGAGACGGCGCTCGAGGACTCATGCGACACGGTGTTCTACGAAATGGCGCGACGCATGTGGCTCGACGAGCAGACCGAGGGCAGGGGGCTGCGCGAGCGGCTGGCCGACCACGCCAGGCAGTGGGGATTCGGCAAGGGGACGGGTATCGACCTGCCCAGCGAGCGCAACGGGGTGATCCCGGGTCGTCGTTGGAAGCAGGAGTTCTGGGAGAGCAACCGCGACTCCTACTGCTCGCAGGCGAAGCAGGCGCCCAAAGACTCCTATGCGCATGACCTCTTCAGCGACCTGTGTGAGCGGGGCAACATCTGGCGCGGCGGCGACGCGGTCAACATGTCGATCGGGCAGGGGGACGTCCAGACGACGCCGCTGCAGATTGCGAATTCGTTCACGGCGGTCGCCAACGGCGGCACGCTGTTCCGGCCGCGCCTGGGGGCCCAACTGGTGCCGCCCGGTGAACAGCCGACGCCCCTGCCCGTGAAGACGATCCGTGAACTGCCGGTGCAGCCGCGGCACCTCGACGTCATTGCGGACGGTTTGCGCAAGGTCGCGTCGCAGGGCACCGCCTCGGCGACCTTCGCCGGATTCGACGTTCCCGTTGCCGGCAAGACCGGAACCGCGGAGTTCAGGCCGAAGCAGCCGTTCGCGTGGTTCGCCGCATACGCGCCGGCGAAGAAGCCCGAATACGTCGTCGTCGCGATGGTCGAGGAGGGCGGCGGCGGAAGCCTCAACGCCGCCCCGATCGTGCGCCGCATCCTGGAGGGGCTGCTGGATCTGGATCCGACCGATATCACGCCGGGCGTGGCGACGGACTAGGTGAGAGTGTGACGTCAGTTTCGTACGGAGAGGACCGCCAGGGGCGGCTCGCCCGTGAGGCGGTGCAACGCAAATGGATGGGTGCGTACACACCCACCCGCCACATCGACCCGCTGCTGATTCTGGCGGTGCTCGGCCTGACCGGGTTCGGCATGGTCATGATCTATTCGGCCACGTTCTTCCGGCTTGAACAGCAGGGAATGGACACGCTGTTCTACGTCAACCGGCAGATGGTGTCGCTGGGACTGGGCATCTTCGGCATGGCCATCGTGACCATGTTCGACTACCGGCTCTACCGGGCGTGGTCGCCGCTGCTGTACGGAGGAACACTGGTGCTGCTGTTGGTGGTCCTCACCGCGGGCCAGGTGATCAACGGGTCCAAGGCGTGGCTGGTCATCGGGGGGTTCCAGTTCCAGCCGTCGGAGCTGGCCAAGGTCGCGCTCATCGTGATGCTGGCGGCGCTGTTCAACGAACGGCGCGAGGAGGCGCTGGGTCTGCGTGCGCTGGTCGAGGCGCTGGCGATCTCGGCACTGCCCATGCTGCTGATCCTGTTGCAGCCGGACTTCGGGACCTTCCTGGTGTTCGTGGCAATCGTGTTCGGCGTGCTGCTGCTGGCGCGTGTGCGCGTCACCTACATGATCGCGCTCGCTGTGCTCGGGGTCGCCGCGTTCGCGCTGATGCTGGGCTCCGGTCAACTCGCCGAGTACCAGGTCGCGCGCCTGACGTCGTTCATCAACCCCGAGGGCGTCGATCCGAAGTACGTCTACAACGTCAATCAGGCGCAGATCGCGGTCGGATCGGGTCAGCTGGTGGGCCAGGGCCTGTTCGAGGGCAGCCAGACGAAACTGGCGTATGTCCCCGAGAACCAGACCGACTTCATCTTCACCGTGGTCGGGGAGGAGCTGGGGTTCCTGGGGTCCGGCGTCCTGCTCGGCTTGTTCGCGCTCCTCCTGTGGCGCGCCGTCCGCATCGCGGCGCTGTCGCGCGACGCTTTCGGGACGCTGCTGTCGGCCGGCGTCATCGCCGTATTCGCCTTCCAGGTGTTCATCAACGTCGGCATGGCGATCGGGATCATGCCGGTGACCGGCCTGCCGCTGCCGTTCGTGTCCTACGGCGGCACCAGCCTGATCGGGTCCTACCTCATGGTCGGCCTGCTGCTCAACGTCCACATGCGGCGGTTCCAGCCGGGATAAGGAGAACACCTGTGAAGGCCATGTGTCGGGCGGTGCGGGTACCAGACTGCGTCCGATCACGCAGGTGCCGCTGTACGGGGATGGCAGCAACGTCCGCGACTGGACGGACGTACGTCCTCGACAACGGGCGGGCGCAGTGGCTCGTGCTGACGGAGGGCGAATAAGGTGCCATCTACAATGTCGGGGCAGCCAACGAGATGACCAACCGCGAATTGCCATACAAGATCGTCGGACGGTTCGGGGTTACCGGTGAACGCGCCGACGACATGATCAACTTCGTCCAGGACCGGCCGGGACACGACTTGCGCTACTCGGTCGACTCGTCGCGCATCCGCAAGCTGGGATGGTCGCAATCGTTTTCGTTCGAAGGAGCGCTGGGGGAGACCATCCAATGGCACCGACAGAACGAGTGGTGGTGGCGACCGCTCAAGAAACGGGGCGGGTCGTGCGCCACGGGTTGACCAGCACGTCGATGACAGGTCCGCCGTGATGGGCAGCGCAACCGAAACCGCCCTGGCAGAGATTCGCTTCAACCGGCCATCGCTCGAGGGTCGGGAACTCGCCTACATCAAGCAAGCAGTGGAGGCCGGACACACGTCGTCGGCGGGGCCGTTTTCCGCGCGCGCGGCTGAGGTACTCCGCGCGGCGACCGACGCGCGCGACGTTCTCCTGACAACCTCCTGCACCGCCGCGCTCGAGTTGTCGGCGATGTTGCTCGATTTGCAGCCGGGCGACACCGTGATCGTGCCGTCGTTTACCTTCTCATCCACCGCACTGGCGTTCGCCCGTGAAGGTGCGCGGATCAAGTTCTGCGACATCGAGCCGGAAACGCTCGGCCTTGACCCGCAGCACCTCGACGCCCTGCTGGATGACTCGACGCGCGCAGTCGTACCAGTGCACTACGCCGGCGTGGCGTGCGACATGCAAGGCGTCCACGAAGCCCTCGCAGGCCGCGGCGACGTCGACATCATCGAAGACAACGCGCACGGCCTCTTCGGCCGGTGGCGTGGCCGTCCGCTCGGCAGCCTCGGGCGCTTCTCGACGCTGAGTTTCCACGAGACGAAGAACTTCGTGTGCGGTGAGGGCGGTGCACTGATCATCAACGACGATCTGGACGTCGACCGAGCCAGAGTGCTCTACGACAAGGGCACCAACCGGCGGGCGTTCTTACTTGGCCAGGTCGACAAGTACTCCTGGAAGGACACCGGCTCGTCGTTCGGACTCGCCGACACGCTCGCGGCATATCTGTACGCCCAACTGGAACGCCGCTACGAGATTCTCGGCAAGCGCCGCACGGTGTTCGATCGTTACACCGAACTGCTGTCGCCGCATGCCGAGGAACATGGGTACCGGCTCCCCGTCGTCCCGGAGGACTGCGAGCAGGCGTATCACATGTTCTATGTCCTGCTGCCGGATCGCCCGACGCGCGACGCGGTGTTGGCGTCGATGCGTGCCAGCGGCGTGCACCCGACGTTCCATTACGTGCCGTTGCACAGCTCAGAAGGTGGCCGGCGCTTCGCGGCCGAGCCTGGGGACTGTCCGGTGACCGATGACATCAGCGCCCGCCTGTTGCGACTGCCGTTCCACAACAACTTGACGCAGACACAGTCGGAACGGGTCGTGGCGGCGTTCCTCGACGGACTGAACAATCGTGCGACGTTGGAGAAGCCGGCATGAACGCCAGGATCGGGAGACTGACCGGGTCGAGCGCACAATCAGCGGCTGCTCCGTCGATGCCGCTGATGGACCCTGGCGGGTTCACGTATTCCGTCGTGATTCCTGTCTACAACAGCGAGGCGATCGTCGGTGACACCCTGGACCAGGTCGCCGAGTTCTTCGAGCGTGAGCAGCTGTCCTTCGAGATCATCGCGGTCAATGACGGGAGTCGAGACGGAAGCTGGGAGGTCTTGAAGGACCGGGCACGACGCAACCCGAACATAGTTGCGCTGAACCTGCTGCACAACTACGGCCAGCACAGCGCCAACCTCGCCGGCTTCCGGGAGTCGACCGGTGACTACGTCGTCACCATGGATGACGATCAGCAGAATCCGCCGGACCAGATCATGGCGTTGATCAACGAGGCGATGACGGGTCGTGACGTGGTGTTCGGAAAGTTCGATCGTAAACAGGCGGCCGGGTACCGCTCGCTGGGGAGCAAAGCCATCGGCGTCATCAACCGCCGCATCTTCGGGCAGCCATCTGACCTGGCCGTTTCGAACTTCCGCATCCTGCGGCGCGACGTCGTCGCTCGCATCTGCGCTTCACGGAACGCCTACCCCTACATCACTGGCCAGGCGTTGTTGTACTCCAGCAACCGGGCACATGTCACGGTTCGTCACGAGCCGCGGCCGGTCGGCAAGAGCACGTACGGAATGCTCAAAATTGCGCGGCTCGTCATGACGATTCTGTTCAGCTATTCGTCGTATCCGCTCCGCTTCGGCGCCATGTGCGGGTCCATTGTTGCCGCCGGTTCGTTCATCATCGGCGCCATCTACCTGGTGAAGGGTCTGATCACGGGAACACGCGTCGAGGGCTGGACGTCGCTGGTCGTTCTGCTGTCCTTTCTCAACGGTGTGACGATCGCTCTGCTGTCCATGTTGGGCGAGTACGTAATTCGGACGTTGAACGCCGTCAGCGCGCACGAGCCGTACCACGTGGTGGAACGCGTCAAGGCATGAGCAGGCACCTTCTCGTCATCGGTGCACAGCGCTGCGGAACGACCTACCTCTACCGAGTGCTCGATGAGCACCCAGAGATCGCGATGGCGCGGCCGATGCGTCCGGAGCCGAAGTTCTTCCTCGACCGGAACCAGTGGACGCGCGGCATCGAGTGGTATGTCCAAACGTACTTCGGCGGTCGCGACTCCGCGGTGCTTGGTGAGAAGGCGACGAGCTATCTCGAGTTTCCCGAGGCTGCCCAGCGTGCGGGCGCCATGTTGCCGTCCGCGCACATCATCGTCGTCCTGCGCGACCCGGTGTCACGCGCAGTGTCGAACTGGAAGCTCAGCACCGCTTCCGGCCTGGAGGATCGGCCGTTGCAGGTCGCCTTGACCGAGAACCTCCAGGGGCCGAGTCGCTGGGAGGCAACGAAGACATCTGTCTCCCCGTTCGCATACCTGGAGCGCGGCCGCTACGTCGATTACCTGCCACCGTGGCTGGATCGCTTCGGCGATCGGGTGCAGATCTACTTCACCGACGAGCTGTTCGATGCAGCCGGCCCCTCGATGATTTACAACGCGGTCGGAGTCGATGCCTTGTACCGTCCCGACGTCCTCGGACGGCGGGTGAACGCCGCCGAGCATCCTGCCGGCACACTCGATACGGCGCTGCTTGAAGAGCTGAGGGCGTACTTCTCCGACAGCGATCGGCGCCTGACGGAAGTCCTCGGTCGCCCGCTGCCGTGGGCGTCGTGAGTAGCCGGGCGGACCATCAGGCGGGGGAGTCTCGGGTGACCACACCGATCGAACGTACGGAACGGGCCGTACGCCACCGACCACAACTCGCCGAATTTGCCACCGACCCGGTCGCCGTGACCGCAGCGACCTCGTTTGCACTCTGTGCCGTCGTGGCGATCTTCGACGTACGCATCGGCTTCAACACACTGTCGATAAAGGACGAAGGCTATCTGTGGTACGGCGCCCAGCGGGTCTTGGCTGGAGAGTGGCCGGTACTGGACTTCCGCTCCTATGACCCGGGCCGCTACCTGTGGTCGGCCGCCTGGCAGCGCTTCCTGGGCGACGGCATCGTGGCGCTCCGCACAGCAGCGTGGATCTTCGGCGCGGTTGGGCTTACCGCCGGCCTGCTTGCGTTGCGCCGCGTCATCCGAACGATCCCAGGGCTCGTGGCCGCCGCCGTTGTCTTGATCACCTGGATGGTGCCTCGGCACAAACGGTTCGACTGCGTCCTCCCCATGGCGGCAGTGCTTGGGGCCGTTCGGCTCATCGAGAGGCGCGACCCGGCCTCACACATCGTGGCCGGTATCGTCGCTGGACTCATCGCCTTCTTCGGTCGCAACCACGGCCTCTACCTCGCGATCGGGATGACCGCGATCGTCTGGTTCATCGCTCCCCCCGAGCGCGGAGCTTTTCGCAGGGGCTTCGCACAGCTGACGGCTGGAGCGCTCATCGGCTACCTCCCGATGTTCCTGCTGTGGGTCGTTTTTCCACGCTACCTCCCAGCTTTTCTCGCCCTCAACGCTGATGTCGTCGCGCGCGGAACGAACGCCCATCTGCCGATCCCGTGGCCGTGGCTCGGCGGCAACCCCAAGTCTGTTGTGCTGGGAACGCTCCTCGTGGTCGCGCCGCTGACGTACGGAATAACCGCGGTGCACCTGCTCCGACGGCGTCGATCACTCCACGGCCCGTACGACGCATTGCGGCTTGCCACCACGGCTATCGGTTTCCCATACCTTCACCACGCGTTCGACCGCGCGGAGCCGCTTCACTTCTTCCAGGCTTCTGCGCCCTTCCTGCTGCTGATCATCACGTACGCGGTCACCGCGTGGCATCGCCGAGAGCGTCGCGTGGTCGCCATCGCAGTCCTTGGCGCGCTCGTCGCCGTGACGCTGTTCTTGCCGCTGACCCGGTGGGAGCTCTACCGCTACGTCGTGTCGCCAGAATCTTTCCGCACGGCGACCGTCGGGACAGACGAGTTGATGGTGAACGACCGCGCCGTGAAGACGTTGCGGCTGTTCGAGCGCGTCGAGGAAATAGCAGGCGGCGACGCAGTCCTTGTTACGACGAACTACCCATCCGCGTACGCCATCATGCAAAAACGCGCGCCCGTATATGACACCTACATGTTCTGGAAGCGCACAAAGCGCCAGCAGGCGGAGATCTTGCGGCAACTCGAGTCAAACGGCGCGCGGTGGGCGCTGGTGATGTCAGAACGCAAGCTCCGTCGAACCAACCGACTACTGTATCAACACCTGAATAACAATTGGGAGCGCGTCGCGATCGAGGGATTGCCAGTCCGCGGCGCGCTGTTTCAGGATCCCTCGTGACGTCGGGATCGGGATCCCTCGAGCACCCGACCTACTGGTGGTATGTCGCCCGAGCGCGACTGCTTGAAGCCGTTCTCGGCCCGTATGTCCGACAGGGCGCTCGCATCCTCGACGTCGGCAGCGCAGACGGTCCGAGCGTCGCTTGGCTCGGCGATCGCGTCGCTGTCGACATCGACCCTCGCGGTCTGCGCGTGGGGAGCGTGTGCGCGTCGGCAGAGGCGCTGCCATTTCCGGACAAGACGTTCGACGTCGTTACGGCGTTCGACGTGGTCGAACATTGCGAGCACGAGCGTGTCGCATTGTCGGAGTTCCGGCGTGTCGTCAAAGACGGTGGCGCCGTGCTCTTGTCGGTGCCGGCCTATCAATGGTTGTGGTCAGGGTTTGACGTCCGCGCCAGGCACCATCGTCGATACACGAGACACCGGCTGCGCAGGGCGGCTGCGGCGGTCGGGCTGACCGAAAAGCGGAGTACCTATGCCTTCGGCGCGACGTTGCCGTTCTTTGTTCTGTCGAGGCTGCTGGTGAAAGCCGCCGCCGCGCCGGCCTCGGTCCGGCCACTGCCAGCCATTGTCGAGCGTGTGTTGCTCGCACTGACCAGGCTCGACGAACGCCTGCTGCGGCGACGGAATCTGCCTGCAGGGTCCTCGGTGTTCTACGCCGGAACCCGCTAATTCGGGGGGCGCTATAACGGTGCTGCGCCGGCAGCGTCCGAAGCCACCGTGAGATCGACCTGAGGCGTGGGCTTGTTCAGCGTCACCCACGCGCCCACAAGCAGCAGCACGAAGGCCACACCTTGGCTCACGCCGAACGCGCTCGCGACGCGCACCAGGGCGGGGGGCTGTCCAAGTGCGATCCAAGCTGCCCCTACGCCGAGCGCCGACACCCAGGCAACATTGACGGGGCGTGCCCGACCGTGCGCAAGGATGACGAGCAGCAGCAACAGGTTGCCCATGGCGAAAATTGTGCCGGCGCCCACGAGGCCGAGGACCGTAGCCGGCAGCTCGATGTCCGCCCCGAATACGAGCTGCAGCACCGGTCCTGCGGCGGTCGTTCCGACCAGGTACGCGACTCCCGCGGTGGGTACGACCGACATGACCATGACGGCGTGAAGTCGTCGCAGGTGGCGCTGCCGCCCACGTGTTGCGAGCCGTGTGAGTAGGGGCGTGATCTGCGGTGTCACGCCCAGCGCGACCAGGTACGGGGCCCGCCACACCGCCAGGGCCACAAACAGCGACGTGACCTCCTCCGCCGCACCGCCGATGGCGGCGAGAGCGACGGGTCCACCTGTGAGGACGATCTGCGAGATGAGCGATCCGGCCGCAAGCCCCGAAGCAAACACCAGTGGCGAACCTGTCCGCGCCGACTCGTCCCCGTGGTTGGGTGCGAACTGCAGGCTGTGGGGCCACAAGAGCCCGGACAACGATCCGAGTGCAAACGCCGTGGCGAACAGTTCGGGTCCTGCGCCGAGAACGGCGGCGATGATCCCGAGCGCGACGCGCAGCGCGTTCTCCGCCGCGACCGCGGCTGCCGTCGCGGCGAAGCGCCCGCGCCCGGCGAGGCCGCCTCGGACGAGACCCGAGAAGCAGGCGCCCGCGGTCACGGCCGTGACCAGGAGCGGATATGTCACACCCCCGTCGCGGAAAAGCGGCTCACGAGCGAGATATGCGACCGCTCCGATCACGAGCGACAACACCGCTATGCCCGTCCAGAGCCTCGACTGCACCCGCGCGAGCGTTCCTTCGTGCCCGTCGGCCTCTAATGTGCGGATCGTCCAGTGCTGCAGGGGGAACGTGAATATGGCCGCAGCCACAGTCCAGTACGTCCACAGCACGGAGACCGGCGCCGCCGCGGGCGCGCCCAGCGATCGGGTGACCAGCGCGAAGAATACGTAGGCCAGAACGCCGGCGGCGACACTGCCAGCCGCCAGGGCATTCGCGTGCTTGAACACCTGTGCGCGCACATCAACCTTCCGGGTACCGCGGGCGCTGATCGGCACCCTGCGCCCAATGTGGGCCCTATCCTGCCAGCGGGCGGCGGACTGGCCAGCCACGACCTCCGCAGGGGTCGCGCTACACTCGGTTTGCATTCGGTGCCGCCTACTGCGCCCGCCTCCAAAGCCTCCCTGTGACGACGACAACTACTGACGACACCCTCGCCTCTGTCTGGCCCAGGTTGGAGCCGGCGTTGACGAGTGTCCGCAAACCCGCACGGTACGTGGGCGGCGAGGGCAACATCGTCCGCAAGAACCACAACGGCACCGACAGCCGCTGGCTACTGGTCTATCCCGACGCGTACGAGGTGGGACAGCCCAACCAGGGCGTGCAGATCCTCTACGAGATCCTCAACGAGCGGGCATCCACCGTCGCCGAGCGCGGATACGCACCTTGGCCGGACATGGAAGCGGTCATGCGGGAGCGCTCACTGCCATTCTTCAGCCTGGAGAACCATCTTCCGCTGCGCGCCTTCGACATCGTCGCGTTCAGCTTGTCCTCCGAGGTCGGCTACACCAACCTGCTCAATTGCCTGGACCTTGGAGGCATGCCGCTGCGCGCTGCGGACCGGGCTGACAGCGACCCGCTGGTGATGATCGGCGGTCACGCCGCATTCAACCCGGAGCCAGTGGCGCCCTTCGTTGACGTGGTGTGCGCGGGCGACGGGGAAGAGTTCGTCCTCGAGGTGGACACGGTGCTCAAGACCGCGCGCGCCAACGGATGGGACCGCGCCCGGTTGCTGGAGGAGATCTCCCGCGTCGAAGGGTCCTACATCCCGGCCTGGTACGAGCCGGAATACCTCAGCGACGGGCGGCTGCGAGGAACGTTCCCGCGGCACCCGGGCGCGAAGTACCGCATTGCGAAGCGCACGGTCAGCGACCTGGATTCCTGGCCGTACCCGAAGCGCTCGATCGTCCCCCTGACAGAGACGGTGCACGAGCGTTACTCCGTCGAGATCTTCCGCGGGTGCACCCGCGGGTGCCGCTTCTGCCAGGCAGGCATGATCACCCGGCCCGTGCGGGAGCGGTCGCGTGACACCGTCAAGGAGATGGTGGCGCGCGGCGTGGAGAACACCGGATTCGAGGAAGTGGGGCTGCTCAGCCTCAGCTCGGCCGATCACTCCGACATCCTGGGGATGTGCGGCGATCTGGCCGACACCTACGAGGGCACGGCGACGAGCCTGTCGCTGCCCTCCACGAGGGTCGACGCCTTCAACGTCACCCTCGCCGACGAACTCGCTCGTAACGGCCGCAGGACGGGGCTGACATTCGCCCCCGAGGCCGGCACCGAACGGATGCGCCGGGTGATCAACAAGATGGTCAGCGAGGCGGACATGCTGCGCACCGCCGAGACCGCATTCGCCAATGGTTGGCGGCACATCAAGCTGTACTTCATGATCGGCCTGCCCACTGAGACCGACGACGACGTGCTCGGCATCGCCGAGCTCGGCCTCAAGGTTCTCGATATCGGCAGGCAGCACGGCCGCAAGAACAAAGTCACGGTGTCGGTCGGGGGCTTCGTGCCCAAGCCGCACACACCGTTCCAGTGGGCGCCGCAGGACTCGCCGGACGAAATCGAGCGCAAGCTCGGCCTCATCCGCCGCCGGGTCGCAAGCGACCGCAACCTCAACTTGCGTTACCACCACGGGAAGCCAGGCGAGGTCGAAGGCCTGCTCGCACGCGGCGATCGCCGCGTTGCCGCAGTCGTCGAACGCGCCTTCTGTCTGGGTGCGAGGTTCGACGGCTGGGACGAGTTGTTCGACTACGACACGTGGCTGCGCGCCGCAGATGAAGTCGGCGTCGACGTCGGCTGGTTCACCCGCCGCGAACGCGGCGAGGACGAGGTGTTCGCGTGGGACCACCTCGATTCCGGGCTGGAGAAGGACTGGCTCTGGAAGGACTGGCGCGACGCCATCGACGCTGGTGCCGAGCTTGAAGATTGCCGCTGGACCCCCTGCTACGACTGCGGGGTATGCCCTGGTCTGGATCTGCAGCACCAGACGGGGCACCTGCCGATCTTCAGTGCGGGTACGAGTCCGTTACCGTAAGCAGGGGCGCCTGCGATTCATCTCGGCCATCGACGTTGGCCGAGTGTGGGAGCGCGCGTTGCGGCGGGCCGACCTGCCGATCGCGTACAGCGAGGGGTTCTCACCCCACCCCAAGGTCAGCTTCACCGACGCTCTCCCCCTCGGCTGTGACTCGACCGGTGAGTACGGGGAATTGACGTTCGCTGTCCCGATCGACCTTCCGTCCGCCGTGTCGGTGCTCAACGCTGCGTTCCCCGACGGCATGGACGTGCTCTTCGCGACGGCCGTGGAGGAAGGTGGACCACGAATAGCCAAGTTGTTGCAGGCGTCGCTGTGGGACGTCGCCTATCCGCCCGGCACCAGCCTGACCGACGCTGCCGCCCAGGCGCTCGCGGCGGAGACGCTCATCGTGGCCCGTGAGCGGAAGGGCGAGACCGTCCACGTCGACATCCGCCCAGCCGTTCACCACCTGTCCTGCGACGGTCCCCGGCTCCGGGTGACCGTGCACCATGCGGATCATCTTCCTGCCGACGCGTCCGTCGCGATACGACCCACCGAGGTCGACGCGGCGCTGCGCGGCTTCCAGACCGAACTGCCTCAGCCGGCGCTTGTCAGCCGGCTCGCCCAGGGTCGCCCCGAGGCCGACGGCCTCGTCGAGGCGCTCAGCGGTGAGCGGTACGAGCCCCTGGGTCCCAGACTGCAAAGGCAATTCCTGTGACTGACCCCGAGACCAACGACGGCGAGACTCCCGCGCCCCCCACCGAAGCCCGCACCCGCACGCGCACCCGTGCGCGGCGGGGTACCTCCCGTCCCGCACGCGCCGACACCAGCACGCAGGGACAGGCCGCGGCGCCATCCGAGGCGCCGACGGCCATCGACAGTCCCGACGATGACGCCAAGCTGGTGCGACGCAAGACGCGCGCCCGACGTCCGCGCGGCGTGCAGGACGCGGATCAGCCGGCTCAGGAAGGGACGGGCCACGACGAGCAACCGGGGGCCGACGCCGGCGCTGCGGTGTCGCACGTCGCGGGGACACCAGACACCTCGGACGGCGAGGATGCGGCCGCCGACGGTGACGACACCCAGGACAGCGCGGTCGATGACGGGGGTTTGCAACGCCCGGAGGGCGCACGACGGCGCCGGCGAGGTGGGCGGGGTCGAGGCCGCCGGGGTGGGCGCGGACGCACGCGTGCAGCAGGCGACGGTGAAGGTGACGGCGTCTCGGACACCCTCGATGCCGGCGACGGCGGCGCTGCCACCGACGACGTCACCGAGAGCGAGGCGCAGCCGACCAGGCTGCAGTCACGTGCCCGCACGTCGGGCGGATCCCGTACCCGGGCGAAGGGGCAGGCCACTGTGGCGCCCGGCCGTGGACGCCGTCCTCTGGGCGGTGTCAGCGAGGAGACCCGAAGGGCAATCAACGAAGGTCCGCCGCGGCGCATGCTGGTCACCGTCGGCGAGCAGCGCACCCAGATCGCCGTGCTGGAGGAACGTTCCCTGGTCGAGCACTACGTGACGCGGCGCGACGACGTGTCGTACGTCGGCAACATCTACCTTGGACGGGTCCAGAACGTCCTGCCGGGAATGGAGGCGGCGTTCGTCGACATCGGCAAAGGCCGTAACGGCGTGCTCTACGCCGGAGAGGTCAACTACGACGAGGCGGATCTCGAAGGCGACCTGCCGCGGATCGAACACACGCTGAAGCCCGGCCAGACTGTTCTCGTCCAGGTGACGAAGGACCCGATGGGGACCAAAGGTGCGCGTCTCACGCAGCACCTTTCGGTGGCGGGTCGCTACTGCGTCCTGGCACCGGGCGACGACATGCTGGGCATCAGCGCAAGCTCACCGACGACGAGCGGGAACGCCTGCGCAAGATCCTCAAGGGACTCAAGCCGGAGAACTACGGGTTGATCGTGCGCACCGCGGCGGAGGGTGCGACCGCCGAGCAACTGGAGGCGGACATCGCCCGACTGGTTCGCATCTGGGAGCAAGTTGAAACGAGGGCCAAGGACGCGAAGCCGCTCGACCCGGTGTATGAAGAGCCCGCGCTGGTGATGCGGGTGATCCGCGACGTGTTCGGGTCCGAGTACTCGGACCTGATCGTCGACGACACGGACTTGGCGGCCCACGTCCGTGACTACCTGTCCGACGTCAGCCCGGATTTCGTCGACAAGGTCACCGTGCACACCGGCGACGAGCACATCTTCGACGCCTACGAGGTCACGAATCAGATCCGGCGCGCGCTGGAGAAGAAGGTGTGGCTGAAGTCCGGCGGTTATCTGATCGTCGAGAAGACGGAGGCGATGTGGGTCATCGACGTCAACACCGGAAAGTTCGTCGGAGAGCGCAACCTCGAGGAGACCGTGCTGCGCAACAACCTCGAGGCGGCCGACGAGATCGCGCGGCAGCTCAGACTGCGTGACATGGGCGGCATCATCGTCATCGACTTCGTCGACATGCTCGTCGCCGCGAACCGCGACGAGGTGCTCAAGCGTTTTCGTCGTGAGCTGGCGAGGGACAAGACCAAGTCGCGGGTCATGGAGATCAGCAAGCTCGGCCTGGTCCAGATGACGCGCAAGAATGTCAGCCAGGGCCTCCAGGAGAGCTTCACGGTGCCGTGTGAGACGTGCGACGGGCGCGGCGCGAGGATCGTGGAGCACATGCTCGACTGAGTCTGGCGAGGGCGGGCCGTGGCAGGAAGCCGGCGGCGCACCGCCTTGGGCTGGCGCGCCTCAGAACTCCTGCGGACACCAGGGAGCGGGAATCGGTGGCGAACATGAGGTCAGCCCGCCGCGCCGCGCCGGGTACCGGCTCTTCGGCGCGTCCCGCCCGCACCAGACGCGTGAACAGCATGGCGCCGAGGTAGGCCGCGCCCAGATCCGCGACGTCCACCCGAAATGTCGGGTTCGGTGTCCGTCAGCGCCCGGGGGTTGGCGAGGAGCAGTGGCAGCAGGTCGTCGGTCGGCCGCTCGTTGATCCGGACCGTCGCCATCAGGTCGTGGTCGAACGTCGTAGATCACCGGGAAGTCCTTCAGCGCCTGCTCCACCTCGACGAACCGGACGGCGTCGGGCAGGGTCGCCACATCCGCACGGAACGCGGTCGCGGTCTTCTCGATCGTCCAGTTCATCGACGGTGCGGCGCTGCCGTAGCCATAGCGGCCGTAGATGGACGACTCGGCCGCGTACAAGCCTGACAGCGGCTCACCCCACTGGCGAAGATCGGCGAAGTGGCGGCGCATCAACGCCGTCAGCAGGCCGCGTCTGCGGTGCGTCGGGAGCACACCGACGGCGGTGAGTCCGCCCATCTGGAGCTCACCGCCCGGCAGTGTCACCATCATACGCAACAGCAAGGATCCGGCGACCATGTGCTCGCCGTCGAACACAGCGAGTGTGCGCTCGAGCTCGGAGACGCGACGCCACCGGGCGAGGCGATTCTCGGACACCTCCTCGAAGAAGGGCGCTTCTGTGGTTCGGGCGAACGTGTGGAACTCCCCGTCGGTGACGGGGCGGATCGGCAAGCCCTGCGGCAGCGGTGTCATGACCCGCCCCCGGAGACCTCGAGCACCACCCGGGGACCGTCGCCGCCGGCAACGATCGCGGCGCGAAACAGATCACTGACGCTCACCGCCGGGCCGTCGCTCAAGGTCCCGGCGGCGGTGATGACGGCATCGAGGCCGGTGTCCCACCGCGGCGACGCCCCGCCGACCCGCGCGGCCGTCGCGGCCAGAACTGCGGGATCGACCGTGCCGATGTCGCCGTCCGGAGCGGCCGCCGCGGCGATCACCGTCTCCACGGCGCCGCCGCCCACGGCGCGAACCTGCGCGACGACCCGCGACGCCGAGGAGTCGAACATCTCGTCGCCACCGGGTGACCACCCCATCGTCTCCGCGTCCTCGTACCAGTCCACGTCAGGGTCCATCGCCAACCAGCCGTCCAGGTCCCGCTGGTAGCCGACCTCGCTCAGCAGTGTGGTGAGCTCAGGACCGGCGTGGGCCAGGGCCGCATCCAGCAGATCGACGGTCCCCGCTGCTCTCCTTCCGGCGCCCCGCGCCGCCTGTTTGAGCGCAAACTCCAGCGCCGGTGCGGCGGTGTGGGGGGCGCGTTCACACAGGGCGGCCGCCGCGGTGGGGCGCTCCCGCAGCCGGCGACCTGCTCGTCCCTCGGATTCACCCGCGAGGCCGACCAGCAGGTGAGCGACGGTGGCCGGGTTGTCGCCGGCCACCTGTCGCGCCAGGGCTACGGCGACTGCCGCTTGATCCGTGAGCCTGACGCGCACGACGCCTCCCGCGTTGACAGTGAAAAGCCGGCGATCCTACACTGGCCGCTGGGTGCGCCTCAGGCGTGCCTTCTTCTTGTCCGCCGCTGCAGCGTCCAACGCTAGGCTGTGCGGCTGGACCCATGAGCATGAGGAGACACCGTGTACGCCGTGATTGCCACCGGCGGGAAGCAGTACCGCGTCCAGGTCGGCGACACAATCGACGTGGAGAAGCTCGCCGCCGGCGCCGACGGCGGGGTCGAGCTGCGCCCTGTGCTGTTTGTGGGTGACGACGGCGCCGTCACCTCCGGCGCAGAGGCCCTCTCCGGCGTGACGGTCAAGGCCTCCGTGGTGGAGCAGGTCAAGGGCCCGAAACTGACCGTCTTCAAGTACAAGAACAAGACCGGCTACCGGCGGCGCAACGGTCACCGTCAGCCCCTGACCCGCATCCGGGTCGACGAGATCACGAGCTAGGGAGGCCTGCCATGGCGCACAAGAAGGGCGGTGGGTCGTCCAACAACGGGCGGGACTCGAACGCCAAGAGGCTCGGTGTCAAACGCTTCGGCGGCCAGACGGTGACGGCGGGGACGATCATCCTCCGCCAGCGCGGCACCAGGATTCACCCGGGCGACAATGTCGGCCGCGGCGGCGATGACACGCTGTTCGCGCTGATCGACGGCCAGGTGTCCTTCCGCCAGTCGGGCAAGCGCAAGTTCGCCGAGATCATCCCCGCCTGACCCGGCGGACCGTACTCGCCCTCCGGCCGTATGCGACCGGGTCCGTCCGATCGCGCTGCTGGTGCGATGCATCGCATCAGGGGGTAGGCGGGTAAGCCAGGGGCATGCCGTCGCTGCCGCGCCCGACGTTCAGCCGCGAGGTCTCACTCCCCGCTCGTACGGGAACCGTTGCAGCCGAGACCGACGTGCTGGTCGTCGGCGGGGGCCCGGCGGGGCTCGGGGCCGCTCTGGGTGCGGCCCAGGCCGGCGCGCATGTCGTGCTGGCGGAGCGCTACGGCTTCCTGGGCGGCAACGCCACCGTTGCTCTGGTGATGCCGTGGATGTCGTTCCACACGCGCCGTCCGCGGCCGCCGCGGCTGGGCGACACGAGCCTGATGCCCAGCGACCACGGCGAGGGGGAACCGGTCGTGGCCGGCAAACACATCGAGGTGATCGAACGGCTGATCGCCGACGGCGGAGCGCGGCCGCCTTCACCGGAGACGGGTTATACGGTTCCGTTCGATCCCGAGGTGTTCAAGGTCACCGCGCTGGATCTCCTCGACGACGCCGGCGTGGACTACCTGATGCACGCGTTCGCCAGTGGTGTCGTCGACGACGCAGGCAGGATCGCCGTCGTTTTCGAAACCAAGTCGGGGCCTCTCGTGATCCGTGCGGAGGTCGTCGTCGACGGTACCGGCGACGGTGACGTCGCCGCCGCCGCCGGGGCGGACTACGAGGTCGGGCGCGACGACGGCCTCGTACAGCCAATGACGCTGATGTTCCGCATGGCCGGGTTCGGGCACGCCGAGTTCGCCCAGTACGTGAGCGACAACCCGGATCAGTGGCGGAGCGTCCATGGTTTGTGGGACCTGGTGGCGAAGGCGACCGAGGCTGGGGAGCTTGACCTGCCGCGCGAGGACATCCTCTTCTTCGCCACGCCGCACGAGGGGGAGATAGCGGTCAACTCGACACGCGTGACGAACGTGCTCGGCATCGACACGTGGGATCTGACCATGGCGGAAGCAGTCAGCCGGCACCAGGTCCGTCAGATCGAGGCGTTCCTGCGGCGCTACGTGCCCGGGTTCGAGCGCAGCTACGTGGTCGACACCGGGACCGCAATCGGCGTGCGGGAAACCCGCCGAGTGGTAGGCAAGTACCAGCTCACCGGCGACGACATCCTCCAGGCACGCAAGTTCGACGACGTGATCGCCCGCGGGACGTACCCGGTCGACATCCACAACCCCGAGGGGAAGGGGACGGTGCTGCGCAGTGTGCCGCCCGACGAGGCCTACGACATCCCGCTGCGCTGCCTGCAGCCGCAAGGAGCGGACCGCGTTCTCACCGCCGGCCGCTGCATCTCTGGAACGCACGAGGCGCATTCGTCATACCGCGTGACACCCACGGCCATGGCGACGGGGCAGGCGGCGGGAGTCTGCGCCACGCTGGCGTTGCGACAGGGGGTCGCGCCGAGGTCGGTCGACGTCCGCGCGGTTCAGCACGAGCTGGTACGCCAGGGGGCCAACCTGCGCGACGTCGTGTGACCACAGGAGTTTGTCACCTTTTCCGCCCCTGGCGCGAAGGTTTCTCCGGTTGTCACTGTTGAGCGGCACCTTGCGACTGCCGACCATCCGGGACGTGGGACGCATCGGAATGACCGTCGACCAGCTCCTCGTCGCGACCTGGGGGGCGGCGACGCGGCCGACGTATGCGGCGCATGTCGCCGGCCTGAACGTCCTGCGCGGCGAGACGATCGCGCTGATCGGTTCCGGGGCCGGGGAGGTTCTCGCCGCGCTGACCGATGCCCTTCCGCGCTGCACCGTGATCGAGGGCGCGGCTGCGGCACCCGCGGGGACGTTGCGCATCCACGCCCAGCAGGCGGCGCGCGTAGGCGTCGAGGCCCTTGCGATCACCGACCCCTTCGGCGACATCGACGAAGGAGCCCGCGCCCTGGCGGTCGCCGATCTGGCGGGTCTGAAGTCGCTTGGTGTCACCACGGTGGTGGCCCTGGGTGACGTCGATCTCGCGGCGGCATTCGCCGACCGCGTCGCGGTCGTTCGCGACGGCGTCGTCGTCGTGGCGTACCCGGTGGTCGCCCCCACCCCCCGCTCGACCACGGAGATCGCACCTGTGGCGCAGCGGGTGACGGCACGGCTGTCCTCGACGGTCTGACCCGCACGACCGAACCCTGCCGCGGGCGTTCCGCGCCACTACGCTCCGGGGGATCCGCCCTGCAGGAGGCGCCGCATGCAAGCCGTCGATTCCCTCATCGAGCTGGTCGGCAACACGCCGCTCGTTCGTCTCCACCGCTTCAGCGCGAACGTCCCGCCGACGCTGCTCGCCAAGGTCGAGTACGTCAACCCGGGCGGCAGCGTGAAGGACCGGATCGCGCACGCGATGGTCGCTGCCGCCGAAGAGGCGGGCCACCTGCGCCCAGGCGGCACGATCGTCGAGCCGACCAGCGGTAACACGGGCGCCGGCCTGGCGATCGTCGCCGCAGAAGGGGGTTACCGCTGCGTGTTCGTCATGCCGGACAAGATGAGCCGCGAGAAGATCGACCTGCTGCGCGCCTACGGCGCGGAGGTCGTCGTCTGCCCCACGTCGGTGGAGCCGGACGATCCACGCAGCTACTACCGCACCGCCGACCGCCTGGTGGAAGAAATTCCCGGCGCGTTCCAGCCGAACCAGTACTACAACGCCGCCAACCCCGAGGCGCACTACGACAGGACCGGCCCTGAAATCTGGGAGCAGACCGACGGGGAGATCGACGTCTTCGTCGCCGGCGTGGGCACCGGCGGCACGATCAGCGGCGTCGGGCGGTACCTGAAGGAGCAGAATTCCGACGTCGTCGTGGTCGGGGCCGATCCCGAAGGATCGCTGTATTCCGGCGACGAGGTCCACCCCTATCTCGTGGAGGGCGTCGGCGAGGACTTCATGCCACCGACCTTCGACGCTTCCGTTGTCGATCGCTTCGTTCGCGTCAGCGACCGCGACTCGTTCGTCACGGCGCGCCGCGTCACGCGCGAGGAGGGGATCCTCATCGGCGGATCCGGCGGCCTCGCCGCGTGGGCGGCACTGCAGATCGCCGCCGAGTACCCGCCGAATGCCAACATCGTCGTGCTGCTTCCCGACAGCGGCCGCGGCTACCTGTCGAAGATCTACAACGACGACTGGATGGCGGCGAACGGGTTCATGGACCGCCACGGTGCTGCGGCTCGCGTGACCGACGTGGTCGCAGGCAAGGGCGGGAGCCTTCCCAAGATCGTGCACGTCCACCCCGACGAGCTGGTCCGGGACGCGATCGCAACGCTGCACCACTACGCCGTCAGCCAGATGCCCGTGGTCAAGCGCGAAACGGTCGAGGCGCACGAGGACGTCCTGGGCAGCATCCGCGAACGCGGTCTGCTCGACCGCGTCTACCGCGAGCCGTCGGTGCTCGATCAGACGGTCAGCGAGGTGATGGAGGAGCCGCTGCCCGTCATCGACAGCCGCGACACGGTCGACCGCGCCATGGGCCTGTTGACGGGGCAGGCGACGGCCGTGCTGGTGTGCGACGGGCCGGTGCCGGCCGGCGTGCTGACGAGGGCGGATGTGCTGGACTTCCTGATGCGCGGGGATCGCTCATGACGACGCAGCACGACTGGACGGACGCGGGGTTCGCAACACGCGCGATCCACGTCGGGCAGGACCCCGACCCGCACACGGGTGCAGTCATCGTCCCGGTGTACCAGACGTCGACGTTTGCCCAGAGCGAGGTGGGCGAACACAAAGGCTGGGACTACGCCCGCAGCGGTAACCCCACCCGCGACGCGTTGCAGGCGGCGCTCGCGTCGCTGGAAGGCGGCCGTCACGGATTCGCCTTCGCATCCGGGCTCGCCGGCTCCGACGCAGTGCTGCGCACGTTGTCGCCCGGCGACCATGTCGTGATGGCCAACGACGTGTACGGCGGGACGTACCGTCAGCTCGCGAGGGTTCATCAACCATGGGGACTGCAGTTCGATCCCGTGGATCTGTCGGACGTCGATGCGGTCGAGGCGGCGTGGCGTGACAACACCCGCATGGTGTGGATCGAGACGCCGACGAACCCGCTGATGTCGATCTTCGACATACGCGCGTTGTCAGACTTCGCTCACGATCGCGGCGCGATCGTCGTCGTCGACAACACCTTCGCGACCCCGTACCTGCAGCAGCCGCTGTCGCTGGGTGCGGACGTCGTCGTCCACTCCACCACGAAGTACATCGGGGGCCACAGCGACGTCGTCGGCGGGGCCGTGGTCACGAACGACGACGACCTCGCCGCACCGATCGCGTTCCTGCAGAACGCGATCGGTGGCGTCCCGGCGCCGTGGGACTCGTGGCTCACGCTGCGCGGCTTGAAGACGCTGGCGATCCGCATGCGCGCGCACTGCGCCAACGCCCACGCCGTGGTGGAGGCGCTCGTCTCCTCGCCGGCCGTCACGCAGGTGCTGTATCCCGGTCTGCGCACCCATCCCGGACACGACATAGCAGCGGTGCAGATGCGCGACTTCGGCGGGATGATCAGCTTTCGCATGGTGGACCAGGACGCCGCGCTCAAGGCCTGCGCGCGGTTTCGGGTCTTCACCCTCGCCGAGTCACTGGGCGGCGTCGAGTCGCTCGTCGAGCACCCTGGGAAGATGACGCACATGTCCGTCGCCGGGTCGACACTGGAGGTGCCGTCCGACCTCGTGCGGCTGTCCGTGGGCATCGAAGACGTCGAGGACCTCGTCGGCGACGTGGAACAGGCGCTGAGCTGACGTCTCGGGCGACCGGGCGGGCCCCGGTACGCTGACCCCATGCGTATTTTCGGCCCCGGCGCCACCGGGTTCATCGGCCCGGCACTGCCGGCGGCGGAGGGACGCCTGTAGGTGTTCGTCGACGAGGTCAAGCTCCACGTCAAGGGCGGGCACGGCGGCAGCGGTGTCACGTCGTTCGAACGCCAGCCCTACGAACCACGCGGCCGGCCCAACGGGGGCGACGGCGGTCACGGAGGGAACGTCGTGCTGCGCGCCAGCCGTGACATCGTGACCCTGGTCGACTATCACCACCGGCCGCACCGCTCTGCGGGCAAGGGGCGTCACGGCGAGGGCGACCTGCGGCGCGGCGCCGACGGCGAGGACACCGTATTGCTGGTGCCGGTCGGCACGGTCGTAAAGGACGAGACAGGTCAGGCGCTGGCTGACCTGGTTGTCGAGGGGGACGAGTACACGGCGGCGGCGGGCGGCCGCGGCGGTCGCGGCAACGCCGCGTTTCGGACCTCGCGACGTCGGGCCCCGCGGTTCCACGAACTCGGCGAGCCCCCGGAGGAACGCTGGATCATCCTGGAACTCAAGCTCGTCGCCGACGTCGCCCTGGTCGGCTTTCCCAACGCCGGCAAGTCCTCGCTGATCGCGCGTCTGTCTGCGGCGAAGCCGAAGATCGCTGACTATCCGTTCACGACTTTGGCGCCCAACCTCGGAGTCGTGCGCACCGACGACCTGGACTTCGTGGTGGCGGACGTCCCCGGTCTCATCGAGGGGGCGAGCGCCGGGAAGGGACTGGGGCACCAGTTCCTCCGCCACGTTGAACGCGCGGGCGTGCTGGTCCACGTGCTCGATTGCGCCTCGTACGAGCAGCGGGACCCGCGCGAGGATCTGGAAACGGTGTGCACCGAACTCGAGCGGTACCGGCCGGATCTGCTCCAGCGTCCGGCGGTTGTCTTCCTGAACAAGACCGACGCCGACCCGGACACCGCCGAGATCGTCCGTCCCGACCTTCAGGCCGCAGGCTGGGAGGTGATGAGCGGGAGCGCGGTCACCGGCGCGGGCATGGATCCGCTGCGACACCGCATGGCGACGCTGGTGCGGGCGGTCCGCGCCCGGCGCGCGGCGGCGCACGACGAGGAGGTCGTGGCGCGTCCGGTGCTGCGGCCGACGGCCCAGAGCGACCCGATCGTCGTGGAGCGTGCGGGCGAGGGGTGGCGGGTCAGGTCGCGGCGGGTCGAGCGGTGGGTCGTGATGACAGACCTGGGCAACGAGGAAGCCGTCCGGCACCTGCAGGCCCGGATGGTGCGCGCCGGAGTGGAGCAGGCGCTGGAGGATGCGGGAGCTCGACGCGGGGACGCGGTGGAGATCGCGGGTGCCGTGTTCGACTTCGAACCTGAGAGCCGCGACGACGAGCGATTCGACGATGAGGAATCGACGGCCGCGGACGACGACACCGGTGGCGCGCTGTGACCGCCCCGCGGTTCACGACGCCGCGGCGCCTTGTCGCGAAGATCGGCAGCTCCAGCCTGCGCCGGCCCGACGGCGGCCTCGACCGCGACCTTGCGCTGTCCGTAGTCGACCAGATCGCCGGCGTCCGGACCGCCGGCACGCAGGTCGTGCTGGTGTCCAGCGGCGCTGTTGCAGCGGGGTTGGCGCCGCTCGGGTTGAGCGCTCGACC
>WHTG01000135.1 GCA_009377835.1 Nitriliruptorales bacterium
CTGCGCGGATGCTGGGCAGCTTCTCGGCCGGGTTCTTCTTGATCCGGCCGGTGAGCTTGGCCCACGCGTAGAAGGTCCGCAGCGCGTCCCGGTAGGTCCGGCGCGTGTTCGTGGACCAGTCCTTCGAGCTGGTCCACTCGATCAGCTCGTCGGTCGTCACCTTCCACGGCGATGTGCGGAACTCCAGATCCATTGCGATGCGCATCAGTTGGTAGCGCCGCAGCCGAATCGTGTTCCGGCTCTTGCCGGCGGCGTGCAGCCAATCGGTCCAGTCCTGTATTGCCTCCGTCCACTGCTCCATGTGCCGTTTGCGCACATCCCCACCACCTTGGGTGATCTTGCCCGCCCTGGTTGTGGTGGCATAGTCGATCTTCTCGGGGTTTGTCACGCCTTACTCACCACTTGGGGGTGAGTTACAACCTTGTGGCTGAGGCGCTTCCGAAATTGGGTGGTGAGCTCGTGGGTCGAAGGGCCGACCTCGGCATCGCCCGAACGGGCATCGGCCTGCACAAATCTACGGATTTGTGACTCCTCGTCCTCGTTAATCAGCCATTCGTACGGCACACGGCACCTCGCGGCCCACGCACGGAGGTAGATCGAGCGCGGCACGCCGTGGTCATTGCACCACCGGCTGATCGTGCCCCGGCTGACGTCCAACTCGTCGGCCATCTCTTGCACCGACACATTCCCCCACGCGAGCGCCCGCTGTAGTCGCCATCCAAGTGTCCACTCCGGGATGGCCGGCTGCTCCATTTCTGGCTGGCTCATGGACCCATCTTGCACCACGTGTCGCGTACGCGTCAAGCCCTCACACCGACCGGATTCGACAGATTGGTTTAACAGAGCGAGTCCGCACTCTTGACGCGTACGTGACATTGTGCGATCCTCACGACATGGACCAAACGCAACGTCTGCTCACAACCGTACAGGTTGCGGATCTGCTCGGCCTGAACCTGCGCAAGGTCCAGCGGATGGCCGAGTCCGGAGAGCTGCCCGTCGCGCAGAAGATGCCCGGTCCGTTCGGGCGCTACGTCTTCGATGCGCCCGTCATTGAGGCAATCGCCCGCCAGCGCGCCAAGGCCGCGTCATGAACGGCATCAACGGCACCCCCCACCCCCGTGCCGGCGACTGGTTAAAGCCCGGCCGCGGCATCACACCCACGAGCGGTGGCGGCTCGAAGAAGGGTGGCTGCCTGCGGTTCATCGCGGTTCCCATCGCCGCGGCGCTGCTCGCCGCCGTCGTCCGCGACCGCGAACTCCAGCACGTCTAACCCGAAGGAGACACCAGATGCCTAGAAGAGGCGGCCATTCGATGCGTAAGCACGGCGGCAGCGGCACCCACAAGAACATGGGTTCCGGGCGCCGCGGCCACCAGGCCAAGCACCGCAGAGGCCAAGGCCCGAAGTTCCCGTTCCGCCCGTGGGGAGGTGAACGAGTTGCCCAGACATTCAGGACAGACGCCGCCGCGTAATGCGCCCAAACCTCAGCAGCCGAAACCGCAACAGCCCAAGGGGGGCAAGTGAGTAAGGACAAGCGCACCCAGAACCAGCGTCACACAGACGCGATCACCAAGCGGCCACAGCCGGCCAAGGCCAGTGGCGACCGGCCGAAGATGCCGACCCTGCGTGAGGTTCTGTTCGGGCGGCGACGGTGATTCGCCGCTGGCTCCCCGACGTGATCCTGTCCGCGGTCATCGTCGCCGTGATCGTCGCCTACTCGGTGGCCGGCGAGGCACTCGGGGATCTGCTGACGGGAGTCCCTGATGCCTGACCCACGCGAACGGCGCGGCGCGGACCCGTACCGCCACCCCGGTGGCCGGACGTGCCTGCTCACGCTGCTGCTGATGCTCACGTTCCCGGCGGCGCTGCTGGGGCTGCTGTCCGGGTCGGGGGTGACGGTATGAGCGCCGAGTACCTGGCCCCCCTGGCTGAGGACACACGCGACCTGGCCGACAAATTCGAGGAAGCCGGCTATGTCGAGTGGCCGGACTTCCTGCGGGCCATCGCGTCCATCGTGGCTGGCGACTGCCCGGTGCATGGGCGGGACGTTGGCTGGGATGACCTCACGGATGAGGAACGCGCCGAATTCGCCGGGAACTGGAAGAAGAGCACCCGTGCGGACCTGGCGGCGCTCAAGGGCTCCACCGAGACCGGTTCGTTCCCTATCGACGGGCGCGAGGTGAATGAGGCGCCGGGCCTGAACGTGTACGACAGCCCGTTGCTCCTCACCCCTGCGCAGCAGATCGTCAAGGCCGAGAACGCCCGGTTCGGGCTCGACACCCTCACCCGGCGGAAGCCGCCCACCTGAAACGTCGGTGCCCTAGGTCGGAGGCTAGGCCCCCCTGCCGTCACCACCTAGGGCACCGGCAGCCACACACAGACCGGCACCCGCCGACCTGCCGCGCGACGACGGACGACGGATGCCAGACACAGAAAGGTTACCTCCGATGAGCATCGAGGTTGAGATGGAACTGGTCCGGTTACGTAACGAACGACAGCAGCTGGTCCAGGCGAACGAGCACCTGCAGCGTGGCTGCCGCCCGCGCGGGTGGCTGGAGAAGCGCGCCGACGGGTGGCACAGCGAATACGTCGCCCCGGACCCGGTGCGTGGGCTGCAGAAGATTGACCGGCCCGTCGGGTCGTGGGCCGAGGGCATCGCGTTCTTCGACTCGATGCGACGGGTGGTGGGGGCATGAGCGCCCGCGACGACCTGGCGGCGCTGTTCCGCGCTGGCCCCGGCGAGGAGCGCCTAGGCGACAAGACGCCCGGCGAGATCGCCGACGCCATTCTCGCCGCCAGGTGGCGGCCACCGACCCGGACCGTGAGCACCGTCGAGGAACTGGACGCGCTCATGGAAGGCGAAGCGGTCGTCATCACGTCGGGCGGCGTGGCCTGGATCAAGGGCGACCGCAGCCAATGGATGCGGGCGCAACGATTCAACGAGGCCATGGTCCGGACACCGGAGTGGCTAGCCCGGTGCGGCCCGCTGACTGTGCTGTGGAACGGCGGTGCCTGATGACCGAGCATGTGCCCCCCGACTGGGACCTCCAGCGGGACATCGACCAGGCCGCGGACATGTCTGCCGCGGACCACGCCTTTGAGCCGGACCCCAACAGCGCCGACGAGTGCCTGTACTCGCCGACCGGGGAGTGGGCGACAACGTGCTATCGGCCGCGCCAGCAGCATGACCCCGAGCCCGTCGAGCCGACATCGGCGCAGCTGCGGATGCTCGGGACGCTCATGACCCGCAACGGCATCAGCGGCAAGGCCGACCGGCACGCCTACTGCGACCGCGTCATCGGCCACCCCATCGACAGCGCGAAGGACCTGACGCTGGACGAGTTCCAGGCCGTCATCGAGGCGCTTCAAGCCGACCTCGCGAACCTCGAAGCGGCCGCCCCCGCCGAGCCCACCCAACCCGAACAGCCCGAGGAGTCGCCGTGACCCCGGCGCTCTGGCTGACGTTGACGCTCGCGTTCGTCGCCGCCGTCGCCTACACGCTCGGTGCGTATGGCCGCAGCGAGGACCGCGCCGACGCGGACTGGGCGTGGCGGGTCATCGACCTCACCCGCCACAACTACCGCCGCGCACAACGGAAACTCGCGGCCGCTAGGGAGCGGCCGTTCTGGCTACCCGAGCCGAACCGGGGCCGGTTCATCCCGGTCAGAGACCACGCACTGCGCCGCTTCAAGGCGCTACTCGACGAGATGCGCCGAGTGGCACGGAAAGAGACGACATGAGTAGCCGCATCACCTACCAGCACGACGACGGCAAGACCAGGCTCGGTATCCGCGAGTCGTGCACCTACGGCCGCAGCATCGAACTCACGACGGCCAATGAACTGGTCTCCTACTCGCTGCCCACCGACGATACCGAGCGGCTCAGACTCGCAGAGGCGATCCTTGGTCGCCCAATCCTGGACATCAACCCGCCTCGCGAGGTTGCCGCCATCGTCTACGAGGACGAGCTGCCCGAGGTTCGGCAGGAGAGATACGAGCTGCGAGCAGGGCTGTACGCCTCGTGCGGAGATGCAGTCAGTCCCGGCGACCTGCGCGCTACGTCCGCCGCGTACGAGGCCCTGGCCCGCCACATCGAGGCCCGTGACTCCACTCAGCGGCAGTTGGCCGAGCGGGAGGTCGAGGCGTTACTCGACCAACTGCCGCTGAGTGGAGTCGTGAAGGACGACTACGCGATGCTCATCGCCCGCTCTGCCTACGAGTTGGGTGCCCGGCCACACGCCCTCGCGCCGTACGTGGCGAAGGGCGGCGACTCGTGACCGCCGCCGACCCGCGTGAGCAGCGCGTTGCTGAGGCGGCGGCCGTGATCACGGCTCTGGCAGCCGGACGTGGCGGCTTGGTCGGCATCTCGCCGCGCAAGATAGCCCACGCCCTCGCCGACGCCCGACTGCTGGCGACCGAACAGGAGGTCGGGACCTGTGGACGACACCGCCGCTACGTCACGCCGTGGGAATGGGTGCCGCATGGAGACGCCTGACCTCGGAACCGTCCTCGCCGACGTGTGGCCACTCATCCCCGTCGTCACGCTCATCGCCTACGCCCCCATCTGGCGGCGGCGGTACGTCGAACGGCGCCGACGGGACTACGGGCACGAGAGGGGGGACACGTGAGCGAGCCGAACACTGTCGCCGACGAAGTCCGCTTCTTCCTCGACTGGTGCCACATGCCACCCGAATGGATAGCGCACACCCTCGGCTACGCCGACGCGGAAAACCTTCGCGTCACCCTACGCCGCCACAGCCACAGCGACCTCGCCGACCGGCTCACCAAGACGGAGGCAGCGTGACCAAGATCCTCGCGATCGACCCCGGCAACACCGAGTCCGGGTGGTGCGTCATCGACGCCAGAACCCGCGAACCCCTCCAGTTCGGCAAGCCCGACAACAGGGTGCTCCTCACCGACCTCACCCTTGACAACGACTTGGCCCTCTGGCGCACCGTCGACCACGCGGTTATCGAAATGGTCGCGTCCTACGGTATGGCTGTCGGCGCCGACGTCTTCGAAACCTGCGTGTGGATCGGTCGTTTCCACGAGGCGCTACGCCGCGCCGACATCACCGCCGGCCTCGTCAAGCGGCACCCCGTCAAGGTCCACCATTGCCACGACTCGCGCGCCAAGGACAGCAACATCGTGCAGGCGCTCGTCGACCGGTTCGCTCCCGGCCAGCCGAACAGGGGCAAGGGCACGAAGGCCGAGCCGGGCTGGTTCCATGGCTTTGCCGCCGATATCTGGCAAGCGTATGCACTTGCCGTGTACGTCGCCGACACCGAGGCGGTGACGACTTGACCCGGCCCCGTCTCCTCGACCTGTTCTGCGGCGCTGGCGGCTGCTCCGTCGGCTATCACCGCGCCGGGTTCGACGTCGTCGGCGTGGACATCGAGCCGCACGGCGACTACCCGTTCGAGCTGACCGTCGCCGACGCGATGGACGTACTCGCTGACCGTGCGTTCCTCAACGGGTTCGACGTCGTGCACGCCTCGCCGCCATGCCCGCGGTACAGCACGATTACCCCAGCGCACGCGCGTGACAGCCATCCGGACCTACTCCCTCCAGTGAGAGCCGCACTGAAGGCGTGGGGCGGCCTCTACGTAATCGAGAACGTCCCAGGTGCGGTCCGGTACATGGAGAATCCTACCAAGTTCTGCGGCAGCAGCTTCGGGCTCGAGGTCCGCCGACACCGGTTCTTCGAGTCCAACGCACCACTGATGAGCACACCCTGTCGGCATCCCGAACAAGGGCGGCCGATCGGCGTGTACGGCGACCACGCACAGGACGACTCGGAGTATCGGCGACCGGACGGAACGCGACGCGGGCACAAGGCGCACGACCTGGACCATGCACAGCGAGCCCTCGGCATCGACTGGATGACCGAGTGGGACGACCTCACCGAAGCCATCCCGCCAGCCATGACCGAGTACATCGGCGGCCAGCTCATCGACTGGCTGGAGGTGGCAGCATGACCCGCCACTCCACCCCCGCCACTACGACGGCGATCGTCCCCGACTGGCGGTCCCGTGCCGCCTGTATCGGCGAAGATCCGGAGCTCTGGTTCCCGCCCGGACACACCGGCGAGTCCCTCCGCCAAGCCGAGGCAGCCAAAACCATCTGCCGACGGTGCGACGTCCGCGAGGCCTGCCTGGCGTGGGCGCTCGACAACGACGCGTGGGGCATCTGGGGCGGCACCACACAGGCCGAACGGGACGCCATGACACGGCGACGGCGGAGGGGGAGGCGGCGATGATCACTATCGACGTTGTCGATCCCACCCGCCGAATCGTTCAGGCGTTCATAACCGACGGCGACATCACCCACCGTCTCGGCCACCTCCCCGGCGAATCGTGGTTCTGCACCACCTGCCGGAACAAGAGATGCCCCCACATCGCCACCATCCGCAACCTCGTCACACCTATGGAAGTGAAGCCATGACCAACACTTTCGCCCAACCAGTCCAGGAGGTGCCCCGCGACCGGTGGGGGCGGCCACTGGTCCGCGACCTCGACACCGGGAAACTCATCCCCTACCGGCGTGCAACGACGTTCATCGACGTCCTCGAAGACAAGTTCGCCCTCAACCTCTGGTCACAGCGGATGGTCGCCACCGGGCTCGCCTCCCGCCCCGACCTCCTCATGAAGGCCGCCGCCGCCGGCGGCGACAAGAAGGAGCTGAACCAGGTCGTCGAGGCGGCCCGCGAAGCCGGCGGCGCCTCACAGGCCGCCACCACCGGCAGCGCCCTGCACTCCCTCACCGAACAGCTCGACCGCGGGCAGGAACCGCTCATCCCACCGTCGGCCCAACTCGACATCGACGCCTACACCGCGGCCACGAAACACATGACCATGCGGGACATCGAAGTGTTCGTCGTCGACGACCAGCGCAAGGTTGGTGGAACGTTCGACCGGGTCGTCGAACTTGATGATGTCGCCTACGTGGCCGACCTCAAAACGGGAAAAATTGACTACGGGCAGTCGAAGATCGCGATGCAGCTCGCCGTGTACGCCGGCAGCCACCGCTACGACCCGGCGACGGGCGAACGCAGCCCCCTCGACGTGAACCAGGACCGCGGCCTCGTCATCCACCTCCCCGCCGGCGCCGGCGAATGCACCCTCCACTGGGCCGCGCTAGACCAAGGACGGGAGGGGCTGGCCATCGCCGAACAGGTATGGGCGTGGCGGTCCCGCCAAGGGCTCCTCGAAGCCACCCCGCCAGGCCCCGACCTGTTCGGCCTGATCGACATCGCCGGCGACAGAGAATCCCTGAAAGCCCTCTGGCTGGCCCATCAGGACGTGTGGACCGACCTGCACACGGCAGCCGTCAAACGCCGCCTCGCGGCCCTACAGACAGCCCCACCCGCACCTGCGGCGTGAGGGTTCACCCGCGCGACACACGAGAAGGAGAACGCGCATGAGCACCAACCCGTTCGCATCCCCCGCATCCTCCACAGGGATCCAGTGGGACAAGCTACTCGATCGGCTTCTGCTGATCGAGCCGACCGCATTCGAGACCGGCATCGTCACCTCCCTCGGTGAGAAGGACGCTGTCCGTGCCGACGTCACCGTCGTCGACGCCGACGGTGGGCCTGAGGTGCACACCGACACGCTGATCTTCCCGCGCGTGCTCATCTCACAGACCCGTGTCCTCATCGGGCAGAAGGTCCTCGGCCGGCTCGCCCAAGGTGTGGCCAAGCCGGGGCAGAACGCGCCCTGGCGGATCGAGGACGCCACCGAGGACGACATCGCCACCGGTGTCGCGTACCTGAAAACGAGAGAAGCCGCGAAGCCGGCCAACCCGTTCGCCTCGGCCAAGGCCGAGGCCCCGTTCTGACAAGCACCATCAGCCTCGCGCCGCCAGGCGGCCGGCCCGTTCGAGACGGGCCGGGGCACGTGACCCAACTACCCGACTACTACACCGCGCTCGACGCGGCATACGTCGCCGCCATCGTCCGCGGAGACGACACAGAGGCCGGGCGACTGGCGACCGTGTTGGACACCCCCCGCCGCGAGGTGGGCGGCATCGCCACCGGTTCGGCCGCCCTGTGGTATGCCCGGCAGGGCTGGCCGGCGTTCCCTCTGCTGCCGAGCGAGAAACGTCCCCTGCCCGGCTCCCGTGGCCTCAAGGACGCCACCACAGACGAAGACCAAATCCGCGACTGGTGGGAGACCACACCCGATGCCAACATCGGGCTGCGCACCGGCGACGTGTTCGACGTGTTCGATTTCGACGGAGGTGAAACATCCGCGCTCGCGTTCAGGGACATGACCCTCGACGGTGACTTCCCACCCATCCGGGGGATCGTCCTCACCCCACGCGGCATGCACCTGTACGTGACAGCCACCGGTCGGGCCAACAAGACGGACTACCTGCCCGGTGTCGACCATCGCGGCGCCGGCGGCTACGTCGTCGCCCCACCGTCACGCATCACAACCGGCGCATACGTGTGGCTGCTACCACCAGAGGGGAAATGAGAAGGTGGGCATCTATGACAATTGGGACGACAAGCCCGAACCGCCGCCGACCGGGCCGACCCGGGCGCCGACCCGGCGCAGCGAAACCAGCCCCTACGGGCGCAAAGCCCTCGACAGCGAACTAGGTAGGCTCGCCACAGCCACCGAAGGCACCCGCAACGACACACTCAACCGGGTCGCGTTCAACATCGTGCAGCTCGTCAACGCCGGCCACGTAGAAGCCGACGAGGCATACACCGCGCTAGGCCACACCGCCCGCATGATCGGCCTCACACCCCACGAGATCACCGCCACCATGCGGTCAGCCCACAACGGGGCAACCGGCAAACCACGCACCAACGCACCCGCCCCCGACGCCCACGCCGACACCCCCGCACCGACCGTGCTGCGCGTCATCAGCGGCAACGACGACAACGGCACACCCCCCACGGACAACGACCCCGACGACCTGACCGCGTGGATCGACGAACACTTCCCACCCCTGGACTGGCA
>WHTG01000113.1 GCA_009377835.1 Nitriliruptorales bacterium
CAGTGCACCGGCCGACCGGGCCAGCCGCTCGCCGGCGAGGACCACGACGCGGTCCCCGGCCTCGTCCAGCGCGCCCAGCACGTCGGCGAGTACACGATCGTTTCCTGCGTCGGCGCCGCCCAGCGTCCGCAGGGCCGACGCCTCGGCGCCGGCGGGTGTGCGAATCCAGCGCCAGGCGATCTCCTCGAGGCTGCCCACAGACGGTCCGACCACCACGATCCGCTGACCCTTCCGGCGCCACGCCTTTCGCAGGCGCAGGTGAAGGATCGGCACCTCCTCCTCCGGGTCGAGGCCGGCCACGACCACGACGGGCGCGGCCTCGACATCGTCATACGTGGGGCCCATCGTCCCGGCCACGGCGCCGAAGACATCGCGCTCCTCATCGGTCCGCGGGGCCAGGCGGAAGTCGACGTTGTCCGTCCCGATGACGTCACGCGCGAAGCGCGACAGCGCATAGGCGTCCTCGTCCGTCAGGCGTCCGCCGGTGATGACACCGACCGCGGAAGGCCCGCTTTCCAGTGCGGCGTTGAGGCGCCGCGCCGCGCTGGACAGGGCGACCTGCCACGATGTCGGCTCGGGACTGCCCAGTTCGTTGCGCGCGATCGGGATCCGGAGCCGGTCGCCGTGGGCGACGAATTCGTAGCCGAAGCGGCCACGGTCGCAGTTCCACATCTCGTTCACGGCCATGTTCTCGCGTGCCAATTGCCGCTGCACCTCACCGCGCCGGACATCCGCACGCAGATTGCAGCCGGCCGAGCAGTGGTTGCACACGGTCGGGTGGCTGGTGAGGTCGAACGGCCTGGACTTGAACCGGTACGTGGCTGATGTCAGCGCACCGACCGGGCAGATCTGCACGACGTTGCCCGAGAAGTAACTGGAGTACGGCTCGTCCTCGTAGATCGCGACCTGCTCCAGGGCGCCGCGCTCGAACAGCTCGATGAACGGGTCGCCGGAGATCTCCGACGAGAACCGGGTGCAGCGGGCGCAGAGCACGCAGCGCTCGCGGTCAAGCGCCACCAGCGCCGAGATCGGAATCGGCTTCAGGTACCGGCGTTTGTCGTCGACGAAGCGGCTGTCCGGAGGGCCGTGTGCCAGGGCCTGATCCTGCAGGGGGCACTCGCCGCCCTTGTCGCACTGGGGGCAGTCCAGCGGATGGTTGACCAGCAGCAGTTCGAGATTCCCCTCCTGGGCGTCGCGCGCGAACTCCGACGTGACGTGTGTCTTCACGACCATGCCGTCGGTGCACGTCGTGGTGCACGACGCCATCGGCTTGCGCTGCCCCTCGACCTCGACGAAGCACTGGCGGCACGCGCCGACGGGGTCGAGCAGCGGGTGGTCGCAGAAACGCGGGATCGTGATGCCCAGCCGCTCCGCGGCACGGATGACCAGGGTCCCTTTCGGAACGTGCAGTTCTCGACCGTCGATCGTGACCGTGACCATCTCAGCCATCTACGCGACTCCTCCCGCCACGCTGGGCGGGCGGTCCGACCCGGCGTTCGAGGCGACGACACCCGCGTGTGCCTCCAGGCCCTCGGGCTGCCGGCCGTGGTCGATGAGGTATTCGTACTCGTCGCGGAAGTACTGCAGGCTCGACTTCACCGGACTCACGGCGCCGTCGGCCAGCGCGCAGAACGATCGGCCGAAGATGTTGTCACAGACCTCATCGAGCACCTGGAGATCCTCCCGGCGGCCACGGCCGTCGAGGATGCGCTGGAGGATCTGACTCAGCCAGAAGGTGCCCTCGCGGCACGGGGTGCACTTGCCGCAGGATTCGTGCTCGTAGAAGCGCATCCAGTTGAGCACGGCGGCAACGACACTGGTCTTGTTCGAGAACATCATCATCGCGGCGGTGCCGAGCAGCGATCCCGCGGCCGCAATGCTCTCGAAGTCCATTGCGACTTCGGCATGCTCAGCGGCCAGCAGCGGCGTCGATGATCCCCCTGGCGTCCAGAATTTCAGGTCGCGGCCCGGCAGCATCCCGCCGCACGACTCCTCGAGGATCGTGCGCGCCGGCGTTCCCATTGGCCACTCGTAGTTGCCGGGGCGCACCACCTCGCCCGAGACGCTGAACAGCTTCGGCCCCGGCGACTTCTCCGTGCCCATCGAGCGGAACCACTCGATGTCCCTTTCGAGGATGCACGGGACGGTGGCGATGGTCTCGACGTTGTTGACCACGGTCGGTGACGCGTACAGCCCTGCTACGGCCGGGAACGGCGGTCGCAGCCGCGGCTGGCCGCGGCGGCCCTCCAGCGCGTCGAGCAGCGCGGTCTCCTCGCCGCAGATGTAGGCGCCCGCCCCGTAGTGCAGCGTCACGTCGAAATCGAAGCCGGAACCCTGGATGTCCTTGCCGAGCCAGCCGCTGGCGTAGGCCTCGTCGATTGCCTCCTCCAGTTTCACGCCTGGCCAGAGGTACTCCCCGCGCAGGAAGATGAAGGATCGGTGGCAGTTCAGCGCGCGGCCGGAGATAACCATGCCTTCGAGCAGCAGGAACGGGTCGCGCTCCATCAACTCGCGGTCCTTGAAGGTGCCGGGCTCTCCCTCGTCGGCGTTCACCACCAGGTAGATCGGCTTACCGAGATCCTGCGTGACGAAGCCCCACTTCACGCCCGTCGGGAAGCCCGCACCGCCGCGGCCGCGCAGACCGGCGTCCTTCACGATCTGGATGATGTCCGTGGGAGCCATGTCCAGCGCTTTGCGCAGGCCTGCAAAACCGCCGCTGTCGAGGAAGCCCTGCAGCGTGTGGCCGTCGGCCAGTTCGTAGCGCTTGGTCAGGACCTTCACCGGCTCAACCATCACCAGGCTCCTGGTCCTGCGTCCGCGCGGCACCGGGGGACTCGGGGTCACGCTCGCTGCTGCCCTCGCCCGACGCCGGGGTCATGCCTTCGGGGCCGCGCCGCTCCGCGCCGCCGCCGTCGGCGTCGGCGAACTCGGCCGGCTTGGTGTCCGCCGGCTCCGCGGCGTCGACCGCGCCGGGCGCTCCCGGGCCCGAGTCCTGGACCGGGGGCGCGGCGTCCGCCGCAGTGGCCTGGTCGGGAATGGCGCCGGGCTGAGCCGCGTCGACAGGCCCGAGCCCCGCCAGCCGGTACTGCATGTCGCGGATGCCGCCGCTGGGATAGCCGCGCGTCGGTGGGGGCACGTCGCCGGCGATGACCCGGTCGACCAGGTCCACGGCGGCGTCCGGCGACAGGCATTCGTAGTTGAAGTAGTCGACGCTCACGATGGGCGCCCCATCACAGTTGCCCAGGCACTCGGCGTGCTCGAGCGTGACCGCACTGTCGCTGGTGGTCTCGTTGTGCGCGACGCCCAGGTGCTCGTGCAGCCGCTGGTAGACCTCCCCGGCCCCGCGTACCTGGCAGGCGAAGTTGGTGCACACGCTGACCAGGTGGCGCCCCAGCGGGGCACGCTTGTACATCGAGTAGAAGGTCGCGACGGCGTTGACCTCGGCCTTGGTCAGCTTCAGCAGCTGCGCGCACTCGGTTATGCCGTCGTCGGTGATGTAACCGTCCTGGTGCTGCACGAGATGCAGCAACGGCAACAGCGCGGAGCGCCCGACCGGATACCGGTCGACCAGCTCCTGCGCCTTTTCCTTGAGTTCCGGACTGAACACTGAATGGTTGCCTTTTCAGCTACCAACAACGATGAGGGTCGACGGAGAGCGGCGGGGCATCAGGCTCGCAGGCGACCTCGGGGAGCCGAGCGGAGCGAGGCGTCGGGACCCGCTCGGAGCCGGAGAGCCTGATGCCCCGCTGCGCAAACCGCCGGAGAGCGTCATCGATCGACCCCACCCATCACGGGATCCAGCGACGCGACTGCGGCAATCACGTCCGCGATCAGCAGACCGCGCGTGATCGCCGGGATCGTCCCGATATGGATGAAGGAGGGGTCGCGAACCCGGACGCGGTACGGCTTGTTCGTCCCGGATGACGTCACGTGATACCCAAGCTCCCCGCGTGGCGACTCGACTGCCG
Source organism: Nitriliruptorales bacterium (assembly GCA_009377835.1). Classification (GTDB taxonomy): domain Bacteria; phylum Actinomycetota; class Nitriliruptoria; order Euzebyales; family Egibacteraceae; genus WHTG01. The sequence continues at coordinate 3,969 of WHTG01000113.1, forward strand.
TGTACACGGTCCCCTCGGGGACGGTGAACCCCTCGGTGACGAGCTTGAAGTGGTGGATCAGGGCCTCCATCGACTGGCCCATGATCTTGTTCACGTACTCCATGGTGTTGCCGATGCCATCGGGCCCCAGCCCAAGCGTCGACGGCATGGCGATCTTACGGTCGGCGACCATGATCGGCCCGCCGGGCAAGCGGTCGAGCGCCTGCTCGATGATCCTGAGCGACTCGCGCATCTCACCCATGCGCACCAGGAACCGGCCGTATGCGTCGCCGGTGTCGGTGGTGATGACGTCGAAGTCGTACTGCTCGATGCCGCAGTAGGGGGCGACCTTGCGGAGGTCGTGCGCGATACCGGCGCTGCGCAGGATCGGTCCGGTGGCGCCGTAGTCCAGGCACTGCTCGGCGGTGAGGACGCCGATGCCCTTGTTGCGCTCGCCCCAGATCGGGTTTTCCGTCAGCAGTCGCTCGAACTCGTCGATGCGCTTGGGCATGTCCACCAGCAGCTTGCGGACGCGGCCGTCGAAGTCGTCGGGGACGTCCATCGACACGCCGCCGGGGCGGAAATATGCATGGTTCATCCGCAGACCGGTGACGAGCTCGAGGAGGTCGAGAACGGCCTCCCGTTCCCGGAAGCCGTAGAGCATGACACTGACCGCGCCCAGCTCCATCCCGGACGTGGCCAGCCACACGAGGTGGCTGCCGATGCGGACGAGCTCGCTGGTGATGACGCGCAGCGCCTGGGCGCGCTCGGGAACGTCGTCTTCGATGCCGAGCAGCTTCTCGACCGCCAGGCAGTAGCCCAGTTCGTTGAACAGCGGCGACAGGTAGTCCATCCGCGTCACAAACGTGACGCCCTGGACCCATGGCCGGTACTCGGTGCTCTTCTCGATGCCGGTGTGCAGGTAGCCGATCACCGGCTCCGTGTGCAACACCGTCTCCCCGTCAAGCGTGAGGATCAAGCGGAGAACCCCGTGCGTGGACGGGTGCTGCGGCCCCATGTTGATGACCATGAGGTCGTCATCGACCGCGTCGGGCAGCTCCTGCCATTCTCCGCCCACCACGGTGTACTCGTTGCGAAGCTCCTCGGGGAGGTTGCGTCGCGTCGGATCCTCGGCGCGGGTCTCGCTCATCGCAGTCTCCCTCGCCTAGTAGTGACGCCGGTCAGGCGGTGGGACGGTCGCGCCCTTGTACTGGACGTCGACGCCACCGAGCGGATAGTCCTTGCGCAGCGGGTGCCCGTTCCAGTCATCCGGCATGTGCAGCCGCTTGAGGTTCGGGTGGCCGTCGAAGTGCACGCCAAAGAAGTCGTACATCTCACGTTCCATGAAGTCGGCGGATGCGTACAGCGGCGTGGCGCTGGCGATCACGGGCTCGGCGTCGGGCAACTGGACCGTGATGCGGAACCGATGGTTGTGCGTCAGGGAGTACAGGACGTAGTTGGCCTCGATGCGCCCGATTTCCTGGCCGTACTCGTAGTTGGGCCACCCCGTCGTCTCCTGCTGGTTCTCCACGCGCTTCCCGCCTGGCCAGTGCACGCCGGTCAGGTCGGCCAGCAACTCGCAGCGCACGTCCGGGTCGTCGCGGCAGAAGCTGAGCAGCTCGAAGATGCGATCGGGCCGCGCGAGCAGCGTCAGCTCGCCCCGGAAGCCGACGACCTCGAGGTCGTCGAACGCATCCACCAGGTGGTCGCGCAGCGCGCGCAGCTGGTCCGTCAGCTGGACCGACACCTCGACGTCGTGGTCGCGCATCCGCGCTTCCTCGCCGCCGTGCATATCCGGGGTTGACCGCTCGGGACCAGCGCCCGTGGGCCGTGTCGAGGCCGAATCGGCACCCTTGCGCGTGCTGTTCGGATCAGTCATTGCGATGCCCTACCGCCTACGGCTGCTTGAGGGCACATCGATGCCCTACCGCCTACGGCTGCTTGAGGGCACATCGGTCAGCCACGCACCTGAGGCAGTTGGGAGCCGCCGCCGGCCATGCTGACACCGGGTTCGTCGGGATCCGGGTCGAGCCAGCCGGTGCGCCGGCGGAATTCCTCCATCGACTCACCCTTGCGGGGGCGCTCCACGAACTGCTCGCGCTTGATCTTCTCGTGCAGCTTCACGATGCCGTCCATGAGCATCTCGGGACGCGGCGGGCAGCCGGGCACGTACATGTCGACGGGAATGACGTGGTCGACGCCCTGCACGACCGTGTAGTTGTTGAACATCCCGCCGGTCGAGGCGCACACGCCCATGGCGATGACCCACTTGGGGTCGGCCATCTGGTCGTAGAGATTGCGCACGATGGGCGCCATCTTCTGCGCCACACGCCCGGCGACGATCATCAGGTCCGCCTGTCGCGGCGACGCCCGGAAGACCTCCATGCCGAAGCGCGACAGGTCGTAGTGGCTCGCACCCGTCGACATCATCTCGATGGCGCAGCAGGCAAGCCCGAAGGTGGCCGGCCACAGCGACCCTGCGCGCGACCAGCCGACGAACTTCTCGACCGACGTGAGCAGGATCCCGTTGGGCAGACGAGCCTCTAGTCCCAATCCAGACCTCCCCGGCGCAGGACGTAGTAGTAGCTCTCGAACAGCAGCACGACGAAAACAACCATGATCCAGAACCCGTACCACCCCAGCGACCGCAGGGACACCGCCCACGGGTAGAGAAAGACCGCCTCCACGTCGAAGATGATGAACAACATCGCCACCAGATAGAACTTCACGGGAAAGCGTGCGGATCGCACGTCCGTCTCCGGCTCGGGGATGATTCCGGATTCGTACGCCGCCACCTTCGTCGGGTTCGGGCGCCGGGGGCCGAGGAACGACGACACGAGCATCGACAGCCCGACAAACAGGGCAGCGATGACGAAGAGCACCACCAGTGGCAGGTACTCAACGAGCACGGTGTTCCCCCTCGGCCGTTGCCTGGGCCCTCATGGTCTTCGGCGGACGGCAAGAGACTAGGCGGGGGGGTGGTTGCCTCCAAAAGAGCACGCTCATGCCGCAGGCACCGCCCGGGAGAGTGTGTTGATCAACAGGTCCGTCGCGTCCTTGCTGGAGTGGTTCACCAGGTGCGCCATCGTGCGGAAGACGAAGTCCATCAGGCGTCGCCGCGGCATGCCGTACTCGGTGCACAGGCGCATGACCTGGGGATGGCCCATCGCCTGCAGGAAGACGTGGCCGAGGCGGTAGTAGCCCCCCCACGCATCCGCGACTGCGGCGGCGTAGGCGTCCAGCGCTCGGTCGGAGCGCGTGTGCAGCGCGTCGTCGGCGGCCTCGGCGGCGAACTGCGCCGCCTCGATCGCGTAACTGATCCCCTCCCCGTTGAACGGATTGACCATCCCCGCCGAGTCACCCACGAGGAGGGCGCCGCGGTGCACCGGCGGCCTGCGGTTGTGTCCCATGGGCAGGCCGGCGCTGCGCGGCCTGCCGACCATCGTGTCCGGCGAGAGGTCCCACGCCGCCGGCAATCCGGCGACCCACTGCTCCAGCGTCTTGCGGTAGTTCGTGGTGCGGAAATGCTCCGACGTGCTGATCAGGCCCCACCCGACGTTCACCAGACCGTCGTCGAGCGGGAAGATCCAGCCGTAGCCGGGCAGCAGTTCGCCTTCTTCACCGTCGTGACGGCGGAGGTCGAGGAATCCCTCCATCATTCCCATGGTCGACCGCGGGCTGCGGTAATAGGCGCGAACGGCGACGCCCATGGGCCGGCGTCCGTCACGATGCAGTCCCAGCTGGACCGCGAACCGGGAGGATCCTCCGTCAGCGACGATCACGATCGGCGCCCGGATCACGCCCTCGGCGCCACCGCCGTCCCCATCCCGGCGGTAGGCGACGCCGGAGACGCGGCGACGGCTGGTGGTGAGGTACAGCGGTCCGGTGACGTCGGTCTCCTCCCACAGCTGCGCGCCGCGCTTCACCGCGTGGCGTGCGAGGGTGTGGTCGAACAACGACCGGGTCGCCGTGACCGAGTGCGACGGGAATTCGTCCAGTACCGGCCACGGCAGGTCGAGCACGACACCCCCGCCGTACATCCGCAGGCCCTCCTGGCGATCCCATCCCGGCAGGCGTCCCTGAGCCTCCTCGTCCAGGCCGAGGCTCTGCAGCGCCTTCACCGCGCGCGGCGTGAGGCCATCCCCGCACACCTTGTCCCGCGGGAAGCCGTCCTTCTCGACCAGGATCACGTCGCGGCCCGCGTCGGCGAGGAAGGCCGCTGCGGCTGAACCGGCCGGACCCGCCCCGATGACGACGGCATCGGCATGCGTCACGCGGGCGCGTGGCGTGGTGGCCGCTGTGGTGCGGGTGCGGTTCGTAGCCTCACCTCCAGCCTGACGGGCGGCCAAGACTACCACCGCTTGTGAACGTCTTCACAAGGCTGGCGCGCCTTCCGACGTCATGTCAGGACACGAATCGGGGTGCGCCCAGTCGCACGTCGACAGCGGGTGCGTAGTGCACGACCGGCTCGCCGTCGGGGGCCGGCAGCCCGCACGCGGCCACGAGCCCGTCGACGAGCTCGGGCACCGTCGCGTGCTGCAGCGGCCACGGTTGGTGTTCGACAGGTGTGCTGAACAGGCGCCCCCAGCGGCGGCTGTAGGCACGCCAGCGGCCGGTCAGGTAGTGGTCGAACGGCGTCAGCTTCGCCGCGTCGATCGGCGTGCCGATCTCGACGGTGTGCTGCGACACCGCCGCGGGCCGGCGTGGCCAGCGGCGCTGCGTGCGGTACTCCACAGAGCCGGGTCGGCGTGTCAGTCGCATCCTCGCCCAGGCGTAGCGGATGCCAATCGTCGGCCGCGCGAGCAGGGTCGGCAATCGGCTGGCCTCGAGTGTCAGGAACAGCAGACCGTCACGCCCGTCGGGTCCCCGGACGTACGTCCTGACGTTGATCTCCGGAAACGTCGACAGGCCGGGGACCGGCGGGACGAGCGGCGGACGTACCCCGGCCATGACAAAGGACACGATGCCGACCCACGCCCTACCGTCCCACTGGTCGAGTTCCAGTCCGCGCGGCACGAGCGGCGCGACGACGTCCGGGTCGTACGCCCAGTGCAGGAAGCTCACCGCCTCCCAGCGCATGCGCAGCATCGGGTGAGCGACCCGCTGTTCGGGCAGCGCTCCGGCCACGTCAGCGCACCGCCTGGTGCGCGGCGACGATCCCGCCGGTGAGGTTCTTCCACCGCACCTGGGACCATCCGGCGCCGCTGATGATACGCGCCAGTGATGCCTGGTCAGGCCACGCCTGGATGCTCTGCGCGAGATACCGGTAGGCCGCCGGGTCCGACGTGACGACGCGGGCCAGCGCCGGGACCGCGCCGACGAGGTAACGGGTGTAGACGCTGCGAAACGGCGCCCACGTGGGGTGGCTGAACTCCAGCACGACCACGCGACCGCCGGGCCGGGTCACCCTCGCGAACTCGGCCAGGCCCGCAGCGGGGTCCGGCAGATTGCGCAGCCCGAACGCGATCGCGACAGCGTCGACGCTCGCGTCGGGCAGTGGCAGGCGCATGCCATCGCCGTTGCACCACCACACCCGATCGTCCCCCGCCGCGCGCGCTCGCGCCGCCCCGGTGGCCACCATGTTCCAGCTGAAGTCCAGCGCCAGGACGCGCGCGCCGGCGTCGGCCAACTCGTGTGCCAGCGCTCCTGTGCCCCCGGCCACGTCCACCACGGTGTCGCCGGGACCCGCCGCGGCGGCCGCGGCCGCGACGCGCCGCCAGTGCCGATCCTGCCCCAGCGAGAAGATCGTGTTCGCGACGTCGTAGCGCGGTGCGACGCGGTCGAACATCGCCTGCACGAGTGCGGCGTCCTTGTCGCGGGTGGGTCGCGGATCGGGAGTCGTCACATGGTGCGCCAGTTGTCGTCGTCGACCTCGGGCCATCCCTGGTCGGCGGAGTCGCGCCGGGCCCGGCGGACGCCGCCGAGCACTGTCAGAACCTGACGTCCTGCGCCCACGGCGACCAGGTCGCGGTAGACGTTCTCAGCGGTCGTATCGACGGCGATCCCCACGAGATCGGCCCGCCGCGACGGGTCGAGGACGCCGCACCGGCCGCCCCAGCCCAGCGCACGCGCACCGTCGCTGGTGGCGAGTCGGACGGCGGCTTCCTCCAGTGCGACCGGCCCCGAGCCCGTCGGCCAGAGCAGCAGCCCCTGTTGCCGTGCCAGCTGCACCCAGGCGGCCGCCTCGGCCAAGATGTCGGCGTCAGGTGCGGCCGCGAGGCTTTCTGTGCCCAAGGCCAGAGGGACTCGCGCGTCGGCCAGCAGCTCCAGCGAGGGTGCGCCCATTCCCAGCCGGTCGTTGACCCGCGGGCAGGTGACCACCGTGATCTGGAGTCGGCCGAGCAGCCGCGCCTCCCCCGCGTCCACGTGGACCGCGTGGACCAGCGACGTTCGCTCCCCC
>WHTG01000164.1 GCA_009377835.1 Nitriliruptorales bacterium
GTTCGGCTCGGTGATGGTGATCTCCACCGTCGTGTCGTCCGGTGTCTCGATGCTCTCGATCGCCGAGAGGAGGAACGTCGCGCTGTCCGGGTGGTTGATGTTCAGCGCACGCTCCAGCGACCACTTCACGTCCTCGCTGGTGAGATCGGACCCGTCGTGGAACTTCACGCCCTCACGCAGGGTGAACGTGTACTGGGTCGCGTCGTCCGACACCTCCCAGTCCTGGGCGACGCCGGCGATGACCTCGCCAGTGCCCGGCTCGAGCTGGACGAGGGTGTCCGCCACGTTGTAGAGCAGGTTCGAGGCCATGAGCTCGTACACCTTGGCCGGGTCGATCGTGCTCGGCTTCTCCACCGTCCCCACGACCAGCACCTCGTCCGACGCGCCACCGGCACCCTCGGTCGACCCCTCGGTCGCGCCGTCGGTCGCCCCATCGGTCGCCTCGTCGGTGCCGCCACCCGATCCGGTCGTTCCCCCGCCACAGGCCGCGGCCAGCAACGCCAGCAGTGCCAGCAGTGCCAGCATGCGGACAGTCAGAGTTCTTTTCGGATGCATCGCTTCCTCCTGCTTACGCCCTCCGTCGGCCCGTAGCCGGAGGGCTGGGGGCGCTGCGAGAACTCGTCGGTGTATGACGGACCGCCCCTGACCCGGCACCTGCTTGCGTGGCGAAGTATAGGGACGCGCCGCGCACCGCGGGTGCACCCCGCAGCCGGGGACAGAGGGGAACCATAGACTGGCCCTTCGCTGATTCTTGCTGATCGACGAGGGGACCTGTTCGTGGCGACCAGACGGCGGGACCACGTGCCTGCGGAACAGCTTGCGGAGCACTTCCGCCGGATCGAGGCGAACATCGCCACCGTGGTTGAGGGCAAGCCGGAGGTGATCCGGCTCGCCTTGATCGCACTGCTGGCCGAAGGCCACGTGCTCGTCGAGGATGTCCCGGGAGTCGGCAAGACGCTGCTCGCCAAGGCCGTCGCGAAGTCGATCGCGTGCAGCGTGCGCCGCGTCCAGTTCACGCCGGACCTGCTCCCCAGCGACATCACGGGCGTCAGCGTCTACAACCAGGAACACGGCGATTTCGAGTTCAAGCCGGGCGCCATCTTCGCCAACATCGTGTTGGGCGACGAGATCAACCGCGCCGGCCCGAAGACGCAGTCCGCGATGCTCGAGGCCATGGAGGAGCGGACCGTCACTGTCGACGGCACAACCTACGAACTGGGTGTTCCGTTCATGGTGATCGCGACGCAGAACCCCGTCGAACTCGAGGGCACGTATCCGCTGCCGGAGGCGCAGCGCGACCGCTTCATGATGCGGGTGGGCATCGGGTATCCGTCGGTGGCCGCCGAGCTGGAGGTCCTCGACGTCCACGGCCAGGGCGACCGCGTGGCGTCGCTGGAGCCCGTCGCCGACGCGCAGCAGATCGCCGGACTGATCGAGGCCGCGAAGGAGATCCATGCCGCGGAGCCGCTCAAGCGGTACGTCGTCGATCTGGTCCGCGCCTCCCGAGACCACGCGGCGGTGGATCTCGGCGCCTCGCCACGGGCCTCGCTGGCGCTGCTGCGCGCCGCCCGTGCACTGGCCGCGTGCGAGGGCCGCGACTACGTCGTGCCCGACGACGTGAAGCAACTCGCGCAACCGATCCTCGCCCACCGGCTGATTCTCAGCCCTGAGGCGCAGATGGCAGACCGGACCGCCGCCGAGGTGATCGACGAGCTCCTGGCGTCGGTCCCCATCCCGACAGCGGGCGCGCGTTGATCACCCGCCGCGGCGCACTCCTGGCGTTCTCGGCGGTCGGGCTCTGGGGCGTCGGGCGGTTCCTCGGCGTCGCGGAGTTCTACGTGATCGCGGCCGCCGCCCTCGCGCTGGTCGCCGGCGCGGTGATCGCCGTGCGGGTTTCGACTGCCAACGTCTCGGTGCGCCGGCATCTGGCGCCGGCGCGCATTCTGTGGGGCGGTACCGGGGACGTGACGCTGGACCTGCGCAACGACGCGCGGGTGCCGGCCTCGCTGCTGCTGGTCGAGGACTCCTGCCACATGCTGCTGGCACCGACCCCGCGGTTCATCGTTCCCGGTCTTGGGGCAGGACGCACCACAACGTTGCGGTACTCGTTGGCGGGGTCGGCACGCGGCCGCTACACGGTGGGGCCGATGCGCCTGCGCGTGCGCGACCCGTTCGGTCTCGCACAGCGCATCCGCCGGTACCGCGGGACCGACGAAGCCGTCGTCTACCCGCACATCGAGCCGCTGGAGGATTCGCCGGCGCCGGGTATGCGCACTGGCAGCGGGTCCAGCGCGATCCGGCGGCTGTTCAACACCGGCGACGAGTTCTACACGATGCGCGAGTACGTGACCGGCGACGACCTGCGCCAGGTGCACTGGCCGTCGACGGCGCACCGCGAGAAGCTCATGGTGCGCCAGCAGGAGCAGCCCTGGGAGGCGGAGGCCACCGTGTTCTGCGACCTCCGGCACTCGGCCCACCGTCACCTCGGACCACACTCGCCTCTGGAGAAGTGCGTCTCCCTGGCCGCCTCACTGGTGTGGCACCTTGCGGACGACGGTTTCACCCTGCGGCTGATGACCGATGCCGACTCGCGTTCGCCGGGGGTGCAGCCGTGGGCGCAGATTCTGGACCGCCTCGCCGAGGTGGAGCCCTCGCAGGAACGCGCCCTGTCCCCCGCCCTCCAGCGCCTGCGCGGCGGCAGCGGTGAGGGGCTGTTCGCGGCCGTCGTCGCCACACCGCCCGGAGAGGAGCCCGTGGCGCGTCATCCCGACGTCCGGGCGCTGCTCCAGGCAGGTCGCGGATTCCACGGGCGTCTCGCCCTGATCGTGGTCGGCGGTCGTGGCGATCGAGGCACCGAGACGGCCGCGATGCTGCGGTCCGCAGGATGGCGTGCCGCCACCATCACCCCGGCGCAGACGCTCGCCTCGTGCTGGCGGACCATCGGCGGAGGCCGCCGTCCCGCACCCGCCTACCAGCCGGGAGCGTGACATGAGCGCGACCCTGCAGCGGCCGACGGCGGCACAATCCGCCGCACCGCCGCCGCCCGACACGCCGCGGCTGAGGCGGGGTGAGGACGTCGTCACGCTGGCGACGGTCGCGCTGTTGGTCGCTGCCTGTGTGCCGCTGGCTCGTGTCTACGTCGGTCTGACCTTCTTCCGCCCGGTGATCGGGGCAGTGCTGCTCTCCTTCGGGTTGTCGTGGGGTGCCCGGCGGCTGGATGCCGGGCCGCTGCCGTCGCTGTTCATCGTCATCACCGGCTGGGTGATGTTCTGCTCCGCGGCCTTCTTCGACGACACGCTGTTCGCCGGGTTCCTGCCGGGCGGTGCGACACTGGCTGCGGCGTTGAACCTCTGGGCCCGCGGCCTGGACCTGGTGGCGCTGCGCCCCTCGCCCGCGTTCGCCGAAGCTGGCCTGATGTTCCTGACCGTCACGGGAGTATGGGCCGTCGCGCACGCCGTGGAGGGACTGGTGTTCAGGGCCGCTGCGCCCATTCGCGCGATCCTCATGTCGCTGGTGCTGTGGGCGGTGCCGCTGGCGGTCGCACCCCCGTCCACGCGCGCATGGGTATGGGCGGTGCCGCTGCTGGCCGCCGCCTCGATGCTGATGCTGTCCTTCGCCGGGTCGGACCTGCGCCGGTGGGGGGTGTGGTCGCCGGCCGCGAGGCGCGACCACCGGGGGGTCGAGCGGTCGCTGTTTCCCACCGGCGCAGTCCACGCGCTGGTCGCCATCGGAGCGGGCGTGCTCCTCGCCGGGATGCTGCCCGGGTTCGGTGACAAGCCCTGGTACGAAGTCCGTGGGACGGGCGGGACCACGCTGACGACCAACCCGATCGTCGACGTTCGCGCTCGTCTGGTGGCGCGTGACACAGGGCCGATCATGCGCGTCGTCGCGGATCGACCGGTGTACCTGCGGACGACGGGACTCGACGTGTACTCGGACGGTGAGGAGTGGACGAACGACGGTATTCGGGGCGCTCCCGTCAACGGGACGTTCCCGCACGAGGTGTCGCTCGGACCGGTGAACCACGTGCGGCTGCAGGTCGAGGTCCGCGACCTCCCACAGGCGGTCCTCGTTCCGGCGCCGTACCAGGCGCTGACGGTGGACGGCCCGATTGCGGACGCGTTCCAATACGACCGGCGGAACTCCACGGTCACGTTGGATTCAGGCGCGACGTTGAACGGCGGCGACACCTACGACCTGGAGGCGGGTATCCCGTCGCCGACGCAAGAGCAACTCGAGGCTGCCGACGTCGTCAGGACGAACCCGCAGTTGCTGCAGCTGCCGGAGAACGTGCCGGACGAGGTTCACGAGCTCGCACGGACGATCGTGGGCAGCGCCGACGCGACGACGCCGTTCGAACAGGCCCTGGCGGTTCAAAGGGAGCTGCGCGGCTGGGAGTACTCGGTGGAGCCGCCGCAGGGGCACGGTGGCCAGGCGATGCTGTCCTTCATCGACAACCGTGTCGGCTACTGCGAGCAGTTCGCCGGGACGATGGCGGTGATGCTGCGGTCACTCGGGCTGCCGTCCAGGGTCGCCGTGGGATACACGCCAGGCGAACCGGTCGGCGACGACAGCAACGCCTACGTCATCACGAACGCAAACGCGCACGCGTGGGTCGAGGTGCTGTTCGACGGGTTGGGATGGATCTCGTTCGAGCCGACACCCCGCAGCGACGGCAATGTGCTGGTCCCCAGTGCGACGAACATCGCGCCGTCGCGCACCGTCGCAGAACTCGACGGGCGCGACCCCTCCGCCGAGGGCCAGGAGGGGTTCGAGGCCGCGGGGCCCGATCCCGATCTTCGCAACCGTGAGGATGCCAACGCCCCGCCCACCGAGGCCGCCGCCGAGGGCGGGGCGGGAGGCGCCGGCTCCCAGGGGACGCCGCGCTGGATCACCGGCGCGGCGCTGCTCTTCGTTGCGGCGCTGCTGGCTGCGGCGGTGGTCGGCAGCCGCGGTCATCACGAGATGCCCGGTCGTCCCCCGCTGGAGCGTGTTCTGCACGCACGCAGCGAGGTCGAGCAGATCGGGCGCGGGAGCGGCGTGACCCCGGCGGTATGGGAAACCGACGTGGAATACCTGGGGCGGGTTGCGCACCGCCACGGCCCCGCCGCGGTCGCGGCCGCGCAGGAGTTGGCGCAGCAGGTCGGACGGGCCCGCTATGCCCGATCGCTGTCTGTCGAGTCGGCTGTGGCCGCCGAGGCGGCGGCGGGAACGCTGCAGCGCGAGCTTCTCGGGGGCCGCAACCGACTCCAGCGGATGCTGATCCGGCTGCGTGGACGGTGGTCTGCCGCGGCGGCGCACATCCGCGCCGGCGTGGATCAGCCCTGGTCGTCCTCGCGGCGTCGAGCAGCGTCGAGGTAGCGCTGAAGCGCACCGCCCGCGGCCACGCGCGGTCGCGACGGTTGCGTGCCCGCCAGGCGCTTCGCGAGAATCAGCCCCTGATAGACGGACGCCAGGGTGAGACCAAACCCGAGCAGCCCCCAGACCAGGTGGACCTGAAGGCCGACGAACAGCAGCGCGAATCCCACGACCGCTCCCAGGCCGGCGAATTTCAGGCGGCGCCGCGCGTGGCGCAACACCGTCGTGCTTCCGACGGTATCGACGAACCGCGGGTCGTCGGCGCGCAGGCGCGCCTCGATGTCTGCCAGGATGCGCTGCTCGTGGTCGGACAGTGGCATGACCGGGCTCCGCACGTTGTGTTCCGCTGCATAGTCGATTGTGCGTCAAAGCGGCGCGCCGCGCAGCATCAATCTCAGCGGCCGCAAAAAGACGGGGGTCTGCCCTCCATCCCGGCAGCGGCGGCCTCGCGGAAATCTTCGGACTTCAGACACCGTTGCTGGGCGTCCCGCTCGGCGGCCAACGCCGCCTCACGGTCCTGACGGTAGCTGTTGCGCAGCAGCGCCGGCACCGCGCCCAGGGCGACTGTTGGACCAGCGGCCAGCCGCGCCGCGTACTCGTGGGCCCAGGTGGAGAAGTCGTGACCCTCCGGCGCGATCGCGTCGAGCAGGCCCCACTGCGACGCCGTCGGCGCGTCGATCGTCCGGCCGCTCATCGCCAGGTCGGTGGCGCGGCTCAGCCCGATCACCCGCGGCAGGCGCCAGGTGCCGCCGAGGTCCGGGACCAGCCCCCAGCGCGCTTCCAGCAGCCCCAGAGAGGCGTCGGTCGCGCCGATGCGCAGGTGACACGCGATCGCCAGCTGACAGCCGGCACCGATGGCAGGACCGCGGACCGCGGCGATCGTCGGGACCGGCAGATCCTCGTAGTGCGTGAACGCCTGCTGCAGCCATGCGATCCAGTCATCGGTCGGCGCCTCACCAGCCGCCTGTGCCGCGAAGAGCGACACGTCCAGTCCCGCCGAGAACGCGCGGCCGTCGCCGATCACCAGCACGGCGCGGCACCGCCCCTCGTCGATCGCGTTTCTGGCCGCCGCCGCCGCGTCGTGCAGCCCCGTGAACACGTCGTGGTTCATGGCGTTGAGCTTGGCCGCTCGGTTGAGCGTGACAACGCCGACGTGGGCGTCGGAGAGGGCGAAGGTGACCGACATACGATCTCCGGAGTCATTCAGTGGTCGCATGCTAGCCAGCCTCGTCGTGCGGTTCGCCTGCCGGGGGTGACGGCACCTGCCGGACGGGACGGGCAGCAGGCACGACGACAGCGCAGGGGCAGCTTCATCAAGACCTCGAGTGGCAGACACGCGCTGAGCCCGCATCTAGTCGTCGGGGAGCAGCGCACCGCGCGTGACCGCGTCGTTGCCGAAGCGGTCACGCGCCGTGTCGGCGGCGCGCTCGAGGACGCCCCACCGGTCGTCGGTGAGCAGCCCCAGCTGTCGCGACGCGTCGGCGGGCACGAGATTGCTCGTGCCGAGTCCAATCAGCCGGACACGGACGCGCTCGAGGCGCAGCGCGTCGAGCATGGCCGCGGACTCGCGGTGCAACTGCGTCGCCTCGTCGGTCGGGAGCGCGAGTGTCCGCGACCGGGTGATGGTCTGGAAGTTCGCATACCGCAGCTTCAGCACGACCGTCCGCGCGGCGACCCGGCCGCGGCGCAGGCGCCGCGCGACCCTCTCGGCCAGTCGCAGCAGCTCTCGTCGCA
>WHTG01000144.1 GCA_009377835.1 Nitriliruptorales bacterium
CCCACGGCGGCCTCCGCCGGACGAACCGGCGCGCCGGCGCAGCAGCATCCGCTCGGCGGCGACGACCGCGACCGCGAGCAGACCGAGCTGCAGGCTCAGCGCCACGGACGTGACCTGGTCGAGCCGCCTGGCATAGATCACCCGCGTCAGAGTGTCGTACCGCATCAGTTGCACGGCGCCGAAGTCGCTGACGACGTAGAGAAACACCAGCAGCGCTCCAGCCGCGACGGCGCTGCGCGCCTGCGGCAGCACGATGCGCCAGAAGGTCGCGGCGCCACCCCGGTTGAGCAACCGCGCCTGCTCTTCCAGCGACGCCGGCAGATCCCGCAGACGCGCGGACACCGGCAGGTACACGTACGGATAGGTCAGCAGCGTGAGGACGGCGAACGCGCCCCCGAACCCACCGAGGCGAGGCAGGCCGACGGCGTCGGGCAGTGCCTGGTCCAGCAACCCGCCGGGGGCGAACGCCGCGAGCAACGTGAACGCGCCGATGAACGACGGCACCACCAGGGGCAGGGGAAGCAGCACCCGCCAGAGGCGGGCGCCGAACACGTCGGCGCGCACCGTAAGCCATGCTGCCGCGGTGCCGACGACTGTCGTCGCCACAGCCACGGACGACGCGAGGACCACAGAGTTGACCAGCGGCCGCCAGCCGGTGCCCGCACCGCCGAACAGCGCAGGCCCGCCGCGCTGCACGGTACGCAGCAGCAGCCATGCCAGCGGCAGCGCGAAGATAGCGGCCACCGCCGCACCGGTGATCCGCAGCCCCCACGGCGCCGCGGACACGCCGCGCAAGGTCCGTGCCGGCCTCCCGGGCGTCAACCCGCCGCTGCCGACGGCTCCCGGGCCCGGCGCGGGTTGCGGCGTGGCGTCAGTCGGCGATGCCACTGCGCTCGATCATGTCCTGGGTGCCGACGAACCCCCCGGCGAGCGCGTCCACGTCCACGGTCGGCGGCTCCAGCTCTGACAGCGCGGGCAGGTCGCCCGCCGGGTCGACCCCCTCGACCAACGGGTATTCGAACGTCTCCTCGGCGAAATAGCGCTGCGCGGTCTCTCCCAGGAGGTATTCGACGAACTCCCGCCCCTGCTCGCGCTGGTCGGAGGCGGCCATGATGCTGACCGACGACTCGATGACCAGGGATCCCAGATCGCCGTCGGCGAAGCGGTGGTTGCGGCTGGGCAACGAGGGGTTCTCGTCCAGGAACCGCTCGTTGTAGTAGTGGTTCACCAGCCCCATCGGGACCTCACCGCGGCCCACGGCTTCCACGATGGCGTTGTTGTTCGCGTACACCGGTGATCCGTTGGCCGCCATCCCCTCCAGCCACGCGAGTGTCCGCTCGTCGCCGACCTGCTGGCGCATCGCGGTCACGAAGTCCTGGAAGGACGCGTTCGACGGCGCCACCGCCACCCGTCCCCGGTGCTCGGGATCGGTCAGGTCAAGCACCGACGTGGGGAGGTCCCGCGTCGCGACGTCGTCACGGTTGTAGACGAGGACCCGCTGGCGTGCGGTGACGCCGACCCAGCGGTCGTCGGCGCTGCGGTGGGCATCCGGCACCTGAGCTGTCACGTCGTCCGGGAGCCGAGCGAGCAGATCCTGCTGCGCGAGGAAGCCGACGGTACCCGGGCTTTGCGAGAGGAACACGTCGGCAGGCGAGCGCGGACCCTCCTCGGCGAGCAGCAGGGCAAGCTCGGTCGAGTCGCCGTACTTCACGGCGATCGGAATCCCGGTGTCCTCGGCGAATTGGTTCAGCAGCGGCTCGACCAGGTCGCGGCTGCGACCGGAATAGATCGTCAACTCTCCCGCGCCGCGCGCGGCCAAGCCGCACCCCGTGACAGCCACCATCAGCGCACCGGCAGCGAGTGCCATCAAGAGGGGGTGCCTCATGCGGACGCCCCTGCGGCCAGGGCCGTGGCCGCCGCCTGGCGGCGCAGCAGCGCGCCGAGGTCCGTGTGGGGGACGAAACCCAGCAGCGACGCGCAGCGTCGGGTGTCCGCCAGCGTCGCGTACGGCTCCTGCGCGGCCGCCGGCTGCACGACGGTCGTCACCTCGCGTTCGACCGCAGACGACACGGCGGCAACCACATCGCCCAGCCGGTGCCCGCGACCCGTGCCCAGATTCACCGTCGCACGGATGCCGCGATCGAGCATGCGCACCAACCCGATGACCACGTGGTTGACGTCGGTGATGTCCCGGATGCGGTCTTCGGACCCGAGGATCGTCAGTGGCACGCCGGCGCGCGCCGCCTCGATCCACATCGCGATCGCCATGTCGGGGCGCTGACCCTCCCCGGCAACCGTGAACGGCCGGGCCACGGCGACGTGTCCGCCGTGGGACACCCGCCGGGCGCACAGACGTTCGAGGTCCAACTTCGAGGCCGCGTACCCCCCGCGGGGGCGCGGCGTGTCCCCCTCGGCGCAGCGCGAGCCGGTGGTGCCTCCGTAGACGGAGGACGACGACGTGACGATCAGGGGTACGTGCAGTGGGACCCGGTCGAGGACCCGGCGCGCAGCCTCGACGTTGTCGAGCCGGCGGCGCAGGTCCGTGGCGGGCCCGGCAGCCCGCACACCGGGAAAGGCTGCCAGGTGGAAGACGGCGTCCGCCTCGCGAAGCGCCGTCGCGCTCGCCTCGTCGTCGACGGCGTTCAGATCGCCGGTCAGGGCTGTCGCACCGGGGGGCACGTCCCTGCGGCGGTCGATTCCGACCACATGGTGGCCCCGCGCTGTCAGCGCGCGGACGAGGTGCCGCCCGATGAAGCCGGCCGCACCCGTGACGACCACAGTCACGGTCACTCCTGCGAATGGTTGAGCGGCGCGCATTCGTGCGTCGCCGTCTTCTAAGGTAAACCTAACAGAACAACTCGGCGGCCCACAACGCGACGAACTGGAGCAGCACGTGCGACGCGGCAAGGTCATCGTGTGGTGGGCGGGCGTCGCCGCCCTTGTGACCAGCCTGGTCGTGCTGGTGCCCCGACTCGACGTCGACTCGATCGCCCGCGCGCTCCGCAGCGCGGCGGACGATCCTGCAGCGCTGGCTGCCGCCGTCGCGGCGTACGCCGCCGCATTCGCCGTCCGCGGCGAGGTGTGGCGACGCGTGCTGCCGTCGTTGCCGCGGGGTCAGGCATGGGCGGCGCTGCACGTGTCACTGGGCGGCAACCACATCCTCCCTCTGCGACTCGGGGAGGCGTTGCGCGTCGTGAGCGTGGTGCGACGCACCCAGGTGTCGCTGCCGGAGGCCACGGCATCGAGCGTGACGCTGCGCGCCGCCGACGTGATCGCCGTCGTCGCGCTCGCGATGGTGCTGTCGCCGCGTTTCGCCGGCGACATGACGGGCGCCGGCCCAGCGTTCGTCGTCGCGGGCGTCCTCGCCGCCGGGGTCGCCGGCATGCTGTGGCTGCGCCGCCTGGCCGCCGCCGGCGCGTCGTCGGTCCGCGTCCCGACCCTCACCGTCCTGGCCGGCGCGACGGCGGCGTGGGTCCTGGAGAGTGCGGTGGTGTGGCAGTCGGCGCAGTGGGCCGGTCTGGACGTGACATTCGGGGACGCCGTTCTGGTCACCGCCGTCACGATCGCGGCCCAGATCCTGGCGGTCGCTCCGGGGGGCATCGGCACCTACGAGCTGGCCGCAACAGTGGCGTTCGCGGCTCTGGGGGCTCCACCGCGAGCGGCGCTGACGGCCGCGGTAACGGCCCACGCCGTCAAGACGCTGTACGCGGTCGCCACGGGCGCCGCGGCGCTGGTGTGGCCGGCGCCGGCTTTCTTCGGCCGCCTGCGCCTGCAGCACGCTGCGGCGCGGCCCGCGACCACCTCCGCAGCCGCGCGGGACGCTGCGGTCGTGCTGTTCATGCCTGCGCACAACGAGGAGGAGACGGTCGGGGCGCTCGTCCGGCGCGCCCCCGCCACGGTCTCGGGCCGCGCGGTTCGGGTCGTCGTCATCGACGACGGGTCGGCCGATGCCACCGCGGCTGTCGCGGATGAAGCCGGTGCGGAGGTTGTCCGCCTGGTTCCGAACCGGGGGCTTGGCGCGGCGGTGCGCACCGGCCTCGCGGAGGGCGTGGCGCGCGGTGCCGCCGCAGTCGCGTTCTGCGACGCCGACGGCGAGTACGCCCCCGACGAACTTGACCGCATCGTCGCACCGATCCTGGAAGGCCGCGCCGACTACGTCGTCGGGTCGCGGTTCGACGGCGACATCCGCCGGATGCTGCCGCAGCGGCGTTTCGGCAACCGCGTGCTGACCGTGCTGCTGCGGTTCGTGGCCCGCGCACCCATCAGCGACGGGCAGAGCGGCTACCGCGCCCTGTCAGCAGCGGCGGCCGCCGACGCCGAGGTGATCCACGACTTCAACTACGCGCAGGTCCTGACACTCGACCTGCTCGCCAAGGGCTACCGCTACGCGGAGGTGCCCATCAGCTACGGGTTCCGGGAGCACGGCCGCTCCTTCGTGCGCCTCGGCCGGTACCTGCGGGCGGTCCTGCCGGCGGTCCATCGCGAGGTCAACCGCACGCACGCGGGCGCGAACTGAAGCAGCGTCGGCCGGTGTACCCGGCTCGACGGCGGGTAGCGTCACCGCACCTGATCGTCGACCGTCCCGGGGTAGCGACGTGGCCACGATGCCCATGACCGACGCGCTGTTCCTCCTGGCCGAAGGACGCGAGCATCCGATGCACGTCGGCGGGCTGCACCTGTACCAGCCGCCCGAGGATGCCGGCCCCGACTACGTCGCCGAGCAGTACCGTCGAAGCATCGAGCACGGGGACATCATGCGGCGGCTTCGCCGCCGTCCGATCCGCCGCTTCGCGGGTCTGGGACCGTGGGAGTGGCAGGACGACCCCGACCTGGACCTCGAGTATCACCTGCGGCACTCCGCCCTGCCGCGGCCCGGCCGCGTCCGTGAACTCCTGGGGCTGGTGTCCCGCCTGCACGGGACCTTGCTGGACCGGTCCCGGCCGCTGTGGGAGTCGCACGTCATCGAGGGTCTGACCGACGGCCGGTTCGCCACGTACACCAAGATCCACCACGCGCTGGTCGACGGTGTCTCGGCGATGCGGCTGCTCGAGCGCAGCCTGAGCCCTGATCCCGCCGCCACGGACATGCCACCACCGCTGTCCGAACGCGACTCGTCGCGCAACCGCGACGATCGGCAGGCGGACCGAAATCCCGTCCACCTCGCCGGCTCACTGATCGCCTCCGGGCTGGACGCCGCCAAAGGCGCCGTCGGCGCCTCTGAATCCGCCGTGCGCTCGTTGGTCCGGTCCTTCACGGAGGAGGCCGCAACGTTTCCCTTCCAGGCGCCACCGACGATGCTCAACGTGCCGATCACGGGGGCTCGCCGGTTCGCGGCGGACTCATGGCGGATGGAGCGGCTGAAAGCCGTTGCGAAGACCCTCGGCGGTACGGTCAACGACGTCGTGCTCGCCATGTCGGGGGGTGCCTTGCGGCACTACCTGTTGGACCACGGCGCACTGCCCTACGACCCGCTGGTGGCCATGGTCCCGGTGTCGCTGCGAACCGACGACGACGACGAGGAGTCCGGAAACCTCGTGGGAGTCATCCTCTGCAACCTGGGGACCCATCTGGAGGACCCGTTCAAGCGCTTCGACGTCGTCCACGAGTCCGCCGAGATCGGCAAGATGCAGCTCAAGGGGCTCAACCAGATGGGCGCCCTGATGCTCAGCGCGTTGAGTGTCGGTTCGCTGGGGCTGGGTCCCGTGTACCGCTTCGAGCGTCTGCGCCGTCCCCCGTTCAACATCGTCATCTCCAATGTCCCGGGGCCCACCCAGCCGCTGTACTGGAACGGTGCGCGACTCGACGGCGCCTATCCCGCGTCGATACCGATCGACGGGCAGGCGCTGAACATCACGTGCGCCAGCTACGCCGACCAGATGTGCTTCGGTCTGGTGGGGTGCCGACGCTCGGCACCGAGCCTGCAGCGCCTGCTGGAACACCTCGAGACGTCGCTGGAGGAGCTGGAGTCCGTCACGTAGCGCCGGCGTCAGTCGTCGACCACGTGGGCGGCGAACCGCTCGCGGGCGGCGGTCCATGCTCGATCGTCGAACCCGCCGTCCGGTTGCAGCGCGTCGGCAGCGGCCCACGCCATCGCGAACGCGTGGTGCGTGTTGTCGTGGGCGAACAGGCCCTGGCGGCCGAAGGTCAGCACGCGCGGCTGCTGCGTCGCCCACGCGTCGAGCGTGCCGAAGTGACGCTCGTAGTCCGCGGTGTAGACGGGATAGGCGTGGGACAGGCGGCGCACCACGACGTTCACGGGCCTGGGCGGGGGGAGTCCCTGAGCTTCCAGGCCCTCGGCCACCACAGCTGCCAGGCCGTGGTCGGAGGTCGCCCATACGTCGTCGCCGGGATCGCACGGTATCTCGGCGCACAGCACGGTGCGGCCGGCAGGATCGTTTCCGTCACGGTAGTTCTTGGGCTCCGACACACGGGTCACCGGCGTGGTGGGTTCGGGCAGGTAGTGCGCGTCGTATGCGGTCCACCGGTCGAGGTCGAGCACCAGGTACACCAGCACCATCGCGCGGAACCGCAGCGCCGCGGCCGCGTCCAGAACGGCCCGGGGCGGGGCCGGGTCGGTCATGCGGGCGAGCAATGTGAGCGGCAATGTCGACCACACACGCCTGGACGGGACGACGCTGCCGTCGTCCAGTGCCACCTCGACGCCGTCGTCGCGAATCCGCAGCCCCTCGACGGCGGTCGAGTAGCGGAACCTCGCTCCCGCGCCGGCCGCCGCTTCCGCAAGGCACTCGGTGATCGTGCCGAAGCCCGTGCGCGGATAGAAGAAGGTCGCCGGACCACTGCTGCCGGCAATGACCCGCGCCACCATCTTCAGCGGAGAGTCCGCGGTGATCCTGCGCCGCGCCTGCTCCCCGGACAGCGACGACGGCGCCATGCCCCAGATCTTGCGCGCGTACGGCTCGTAGAACCTGCGCCACATCGTCGGGCCGAGTCCGGCTCGCACCACGTCCTCGAACGTGTTGTGGCGCGGACGCCGAAGGGGAGCGGTGAGAGCGTCCGCGGCGGCGCGCGCGGCGAACGCGGGCGGGAGGTGTCGCAGAAGGTCGCCGGTTCTCAGGGGAAAAGCGATCCACCGACCGCCGAGGCGGATGCGGCCGTTGCGTCGGCGCTCCTGCAGGTCAGGGCCCATCAGCGCACGCAGCTCCGCGAGGATCGCGGGTTCGATCGACCCGTGCAGCCGATGACTGCCGTGATCCACCCGCATGCCGCCGACAGTGAAGCTGCCGGCGGCCCCACCTGGCACCGGTGCACGCTCCACCACCTCCACCGAGGCGCCCTTGCGGGCAGCGCGCCAGGCAGCGGCGACCCCCGCAGGTCCGGCACCGAGCACGGCCAGGTCGCTGGTCGGCTGCACCTACTCGGCCCTCCAACCCGAGGTGGTTGATAACCCGCTGCGACGCCGGGATGGTTGACATCCGGCTGCGCCTGCCCGCCGAATATCAACCACCTTGCCGCCGACCAGTACGTGGGAGAGCACCCCGAGCGTCCGCGGGGTCATGCCGTCAGCGACTGAATGCGACGACGGCGCCGCCGGTGTAGCGAACGTCGACGCGGTCGCCGGGGCGGTGCCGCGGCGCGGCCATGACCCGCACCCGGAGGCTGGTGCCGTCCGGAAAACCGATGTGCGACACGGCATCGTGACCGTAGTACTCGACCGACGTGACAGCCCCGCGGTCGCCGTCGACGACACTGAGTTGCTCCGGACGGATGATGACCTCCACGGCACCGCGCAGCGGGTCCAGAAGCGGAACCGCACCGACCGGCGTTTCGGCACGCTCGCCGGCGGCCGTCCCCGGGACGAAGTTCGCGTCGCCGACGAACGCGGCCACGGTGCGACTTGCCGGGCGTTCGTAGATGTCCGCCGGCGTCCCCTGCTGGACGATCTGCCCGTCGAGCATCACGGCGACCTCGTCACCCAGCAGGAACGCCTCCTCCTGGTCGTGGGTCACGAAGACGGATGTCACGGACAGATGCCTGAGCAGACGCTGCACCTCCGCGCGGATCGCCACCCGCAGCGAGGCATCCAGGTTGGAGAACGGCTCGTCGAGCAGCAGCGCGGCGGGCCGGTTCGCCAGCGCCCGCGCGAGTGCAACCCGCTGCTGTTGCCCACCCGACAGCGTCGAGGGCATGCGGTCGGCGAGACCCGCGAGATCCACCATGGCCAGGGCATCGCTGACACGGCCGCCGCGGCGCTCCCGGCGTTCGAGCCCGAATCCGACGTTGCGCCCGACGGTCAGGTGCGGGAACAGTGCCCAGTCCTGGAACACCATGCCGATACGGCGCCGCTCCGGCGCGACCGCCGTGGCACCGTCGAACAGCACCCGGTCTCCGAGCATGATGTGGCCGTGATCCGGTCGTTCCAGCCCCGCGATCGCGCGCAGCAG
>WHTG01000257.1 GCA_009377835.1 Nitriliruptorales bacterium
GGAGCTGTCCGAGATGATCCGCAAACGCAGGTTCCCGCTGGTCGGCGCTGGCGGGGGCGTGTGGTCCTTCATCCACATCGCCGACGCCGCAGAGGCGACGGTGCAGACGATCGAGCACGGCAGCCGCGGTGTGTACAACATCGTCGACGACGACCCCGCCCGGGTCGCCGAGTGGCTGCCGGCGTCATCCCTGCGGTGCAGAGCGAATCACTGGTGTCGCCACAAAAGCCTGGACGAGCGACGCACCCAGCACGAGGCACTGAAAGCCTGCTTGGACAAGGAGCACCCGACCAGCTCGAATCGACGATTACTGGACCCGCGCAGCCGGACAGTCGTTCCGCGCGGCGGCCGCGATCCCCACAGACGCCATCATCCCGAGCACACCGGCGTCAACCCCGTGGCGCCCGGATCAGCGACAGGCCAGATACTGGAGATCATGTTCGAGGCCGATCCCGATCAACTGCGAGCGAAGGCGATGCCGCTGCAAGGGCGGGTTGCCCTGGTCACCGGCGCCAGCCGCCGCGCCGGCATCGGCTACGCCGTCGCCCGACGTCTGGCCGCGCTTGGTGCCAGCCTGTTCCTCCACCACTACGCGCCCCACGACCGCCACCAGCCGTGGGGCGCCGATCCTGACGGCCCGGAGGCCCTGGTCGACAGCGTGACTGCAGCCCTGGCCGACCAGAACGCGAGCGTCCACCACGCCGAGGTCGACCTGGCCGCGCCTGAAGCCCCCGACCAGTTGATCGACGCCGCCACCGAGGCGTTCGGGCACGTGGACATTCTCGTGTGCAACCATGCCCGCAGCGGAGGCGACGGCCCACTCGGCACGCTGAATGCGGCCATGCTCGACGCGCACTGGGCAGTCAACACCCGCTCAACGATCCTGCTGACCCAAGCGTTCGCCGCCCAGCACGATGGCCGCACGGGTGGCCGGATCATCTTCCTGACTTCCGGACAAGACCTCGGTCCCATGCGCAGTGAAGTTGCCTATGCCGCCAGCAAAGGCGCTCTTGCCTCCATCACGCGCACCCTGGCCGACCACCTCGCCGACCAGGCGATCACCCTCAACACGATCAACCCAGGTCCCGTCGACACCGGCTACGCCACACCCGAGAGCCACGAGGCAGGACGCCGGCGGTTCCCGCCAGGTCGCTGGGGTGTTCCCGACGATCCCGCGCGACTCATCGCCTGGCTTGCCACTGACGACGCCGCCTGGATCACCGGACAAACGATCAACAGCGAAGGCGGCTTCCGGCGTTGGGGCTGAAGACCCGACAACCGAAACCGAAAGCATGAAGAGCGCTGGGACGGACACACCGGCGAGCAACACCGGTGACCGCGAACTGCAGGTTGGCTATGATCGGGTGGCACTCCGGGCAAGGGGCGGGCGAGGACTATGGCGGCACCTGCCGGTCGCATCGTTGCGGTGGTCGGAGCAACCGGCCTGCAAGGCAGCGCGGTCACGCGACAGCTCTCGCGGGACGGATGGAGCGTCCGCGCGCTCACCAGGAATCCCGAAGGCAAGAAAGCCGCCCCGCTTCGCGCGCTGGGTATCGACGTCGTGCAGGCGGACTCGGAGGACACGCGTTCCCTCGAACGCGCCTTCGAGGGTGCAAGTGGCGTCTTCACCGTGCAGAACCACCACATCAGCGGCTACGAGGGTGAGGTGAGGCAGGGAAAGAATGTCGCCGACGTGGCTGTGCGCGTGGGCGTGCCTCACGTCGTCTACGGCGCGGCGGGCTTCGGCCATCGAACCGACGTGGGCTCGTGGGACACCAAAGTCGAGATCACCGAGTACATGAAGGAACGGGGTGTGCCGGTCACCGTGTTGCGGCCGATGGCGTTCATGGAGCTCATGACGGCGTCGAAGTTCTTCCCGCCGGCGTCCGTGTGGCACGTCATGCCGAAGCTCAGGGGCGACACACGTCCGGTGGGTTGGCTGGCCGTTGACGATCTCGCGGTCATCGTCTCGAAGGCGCTCGCCGATCCCGGGCGCTTCATCGCGGCGGACCTGCCGCTGGCGGCGGACGTACGCTCAATCGCTGAATGCCGCGAACTCTGGCGGCAGGCGAACGGGCGACGTCCTCGCCGGCTGCCCATGCCGGTGTCGCTGTTCGAGCGGTTCGTCGGGACGGATGAGACAACCATGTGGCGGTGGCTGGCAGCGCACGACATCGACATCGACACGCAGCCGACATTCGATGTGCATCCCGAAGCCCTGAGCGTGCCAGCCTGGCTGAGCCGGCGAAGAAAAGATCGGGTTCGCACGTCGTCCGAGACGGCTCCCCGCATGAGGCGTACCGTCGGACGCGGGGACGGCGGTTCATGAGCGGTCAGGCCGAGACTCGGCCCACGGTGGTCGACGTCAAGCAGCGGTTTCTTGTTTGAGGCGGGTATGACACTGGCGGCGCGGAACTCATGGCAGGGACGGCCCTATGGTCGAAAGTGGCACGTCATCATCGATGACATGCCGGCTTGCAACCGTCGCGGCACGTCACGCCCCGACGTGACGCAGCGGGAGGTCGCGCGGATCCCGCCGGACCAGCGATGCCGACGCAGGGGCTGCAAGGAACGCTGGCCGTCGTAGTCACCTGACGGGAATGCACGCACCCGCCCGGGCTGGTGGTGTGCTGGAACCGTTGACGCGCGGACTTTTCGAGGCGACTATGCGACCGACATCTCGCACGATCGCGGAGAGTGGGAGGGTGTCATGGGCGGGTGGCGTGGTTCGTATCTATTTCTTGTCGTGACGATGATCGTGATACTGGGAATGGCGACCGCCTGCGCGGGTGGCGGGGAGCCGACACCGACCACGACCACGGGCGAGTCCGCTGGGGGACAGGACGAGTCGCAGGCCGACGAGGATGAGGAGCCCGACGACACAGGCGAGCAGGATGCCGAGAGCCTCAGTTGGGTGCCCTTCGGACCCAGCGACCCGGATATCCCCACGCCGTCATGGCCCGCGTACAACGCGTTCGCCAGCGGCGACTGTGCTGCCCTGGAGAGCTACACGGCGGAGCAGGATGTCGGCGCGTTCGGTCGCGCCATGGTGGCCGTCTGCGCGGCGGCGGTAGACGGACAGCAGGAGCAGTGGGACGAGGTGGCGGCACTGGCCGGAGCCGATCCGTCCACACTCGCCAACGACTGCCTTGCTGAGCAGGTGTCCGCCCTGATCGACCGGGCGCTGGACTGGCACGAACGGAATCCAGACCAGTCGCCGGATGTGCAGTTTGTGCGAGTCGCCGGGCAGACGAACTGCGGCGCACAGTCGGCCGGCGCAAACGGTACGGACAGCGGTTCGACCGAAGAACCCGACAACGGCTCGACCGAAGAGCCCGAGACCAGTTCGACCGCCGATCCGGAGGTCGGCGCCACCACCTCCACTCGCTCCTCGGACACGATCGGATGACCAAACCTGCCGTGGGAGCCGCGGGCGCTGCGCCGCCCGGTGATCGCCGCGTACAGGAGATCCCTGACGGACCTGTGCACTCTCCGGCTGATCACTCAGACCCGGCAGCACGACCCATCCCCCCCGGCGACGACGCGTCGCCGGTGGCGAGGTCACCTGCTCCGGGGGCAGCATCCGCCGCCAGTGAGTCGCCCGTACGTTCCGCCCTGTCCGTCATCGGGACCATCGGTCCGCCGCTGACAATCGTCACGAGCCTGATGATCTACTTCGGCTGGGCCCGAAGCGACCGGCAAGCGAAGTTGATGGGCCTCGATGTCAGCCTGTTCGGGTTCTCGA
>WHTG01000084.1 GCA_009377835.1 Nitriliruptorales bacterium
CTACCGGGCCGGCGCAGCAGTCACCGAGTCACTGGTCATGCGCGGCAAGAGCGGGACGGTGCGATTCATCCAGGCACGTCACAACCTCGACAAGGTGATGGAGTACAGCTCGATCGACTTCGAGTAGCCGCCCACGCCGCCGATTGCCAGGAGCCGGACGTACCGCTGCGCCCGGCTAGGCAGCGCCGGAGTCCAGGCTGTCGAGGAAGTCCAGGACGAACTCGTTCACCAACTCCGGGTACTCCAGGATTGTCCCGTGGGTGCCTTCCGGCACCGTGCGCAGGACACCGTCGGGCATCGCCTTGATCATGTCGTAGCCCAGCTTCGGCGGCGAGAACGGGTCCTTGCCTCCCACGACCACGAGTGCCGGGACCTTCACCTCCGGGAGGTATTCCATGGCGTCATGGGAGTGCATCCCCTCCGCGATGCGGATGACAAGCCGTGGATCCATCGCGGCCGCATGCTCGACGTAACTCTGCACGATGGCCTCGCTGGTGCGCGGGCCGAATGCCCTCACCGCCCTGCCGATCGTGAGGAAGGGTAGTCGCCGCCACGCCAGACGCCATCCGGCGTTGAGCAGCGGGGGGTACGTCATCGTGAGCGCCCGGCGGACGATCTCGTAGAGGTAGATCAGTTCGCGGCGGCCGTACAGCGTGCGGACGGGCGAGGCGTAGGGGCCGGTCAACGCGACGACCCCTGTCGTACGTCCCGGCATCAGGTGGTACGCGTCGAGCATGACCTGGACACCCATGGAATGGCCGACCAGGACGATGTCGTCCAGATCCTCGTGGTCCACGATCGCCCGCAGGTCGCGGGCGAACCGGTCGATGGTGAACGCCTCTGGACCCGCGGCGGCGGGCAGGGTCGAGGTGGCGATGCCGCGGTAGTGGAACAACAGGACCCGGTAGCCGGCGTGCTCCAACGCCGGCGCCAGGTAGTACCACCAGGTGTCCGGACACAGGAACCCGCTGCACAGCGCGACGACACGCCCGTCGTCGGGACCCAGAAACGTGTAGGTGATGGTCGCCCCGTCGTCGGATGAGACCGCCCGGTCCTTGGGCCAGAACACACCGGGAACACTCGGCTGGGCTCGGCTCATGGCGCGGCATCGTGCCTGTGGCCGCGGCGCGACGCCAGTCGGCCGACGTTCACCGTGCATTCATCTCGTGCGCGGTTTTTGGCAACCTGGCGCACGCATGATGTTCGCGTGCCGCTGCCTCACCGCCCTCGCTCCCGCATTGCCGAAGCATCGCAAGCTTTCGTTCACCTTCCTCACCCCTTCGGGTTACGTGACGCACCTACGGTCGTTTCGTACGTCATCTGCGGGCCGATGCCCCACTGACTTCTGAGGAGATTTCGTGAGCAAGAACTGGCAAGTGCTGCTGGGCCTGGTCGTGGTTCTCGCGCTGATTACCGCTGCATGTGGCGGCAGCGAGGGATCCGCGAACGAGGAGCTGGGTGAGGGCGGCGACGAGGAAGGTGCCGGCGGCGAGGGCGGTGAGCTGTCCGGTTCGATCGAGGTGGATGGTTCCTCGACCGTCGCGCCGCTGACCGATGCGATCGCAGAGGAGTATGCAGTCGAGCAGAGCAACGTGACCGTCAACGTCGGCGTGTCGGGCACCGGCGGCGGGTTCGAACGCTTCTGCGCCGGAGAGACGGACATCTCCGACGCTTCGCGGCCGATCAAGGACGAGGAGGCGGAGATCTGCGCCGACGCCGGCGTCGAGTACGTCGAGCTGCGCGTGGGTACCGACGCGCTGACGATGGTGACCACCCCCGAGACCGACTGGGTCGACTGCCTGACGACTGAGGAGGTCACGAAAATCTTCGGGGAGGAGGACGCCGCGACAACGTGGAGCGAGGTGAACCCCGAGTTTCCCGACGAACCGCTGGAGGTCTTCGCCCCAGGAACGGACTCCGGCACCTATGACTTCATGGTCGAGGACGTGCTCGGCCTCGAGGGTTCGCGTCAGGACTTCAACGCGTCGGAGGACGACAACATCATCGCCCAGGGGGTGATCGGCACCCCGGGGTCGTGGGGCTTCTTCGGGTTCGCGTACTTCCAGGAGAGCGCCGATCAGCTCAAGGCCCTGGAGTACGACGCCGGTGACGGCTGCGTGGCGCCCAGCGTCGAGTCGGCGCAGGACGACTCGTACCAGATGACGCGTCCGCTGTTCATCTACGTGCAGCAGGAGGCGCTCGAGCGTCCGGAGGTGGAAGGGTTCGTGACCTACTACCTGGACACGGTGCCTTCGCTGATCGATGAGGTCGGCTACATCGGCGTGCCGGACGAGGATCTCGAGGCCGCGAAGAGCGACCTGCAGGAAGCGATCGACGGCTGACACGAACGCGAGGAGGCCACCGGCCGCGTGCGCCGTACCGTCCGGCGGCCATCTTCCTCCCAGACCTTTGAGGAGTCCATGCACAGCGAGCCGCAGACATCCGCCGCCGGCATGCCGGCTGCCGCTGCCGGGCCCGAACTACCGTCTCAGCCGCTGTCCCTGGCGGGTCGAACCCGCCGTGGCGAACGGGTGATCCTCGGGCTGCTGTGGCTGTGCGCCGCGGTTTCGATCTTCACGACCGTCGGCATCGTGTTGGTGCTGTTCGTGGACGCCTCTGACTTCTTCCGCGACGTGTCGATCTGGAAGTTCTTCACCGACACCGCGTGGCGTCCGTTCGGCGGCGTCGAGCAGGGCCGGTTCGGCGTGTTACCGCTGGTCAACGGAACATTGCTCGTCACGGCGATCGCCATGATGGTCGCCGTCCCGCTCGGGCTGGGGTCGGCCATCTACCTGTCGGAGTACGCTGCGCCCCGCGCCCGCCGTGTGTTGAAGCCGGTTCTGGAACTGCTCGCCGGCGTGCCCACCGTGGTGCTCGGCTACTTCGCGCTGACGTTCATGACACCGGTGTTGCGGGCGATCTTCGGCACCTCCACGGTGCAGATCTTCAACGCCGCGAGCGCCGGCATCGTCATGGGCATCATGATCGTGCCGACGATCGCGTCGCTGTCGGAGGACGCACTGTCGGCGGTGCCGCAGGGCCTGCGTGAGAGCGCCTATGGCCTGGGGGGGACCAAGCGCCAGGTCGCCATCCGCGTCGTCACGCCCGCTGCCCTGTCCGGCATCGTCGCGGCAGTCATCCTCGGCATGGGGCGCGCGATCGGGGAGACGATGATCGTCGCGATCGCCGCCGGCAATCTCCCCAAGCTCACCGCGAACCCCTTCGACCAGATCCAGACGATGACCGCCTACATCGTGCAGGCCGTCGGGGGTGAAGCGGCGCGTGGGTCGTTGACCTACGAATCCATCTTCGCGGTGGGCGCGTTGCTGTTCCTCATGACGTTTGCCCTGAATGTGCTCGCGCAGCGCTTCGTGCGCCGCTATCGGGAGGTGTACTGATCATGGCGGTGTCGACGCCGCGTCGCACCGTCCACGACACGCTCGCGGGGCTCGAACGAGGGCGCAGGCGAAAGCTCAAGGAGCGCGCTTTCGCGACCGTACTGTTCACCTTGACCGCCGTGGCGATCCTCGTGCTGGCGCTGCTCGTCGTCGACATCGTCCTCGACGGGTTCACGCGCATCAACGTGGACTTCCTGACGCGCTATGCCAGTCGGACCGCAGAGAACACCGGTATTCGCGCCGGCCTGACCGGGACGCTGTCCCTCATGGTCCTGACGGCGCTCGTCGCGTTTCCGGTCGGGGTGGGAGCCGCCATCTACCTGGAGGAGTTCGCCCCCGACAACCGTTTCACGCGGTTGATGGAGGCGAATATCTCGAACCTCGCGGGTGTTCCCTCCGTGGTGTACGGCCTCCTCGGGGTTGCGGTCTTCGTCTACGCCCTCAACCTCGGCCGCAGCCTCCTCGCGGGGGCGCTCACGCTTGCTTTGCTGATCCTTCCCGTCATCATCGTCGCGGGTCGTGAGTCGATCCGGGCAGTGCCGCTGGCGATCCGCGATGGGGGGCTCGCACTGGGCGCGACACCATGGCAGGTGTCCTACCGCCAGATCCTGCCGTCGGCGCTGCCGGGCATGCTGACCGGGACGATCCTCGCGCTGTCGCGGGCGATCGGCGAGACCGCGCCGATCCTGGTGGTCGGCGCTGTGTTCAGCCGTCGTGCCGACAACGAGCCGTGGTATTTCATGGAGGCCTTCGCGGCGCTCCCGGTCCAGATCTACAACTTCGTATCCCGGCCTCAGGAAGGCTTCAAGATCGATGCCGCATCGGCCGGAATCCTCGTCCTCATGGCCGTCCTGCTGATCATGAACTCCGCGGCGATCGTCGCGCGCAACCGTTTCTCGAGGAGATACTGATGGACTCGGCTCAGTCTCAGGCTGTGCGCCAGCGCCCGGTACTGGATGTCCCGGTAGACTCGCGAGCCTTGGCGCATCACACCGCGGCAGAACACTCCAAGCTCGCCTCCGACCTGGTCTTCGACGTCCGTGACGTCACGGTCCGCTACGGCGTCCACCCCGCCATCCGCAATGTGTCGCTGCAGATCTACCGCCACGAGATCACCGCGCTGATCGGGCCGTCAGGTTGCGGCAAGTCCACCTTCATCCGCTGCTTCAACCGGATGAACGATCTGATCCCATCCGCGACGGTGGAGGGCACGATCACGTACCACGGGCAGGACCTGTACGCCAAGGGTGTCGATCCCGTGGAGGTGCGGCGCCGCATCGGGATGGTGTTCCAGAAGCCGAATCCGTTCCCGAAGTCCGTCCGCGAGAACATCCTGTTCGGGCCGAAGGTGAATGGGATGGAGGTCGACGCCGACGAGGTCGTGGAACGCAGTCTGCGCCGAGCCGCTCTGTGGGACGAGGTACGCAACAAGCTGAACGACAGCGCCTACAGCCTCTCAGGGGGCCAGCAACAGCGGCTGTGCATCGCCAGGGCGATCGCGATCGACCCGGACGTCATCCTGATGGACGAACCGGCCTCGGCGCTGGACCCGATCTCGACGGGCCGCATCGAGGATCTCATGCGTGAGCTGCAGGAGCGCTACACGATCGTGATCGTGACGCACAACATGCAGCAGGCCGCACGGGTCAGCGACCGCACCGCCTTCTTCACGACCGAGGTCGAGGACGAGGCGTCCGACTTCCGATCCGGCAAGCTCGTCGAGTACGACTTCACCGAGAAAATTTTCAAGAACCCGTCGGACCGCCGGACCGAAGACTACGTGACCGGGAGATTCGGCTAGACGCCCCAGGCTGCCACGCCCCTCAGCGACGCCGAAGTTGTCGCGTGGCGCAGTCGTTTTCCGACCGTGCGGCGGTGCACGTACCTGATCAACAATTCCCTCGGCGCGATGCCCGCCGGCGTTCACGACTCACTGGCGCAATTCGCGCGGCTGTGGGAAACCAAGGGAGTCGAGGCATGGCACGAGGACTGGCTGCCGGAGGTTCAGGAGGTCAGCGGGGTGCTGGCGGACCTGGTCGGCGCCGCACGGCACCGTCGTCGTCCATCAGAACGTGTCGACGCTCGTGTCGATGGTGCTCAGCAGCGTGGATTTCGTTTCGGACCGCAACGCCATCGTGGTGGCTGACGTGGACTGGCCGTCGCATCATTACCTCGCGGCGCAGCAGCAGCGGCTGGGGGCGGAATACACGGTCGTTGCCACCGACGGCCGGACGGTCGACGCGCAGGACTTCTGTGAGGCGATCGACGAGCGGACCGCGATCGTCATCGTCAGCCACGTGCTGTTCCGGTCCTCCGCCATCGTCGATGTGGCAACCGTCGCGCGGCCGCTCGCAGCGCGGGCGCACTGTGTCTGGTCGACGGTTACCACGCGGTCGGGCACATGCCCGTCGATTCCACTGCGATCGGCTGTGACTTCGTCGCAGCGCCTCACGGCTCGACTTGTTGAAGGCGCACTGGAGCGGGGGATCGAGGTGCGCACGCCGCTCGACGCGGATGTCCGCGGTGGTGCGGTGCCCCTCTTCCTGGGCGACGAGACGGAGCAGACGAGCCGCCGGCTGATCGCTGCCGGCATCGTCGTCGACTTCCGCCCCGGAGCCGGGATCCGCATCGGCGCCCACTTCTTCAACACCCTCGAGGAGTGCGAGCTCCTGTTGACGCGGCTCCGGCCGTAGCGTCCGGTTACTCGCGGGGCGAATTCGAGGCGAGCTCGATGTTGTTTCCGGTGACGATGAAATAGACCTGCTCGCCGATGTCCACCGCGTGGTCGCCCATGCGCTCGAGGTAGCGGCTGACGAGCACCATCCGCATGGCCCAGTCCAGCTTCTTCTCTTCGGAGATCGCCAACCGCACCATGCGTTTGAACAGCCCGCGGTTGAGTTTGTCGATCGGGTCGTCCATGGCCGGCAGTTCGGCGACGATGTCCAGGTCCCGCTTCGCCAGCGCCTCCAGCGCGCGTTCGATGACGCGGCGTGCGTGCTGCGCCATCTCGCCGACCTGTGCGATGAGTTCCTCGTCCTCGGAGTCCTGGTCGATGAGGGTCACGATTTTCGCGATGTTCACGCAGAGGTCACCCATTCGCTCCAGGTGGATGTTGCAGTGGAGGAACGCCGACAGCAGCCGCAGCTGTGTCGCCACCGGCGCCTGCAACGCGATCGTCGTCAGGATGTGTTCGTGGACTTCTTCGTACTGCGCGTCGAGGAGATCATCGGTGCGAATGACCGCAGCCGCGCGGGTCAGGTCGTGTTCGATCAGCGCTTCCATGGCCTCGCCGAGCATGTCGAGCACCCGAGATCCCATGCTCAGGATGCGGTCCTCGAGTTCGGACAGTTCTTCTCGATACTCCCGGCGAAGCTTCATGACAGCGGACCTTGCGGGTCGGTGACGGTCTTGAGCCACCGATCCTATCGGGCGGCTTATGGTGAATTGTGGAACAGGTGAATCGCAGGCAACGCGATACCGACGCCGGGATGGCCATTACTCGAACAACCTTGTGATCCGGCACCACGGCGCCTTTCGTGACAGGGCTCTCCCTAGACTGCTGACGTATGCCGAAAATCATGGTTGTCGAGGACGAGCCGGCGCTTGTCGAGGCTCTGGAATACGGTCTGACCGCTGAGGGATTCCAGGTCGTCACCACCACTGACGGTGAAGCGTCACTGCAGTTGTTCGAGCGGGAGCGGCCGGATCTCGTCCTGCTCGACGTGATGCTCCCGGGGCTGAGCGGGATCGAGGTGTGCAAGCGCATCCGTGGCCGCAGCGCCGTCCCGATCATCATGTTGACGGCGAAGGACGCTGAGATCGACAAGGTCGTCGGCCTGGAGATCGGGGCCGACGACTACGTGACGAAGCCGTTCTCCATGCGCGAGTTGGCTGCCAGGGTGCGCGCGGTCCTGCGGCGCGGCGGCGAGTGGGACCTGCCGGACATGACCGCGGCGCTGGAGGTCAACGGCGTTCGCATGGATGCCGAGCGCTACGAGGTCTCGGTCCGCGGCGGCAGTGTGGATCTGCCGCCCAAGGAGTTCACGCTGCTCGAACTCCTCCTGCGCAACGCGGGGAGGGTACTCACGCGGGACCTCATCATCGACCGCGTATGGGGCAGCGACTACGTCGGCGACACCAAGACCCTGGACGTTCACGTCAAGCGCTTGCGCAGCCGCATCGAGGAGGACCCGCACCACCCGAAGCTGATCGTCACCGTGCGGGGCGTCGGCTACAAGTTCTCGGACTGAACCCGCCGCGCCGCGCCACACTGGTGGCGATGCCTCCCATTGCACGCTCCCGCCGGTGATCCGCCGCTCGCTCGTCCTCGTTCCGCTGGCCGCGGCAGCGGCAGGGGCTATCGCAGCGATGCTGCGGTTGCCACCTGGTTGGGCCGCGGCGATCGGCGCGATCCTCGGTTTGCTCGCGGCGGTGGGCCTGTCGTTGGTCTCGGACCGCCGACTGGAGGAAGTCGCGACACGGATCCGCCGGTTCGCACGGGGCGAGCCGGTGGTGCAGGAGGAGGTGCGCGGCAGCCGCGCCTGGCGGCGGCTCGTCGGCGAACTGGCAGAGGTCGGACAGACACTGCAGCAGCGATACGACGCCGTCGCCCGGGAACGGGCGCGCGTCGAGCACCTGCTGGATTCCATGCCCACCGCCATCCTGCTGTTCGATGCGGTCGGGCTGACCTACGCGAACCCGGCCGCGCAGCAGATGTTCGGCGTACGACGGCGCCAGATGCGCTCGCCGCTGCAGGTGTTGGGGGTGGAGGCGCTCGCAAATGCCGTGGTCGAGGCGCGGGAGACGGGTCAGGGTGTCAGCGTCGAGGTGCAGCGGGGCGACCGGCATCTGACGGCACAGACGACGATCGCCGACCACGACGTGGTCGCGCTGGTGGTGACCGATGTGACCGACAGCCGTCGCCTGGAGGCAATCCGTCGCGACTTCGTGACCAACGCCTCCCACGAGCTGAGGACGCCTGTGGCCGGCATGCAGGCGCTGGCCGATTCGCTTGGTGTCGCGATCGACCGTGATCCCGTCCGCGCGCGCAGCATGGTCGTCCGCCTGCAGATCGAGGCGACTCGGTTGGGCAAGCTTGCCCGTGAGCTCCTGGACCTCGCACGGCTCGAGGAGGATGCAGCGGCCGAGCGCCGGCGGGTGGACCTGGCCGAGATCGTGCGGGCGCAGGCGGAGCGGATCCTGCCCCTGGCGCAGTCCCGCGACGTCAAGGTCAGCGTCCATGCGGACGCACCTGCCCCGTTGGTGGCCCTTCCAGGCGATGTTCGGCTGATCGTCGCGAACCTGCTGGAGAACGCCGTCCGCTACAACCGGCCGGGCGGCCACGTGGACGTCACTGTGGAACGGACGGCGTCGCACGCGATCCTGGAGGTCGAGGACGACGGTCTGGGCATCGCGGACGCCGATCGTGATCGGATCTTCGAGCGCTTCTACCGCGTCGACAGGGCGAGAAGCCGCGCCGGCGGCGGCACCGGACTCGGTCTGTCCATCGTGCGTCATGCGACCGAGCGCCACGGTGGCCAGGTGTCGGTGCAGAGCGTGCTCGGAGAGGGGTCGACGTTCCGTGTGGTCCTCCCTGTCGAAGGCACCCGCGCGGATCCGCGGTGACAACTGCGCCCCCTACACTGCCGCCCGTGGAGCCACCTGCCGAACTCGACCGCCGCAGCCCCAAGAAGCTGCGTGCGCCAGTGATCGCGGCGCGGCTTGACGAGGAGTACGACGGTGGCGTCGTCGAGTTGAACTGGACGACGCCGTTCGAGCTGCTCGTCGCAACGATCCTGTCGGCCCAGTCGACGGACAAGAAGATCAACGAGGTAACCGCGACGCTGTTTGCCAAGTACCGGCGACCGGAGGATTACCTCGCGGTCGCGGAGGAGGAATTGCAGCGGGACATCTACCAAACGGGGTTCTTCCGGCAGAAGACCAAGAGCCTGCGCGGCATGTGCGAAGCGCTGATGGAGCGGCACGGCGGCGAAGTCCCGCTGACGATGCGCGAGCTCATCGCCTTACCGGGCGTTGCGCGCAAGACGGCCAACGTCGTCCTCGGCGCGGCCGCGCCGGAGGCGCACCGTGCGGACCGGGACGCCGGCATCGCCGTGGACACCCACGTCAAGCGCCTCTCCCGGAGGTTTGCCTTCACCCGCTCCGACGACCCTCTACGCATCGAGCGGGACCTGATGAAGCTGCTGCCCAAGGAGTCGTGGCCGAGCGCCAGCCTGTCGATCATCCTGCACGGCCGCAGGATTTGCGACGCGCAGCGCCCGCGGTGCGCGGACTGCATCGTGGAGGATCTGTGCCCCTCCTCGCTGGCAGCCGGGAGACGCGACCTCGCCCGCCAGGCGAAGGGGATGGGGCAGGCGCCCGTCGCGGAGACAGCCTAGGTGTAGGACCGGCGACGAACCACGCGCCGGACGACCAACAGGCCCATCGCCACTGCGACAAACACCACAGCGGCAACGATGCGCCGCACGGAGATCTCCTGGTGCACGCTGCGGGCGTCACGCACGACACGCACGCCGGTCGCCCGGATGGACGGCGCTCCGCCGTCATCCGGGTCAGCCCGCAGGAACGTGCCGACAATCGACAGCCCCGTGCCGGCCGTGCGAAACGCGCCCGGCGTCACCGCCGCTGCGGTCTCCCGCGGCATCGACACGGCCATGCCGGAGTTCCCCCCGGCGACGGTTCGATGTTCCGACACCGGTCCGATCCGCACGGCGTACGGATCGTCGTTGACGTGGACCCAGGAGTGGGTCGGCCTGAGCAGGACGACGCCCACTGCCTCCCCCTCGTAGCGGACCTGCTCACCGTCGAACAGCTTCGGGCATTCGATCAGTTCCGACGACGACACCGGCATCGGGCTCGGCCGACGCGCAAGGTTCTCACGCGAAGGACATGTGACCTCCCCGCGGTTTGTCAGCCCCTCGTCCTCATGCTCGGGCGCCTCGAGCAGCCGGACCCCCGTCTGGGGCAGGAGCAGCAGCTGCGACATGCCCACGATGACTGCGACGGCAGCGAGGATGGCGACGGTGCCCACGATCGCCTGCACCGTCGTGATCGGCCGGTAGCGGCGAGGGCTCATGCCGTCACACCCGGCCCCGGTAGGCGGACCAGATGAACCCGACCAGAGCGAGCACCGCGACGAACTCGAGCCGGCCGATCCACATCTGCAGGATGTAGGTGATCTTCAGCCATACCGGCATCGTCGGGCCGACGATGCCGATCGACAGCCCGACGGCGGCCGCCGCCGAGGTGCTCTCGAACATGGCCTGATCGAACGTGTAGCCGTAGAACAGGCCGACCGCGGCGCCGAACAGGTACAGCACCAGGTACAGCAGGAGGATCGTCAGGGCGGACCGCACGACCTGGTCGCTGAGGACCTGACGGGTTCCCGAGTGGTAGGTCTGGATCGTGACGGCTGACCGCGGGAGCGTCAGCCGGCGCATCTGCTCAGAGATCGCCTTCGCCACCAGGCCCAACCGGATCAACTTGATACCCCCGGCGGTCGAGCCCGCCATGGCGCCCAGGCCCATGGCGAGGACGACGGCCGCGGGAGCCAGCAGACCCCAGTCCGTGACGAAAAGCCGCCCCGGTATGTTCGAGAATCCAGTGCCGGTATGCGCGGACACCACCTGGAAGAACGCGCGCCGCATGAGCGGGTTCACCGAGTCGTACGTACCGGCCCTCAGCAACCCGACGCAGGCGACGGCGAACACTCCCAGGATCGACAGGGCGAACAGCCGCGTCTCGATGTTGCGCCACATTTCCCCGACGCGGCGTTGCCACAGCTGGTAGTGCAGCGCGAACGACAGGGCACCCGCCACCATGAAGATCCCGAGTGCGATCTCCACGCTCCACGAGTGGTACAGCCAGATCCCTGCCGCGTTTGGTGCGAAGCCGCCGGTGTCGAACGCCGCGATCCAGAGGTTGATCGCGTGGAAGATCGCCCGCGCGGGTGCCACGCCGGCACCGATCAGGACGATGAACACCAGCGTGACACCGATCAGGGCGTAGACCAGCGCCACCCGCCAGATGATCTGCGCGGTGCGCTGGACGTTCGGGACGATGCGGTCCTCCCGGCCCTCGCCGACATACATTCCGACGGAGCCGCCGCCGCCGGCGAACAGTGACAGCGCCATCAGCATCAGTCCCTGACCGCCCAGGAAGTGCATCAGGTGGCGCCAGAGGTTGACGCTGTCGGACAGGTGGTCCAGGTCGTTGATGACCGCCAGACCGGCCGTCACGAAGCCGCTCATGGCATCGAAGTACGCGTCCAGGAACCCGCCGTAATGGCCCGACAGATGCAGGGGTACGGCGCCGAACACGGGTGCGACCAGCCACGCGACGGCCGCGACCATCATCCCGTGCTGCCAGTCGATGTCGATGTCGCGCGGGAGAATTATTTCGCCGACCAGACCGACCGAGGCCGTCAGTGCGGCGGCGATGACGAAGGACAGCGCGTCGTTGGTCTCACCGAGCGCGAAGCCAAGCACCGCCGGGATGAGCATCACCGCCGCGACGACCAGCAGCACCCGCGACAGGTTCAGCCCGATCGCAGCGAGGTCGCCGGTGTCCGGGCGGAACAACATCTCAGAGCACCAGTGTCAGCACGGCCGCTACCAGCGCACCGGCCACGATCAGCAGGCCGGCCGCGGCGACGACAGCGAGGACGCCCACCGTGGCCCCCCGTTTCGTGAAGGAGCGAAAGCGGTCAGTCCTCACGCGTCCGTCCCGTCAGGATGGCCGCGCGGAGGTCCTCCTCGAACTCGGGCCGCGTCAACGCGATGACCTGGTCGCCCGGCTTCAACCTGGTCGCGGCGCGCGGGATGAGGGTGTCGTCGCCGCGGAAGATGCACACGATGGCGGCCTCCTCGGGCATGTCCAGGTCGCCCAACGGTGCGCGATGGCGTTGCCCGTCCGGTGGGAGGTCGACTTCGACCAGATTCACGGTCCCGCCACGCAGGGTGTACAGGTGGATGAGTTCACCGAC
The DNA here is from genome assembly GCA_009377835.1 of Nitriliruptorales bacterium. Lineage (GTDB taxonomy): Bacteria > Actinomycetota > Nitriliruptoria > Euzebyales > Egibacteraceae > WHTG01. The sequence continues at coordinate 12,403 of WHTG01000084.1, forward strand.
CGACACCTGCTCGCGGATCAGGCGCGAGATGAGACTGGTCGTGGAGACGGACTCGATGTCCATCCGCCGGAAGATCTCTTCGTTGCGGGGGGTGTTCACCCGCGCGATCACACGCGGCACCTCGAACGTCGTCTTCGCCAACTGACAGGCGACGAAGTTGTCGTCGTCATCGCCGGTGGTGGCGACGAACACGTCCGCGCGCTCCGGGCGGGCTTGCTGGAAGTCGCGGACGTCGCAGGCGTCGCCGTGGATGACCAGCAGGTCGTACTCGCGCAGCAGTTGGTCGCACCGTCCTTCGACCCGTTCGATGATGGCGACGTCATGTCCTTCGTTGAGGAGGTCCATGGCGATATAGCGGCCAACCTTGCCGCCGCCGGCGAGGACGACGTAC
>WHTG01000300.1 GCA_009377835.1 Nitriliruptorales bacterium
GCCCACTGCTGGATCCGCTGGGACAGATTCACCGTGTCGCCGACCAGGGAGTACTCCAGCCGCTCCTCGGACCCGAGGAGCGCCGCGGCAACCTCGCCAGTGGACAGGCCGATCCCCAGGCCGAACGCTTCGATGCCCTCGGCACGCCACCGCTGGTTCACCCGATCCTGCGCCGCGTGCATCGTGGCGGCGGCGACGACCGCGCGATCGGCGTGATCGGTCTGCGGGACTGGCGCACCGAACACCGCCATGACCGCGTCGCCGACGAACTGCATGACCGTTCCCCCCTCGGCGAGGATCGCGCGATTCATCTCCGCGCGATGCTCGTTGAGCTGCCGCGCGAGCAGGCTCGGCTGGCTTCGCTCTGCGATGGTTGAGTAGCCGCGGATGTCGGACATCACGACGGTCACGAGGAGGGACTCGGTCTCGCCGATGCGCCGGCCCTCGTAGCGCAACTTCTCGGCGATCCCCCCCGGCAGCAGCCGGCTGAGCTTCTCGCCCTGCTCCTCACGATCGACGATGGCCTGGTGCAGCATCTTCAGCCGCTCCAGGCAGCCGACGGTCCCGCTGCTCAAGCCCTGTGCGAGAACGACGAACAGCCGCTCGATGGAGTCAGCCACGTCCGCGGCGGTCGTCTGCCGTGCGACCGCGATGGCCTTGATCGGCTTGCCCTCGGCGATCATCCGCAGCAGCTCCTCGTCCGCTGCGGCGAGGTCGTCGTCGGTCGTGATGGGCCGCACGAGGGCCTCGACGATCTTGGGGTCCAGCATCGAACCACCCGTGGCGACCTCGCGGATCGCGCGCGCGAGCTGGTCCCCTTCCGCGACACGGTCCTTGAGCAGGTACGCGTAGCCGGCGGCGCCTTCCGACAGCAGCGAGACGGCGTATTCAGGGTCGTCGTACTGCGACAGGATCACCACGCCGGTGCCGGGGTGGCGCTTGCGCACCTGCTTCGCCGCTTCGATCCCCTCGCGTTGGAACGTCGGCGGCATGCGGATGTCGGTCACCAGGACCTGCGGTGCCTCACGTTCGGCGCCTTCGATCAACTCCGCGTACTCCGCGGCGACTCCGACGACCTCGAGATCGTCTTCCAGTGACAGCAGCGCACGGACGCCCTCCCGGACGATGAGATTGTCATCGGCCAGGAAGACACTGATCTTCGTGTCACGCATCCATTCCCGCCTTGCCCCCGCGTGCCGCCCCTGCGCTGCCAGCCGTGCATGGTGCGTCATGACAGCCGCCGCGTCGAGGAGGAAATCACCCGTTCCCACGGTGGTGGCACCCACCCTCTCGACGCCGGTGCCTCCACGCTGGAAACCGTCGCGTGATGCGAGCATCCTGCGGGAGTCCAACGAACGTCACAGCAACAGGGGGCGGGAAATGCGTTTTGAGTCATCAGTCACGTCCGTCACGTGGATCCCTTCGGAGGCCATGACCGGACCGATGCGGTTGCCGATGGACATCGGGATCGGCCACTACGACGACCCGCCGCCGGATGTGATCGACGGGCCCGACGAGCTGCAGGCGCTGCTCGGCTCCGACCGCATCCGCTTCGCCAACGAGCTGCGGTGCTGGATCGAGGTCGAGGACGGGCGCATCGTCGGCCACGGCCGTGACGGCGGCGGACATCTGGGCGGGACGACGCTGCGCCTCGGCAGATTCAGCACGACGATCGCCGCCGTGGCCTATCCCGACCTGCGGCCGGAACCAGAGGTCGGCGAGGACTTCGTCAGGTTCACACAGACGGCGGGTGGCAGGACCGGCGCACCCATGCCGCGGCGCGTGTCGCGCCCCCCCTTCGTCCAGTTCCTGGCGCCGACCGCATGGACGACGCTGACGCTGACGCTGTACGCGGACGGCCGCTCGGAACACGAGCTGACGGGTGCGAGTCCCTTCCCGCGCCACTGGGTCTACGACTCCGCGGGCAAACTGGCGGGCAAGTCGGGTGTGATCGACTTCAAGAACTGGACCCTGAAATGGTTCGGAACGCAGAGTCCGTGGGGTGAGCAGGACTCACCGGCCCTCGTCACGGCCGTCGAGACCGCGCTGGAGCGCGAACTGTCGACCGCGATCATGCGCGGCGGCGCCAAGCCCGGGAAGCGGAAGATCAAGCCTGGCGACACGCTCGTGGAGCAGGGCGAGGAGGGCGAGGAGCTGTTCCTGCTGCTCGACGGGGTGCTCAGCATCGAAGTGGACGGGGAGCCGCTGGCCGACGTCGGTCCCGGTGCGATCCTCGGCGAGCGCGCCGTCCTGGAGGGCGGTCGCCGCACCTCGACGTTGCGGGCGGTGACGTCCTGTACCGTCGCCGTCGCCTCGGGCGACCAGGTACGCATGGAGGCGCTGGCCGAGGTGGCGAAGGGACATCGACGGGAGGACGACTGACGGGTGCGGCTGTTCTTCTGCGGGACCCGGGGTTCGACACCGGCACCGGGTCTCGAATTTGTGCGTTACGGCGGGCACACGTCCTGTGTCGCTGTGGCGCATGACGATGCGTCCCCCTCGTTGCTGCTCGACGCGGGAACCGGCCTGCGCCGGGTGGCGCC
>WHTG01000229.1 GCA_009377835.1 Nitriliruptorales bacterium
GGATGGAGGTCGTCTTCGACGAGCCTTACATCCTCATCGCGAACCAGAAGGTGTCGGCCGTCCACGACCTGCTGCCGATTCTGGAGAAGGTCATGCAGGCCGGTCGTCCGCTGGTCATCATCGCCGAGGACGTCGAGGGCGAGGCCCTGGCCACCCTCGTGGTGAACAAGATCCGCGGCACCTTCCAGTCGGCCGCCGTGAAGGCTCCCGGCTTCGGCGACCGTCGCAAGGCCATGCTGCAGGACATCGCGATCCTGACCGGTGGCCAGGTCATCTCCGAGGAGGTCGGCCTCAAGCTGGACAGCGTCTCCGTGGAGCTGCTCGGCAAGGCCCGCAAGATCACGATCACCAAGGACAACACGACCATCGTCGAAGGCGCAGGCGCCGAAGAGGACATCAAGGGCCGCATCTCCCAGATCAAGGGTGAGATCGACAAGACGGACTCCGACTGGGACCGCGAGAAGCTGCAGGAGCGGCTGGCGAAGCTGTCCGGCGGCGTTGCGGTCGTCAAGGTCGGCGCGGCCACCGAGGTCGAGTTGAAGGAGAAGAAGCACCGCATCGAGGACGCCCTGTCGGCGACCCGTGCTGCGGTCGAGGAGGGCATCGTCGCCGGTGGCGGCACCGCGCTGCTCCAGGCTGCTTCGGCTCTGGACAAGCTGGACCTGGAGGGCGACTACCTCACGGGTGCCAATATCGTGAGGTCGGCGCTCACGTCGCCGCTGTACTGGATCGCGAGCAACGCCGGCTTCGAGGGCAGCGTTGTGGTCGAGAGGGTCCGCAGCGTCGACGCGGGCCACGGCCTGAACGCACTGACCGGCGAGTACGGCGACATGATCAAGTACGGTGTCATCGACCCCGCCAAGGTGACGCGCTCTGCGCTGCAGAACGCCGCCTCGATCGTGGGTCTGCTGCTGACCACCGAGACGATCGTGGCCGACAAGCCCGAACCCAAGGAGCCAGCCGGCGCCGGCCACGGCCACGACGGTGGCATGGGCGGCATGGGCGGCATGGACTTCTAGGGTCCACTCGCTTCACAGAAGGGCGGCGCTGCGGCGCCGCCCTTCTGCCTGCCATCCCCGAATCCGAAGATCTTCGGATGAGTTTCCCTGTGGTGACAGATCCGAATACGAATCGCCGGCCCGCGCGACCCACGGGGCGAGATGTTCGGGTTCGTGCCCGGAGGAGCACGAATCCGAAGATCTTCGGGTTTGGGTCGTGGGGCGTCAATGGGGGCGGCGGTTGCCGTCGGCGTCGTAGTCGTAGACGCCGCGTCCGACCTTGCGGCCCAATCTGCCGGCCCTGACATATGTCTCCATCAACGGGGCTGGGCGGTACTTGTCGCCCAGTGACCGGCGCAGCTCGTTGAGGACTGCGAGGCGGACGTCCAGACCGACCATGTCCGCCATCTCCAGCGGCCCCATCGGGTGGTTGAGCCCCAGTTTCACCGCTGTGTCGATGTCCTCGGCCGAGGCCACACCCTCGGCGAGCATGAAGAATGCCTCGTTGCCGATGACGGCGTTGATGCGGCTGGTCGCGAACCCGGCGACGTCGCGCACCCTGACTGTCTCCTTGCCCATGGCATGGGCGGCGGACTCTGCGGCGGCGATGGTCTGATCGGATGTCTCGAGCCCTACGACAAGCTCGCACAGCTTCATTGCGCGCACCGGGTTGAAAAAGTGCATCCCGATGCCGCGTTCGGGCCGCTGCAACGCGGACATGATCTCCGTCACCGACAGCGCCGAGGTGTTGGTGGCGATCACGGTGTCGTCGGCGACCTCGGCCTCGGCGCGGCCGAGGAGATCGCGCTTGACCGCCATGTCCTCGACGACCGCCTCGACCACGACGCCGGCGTTCTTGACCGCCTGCGGCACATCGGTGGCAGTGAGGATCCGAGCCTGTGCGCGCTGTGCGTCGTCGCGAGTGATCCGGCCGCGCGCGACCGCGCTGTCGAAGTCGCGCTGCACGCGTGCCACGCCGGCGTCGACCGCGGCGTCGTCCATGTCGTACAGCCGCACGTCGAAGCCGTTCACGGCGGCGACGTACGCAATTCCCCCACCCATGGTGCCCGCGCCAAGCACACTTATCTGCATGGGCCGCAGCGTAGTTACCATGACAGCATCGTGCAGCATCTCCAGACGCTGAGTTCAGGGCCGAGGGACTTCCCCGCCGAGGTCCTTGGCCGCCTGCCGTTCCCCCTGCTCGTCGTCGACGCGTCCCGGGGGGGATGGGAGATCCTCGACCTCAATCGGGCGGCTCGGACGCTGGCCGGTGAGCAGGCCATAGGACGGCCGTTGACGAGCGCGCTGCCATTGCAGGTGCGCGGGGTCACGACGTCACAGCCGATCGACGCGTTCCTCAAGACGGTCACCGAAGCCGGCGCCGGCGTGGCGGGACGGCGCGTCGAGTTGGATCTGGGGGAGATCGGGCGCGCGACGATGTGGCTGTCCGTCAGCCCAATGGACGGCGACGGCGGCGTGCGGGCGCTGGTGCTCACGCTGGTCGACGACGCGGGCGAGGGCTTTGCCGGGCAGCGCCGGCGACGGCGAGACGTGCTCCGCACGATGGCGACCGACCTCGTGACGGATCGGCCCCTGAAGAAGATCCTCCAGGCCGCCGCCGAGGAGTCGGCGCAGACCGCAGGCGCGACGCGAGCCGCCATCATGCTCAGCGACGGCAGCGACGAGTTCTGGGTTGCCGCCGCCGCCGGTGAGGGCGAACTGCCCGCCCGTTTTCCCGTCCCGGAGACGGCGGAGTCCCTGGTCGACGTGGCCTGGGGGCGCCGCCGCCTGGTGTGGTCGGCGGCGAATCCCGACGAAGGGGGTACCGCGGCGGCGGCGATCCCGTTCCTGAACATGCCCGGTTGGGAGCAGGCGCTGGTGGTCGGCATGCGCGTCCGCGGCGGCGGGTTCGGTCTGCTCGCGGTGGGTGACCCTGCCGACGGTGAGTGGGACGACGGGGCGCTGGAGCGCCTCGACCTGGCCGGGGTCCTGGTGGGTGCGGCGTTCGAAGGAACACAGCTGCGCAGTGAATTCGCGCGGCTGGAGGAACTGCTGCAGGGGGCGGTCCGCACGTCGGCAAACCTGGTCGGGCACACCGAACCGGCGGAGGTCCGCCGCCGTCTCGTGGAGTGCATCGTGTCGGAGATGGGCTTGGCCGGGGCGGCGCTGTGGCTGCCGGACAACGATGTCACGCGGGGCTCGGTGCTCGCCGCCTCGTGCGGGCTTCCCGACGCGGTGCGCGACCGTGTGGCGCTCCTGCCGCGCAACGATGCCGTGACCACCGCCGCCGCCGGGCAGCGCCGCTGGCACATCCCTTCGGACGCGACGTCCGCCAGGGCATGGGCGGGACACCACCTGCACCTGGTGCCGGTGCCTGAGCCTTCCACTGGGGCACTCGGGGTGTACAGCAGCGACCCCCTGCCCGGCGCCGCCGCCGAGGTCTTCGCCAGCCTGGGGCAGGCACTGGCGTCCGCCGTCCACCAGACGACCCTGCACCGTCAGGCGCGCAGCGTCGTCGAGTCGCTCCAGCGCCAGCTGCAGCCGCGGGGGGTTGAACTCGCCCCCGGGCTGGAGACCGGCCATATCTACCGTTCCGCAACAGCGGGAGTGCCGATCGGCGGCGACTTCCTCGACATCTTCGCAACGGCGACGGGCCACATCGGTCTGGCGTGCGGAGACGTCTCGGGCAAGGGGATCGAGGCGGCGACGCTCTCCGCGATGGCGGTGTACTCATTGCGCGCGTTTGCGTTGCAGGGCGCCATGCCGAGGATCGTCACGGCACTGATGGACTCGGCGGTGGAAGCGCAGACAGGGGACGATCGATTCCTCACGATGATCTACGCGCGTATCGAGGCGCGGGAGTGGTCGGTGGAACTCACGACCGCTGGCCACCCGCCACCGATCCTGGTGGGGCCCTCGGGGGCTGCCGTGCTGGAGGTGCCCGCCGACGTCCCGGTCGGAATGCTGGGGACATCGGGGTACCGGCAGAAGGCCTTCTCGCTGCCGGAGGGTCACAGCCTGGTGCTTTACACCGACGGCGTGACGGAGGCGCGTTCGGGAAACGACGGTGACCGGTCGCTGCTGGGACTGGACCGGCTGGTCGACGTTGTCGACGACCTGCGCGACGCGGATGCCCAGGGCATCGCCGACGGCGTATGGAAGGCCGTGCAGGAGTGGACCGGGGGTATCACGACCGACGACTGCGCAGTCGTCGTCGTTCGCCGCATCCCTTGACGGTCGGGCGGCTGCTCGTCGTCCTCGCGCTGCTTGCGGGCTGCACCCCCCGCCGATTGAACTCGACGTCCTGGACAGGCTGCTGGGCGTGGCTTGGAGGACGCCCTCAGGGGGTGAGCTGCTCGACCATCGCCATCACGCCCAGCACCATCGCCTCGGCGCGCCACGGGCCCACGATCTGGACACTGAACGGAGGAGTCGCCTGGCCGAACGGGACCGCGCCCGCGCACACGCCGGCGAGGTTGGCGACGTCCGCCAGCCGTGTCAGAGCCGATGTCACCCGCTCCTCGTGGCCCGCGATCCGGACGGTTGTGGCAC
>WHTG01000174.1 GCA_009377835.1 Nitriliruptorales bacterium
GCCGCGGCCACCCGCTCGTCGAGGGCGGCGGCGCCGCGCAACGCACCGCAGCCCGGTCGTCGCCGTCGTCGCCACGCGTCTGCGGGATGGCTGCAGTCGCGCGGTGGCACGCTCCTGTTCGCGGCGGCGCCTGTCCCTCTTGCTGGTGGCGTACCTGGTCATCACGGTCGTGATGGGCTGGCGCCTGGTCGGCATCCAGGTCGTCAGCGCCGAGCAGTACCGCGGGCTCGCTGACCGGCAGGTTCAGCGTGAGCTGACACTCGCGCCGCAGCGCGGCAAGCTGTACGACCGCGCGGGTGAACCGCTGGCGATGTCGGTGACTGCGGCGACGGTGTATGCCAATCCCCGGCAGCTCAAGGCCAACGGCATCCCGCCGGTGGTCGTGGCGCGGCGTCTGGCACCGGTGGTCGGCCGCCCTGTCGCCGAACTGAGCGAGATCCTGGCCAAGGACGCGGCGTTCGTGTATCTGGCGCGGCAGTTGCCCCGCGAGGTCGGGCGCAAGGTCGAGCGCATGAAGCTTCCGGGAGTCGCGATCCTGGAAGAGGCGCGCCGCATGTATCCCTCCGGTCCGCTGGCCGCCCAGGTTGTCGGGTTCGCCGGGATCGACGGTCAGGGCCTGGCCGGTTTGGAGCTCGGGCTTGAGTCCACGCTCGCCGGCCGCGCCGGAACCGTGCGGCTGGAACAGGCGCCCCGAGGGCTGGAGATCAGTTCGGCACCGCGTGAGGTGACGCAATCCGTCCCCGGCGACGACGTGGTGCTGACGCTGGACCGTGAACTGCAGGCCACGACCGAGCGGGTCCTGGCCGGTGCGGTACGCCGCTACAACGCGGAGGGCGGCTCGGCGGTCGTCCAGGACGTCCGCACGGGTCAGATCCTTGCGATGGCGTCCATGCCCGGCTTCGATCCCAGCGATCTCGCCTCCTCGTCGCCCGAGGCGCGCAAGAACCGCGCCGTGACCGACATCTTCGAGCCGGGAAGTGTCAACAAGGTCATCACGGCGAGCGCCGCGCTGGAGGAGGGCCTGTCGCGCCCCAACGAGGAGTTCAAGGTTCCGGACGGCTACCGCGTGGGTTCAAAGGTGTTCCGTGACTCCCACGCCCCGTCCAAACCCAGACTGACGTTCCGCAAGATCCTGGAGCAGTCGTCGAACGTGGGCACGATCCGCATCGCCCAACGGGTTGGGCCGGACCGTCTCTACAAGTACCTGCGCAAGTTCGGGTACGGGCGGGCCCCCAAGACCGGCTTCCCGGGGGAGTCGCCGGGGCTGCTGTATCCACCGGCCCTCTGGTCCGACACCAGTTTGCCCACGATCAGTATCGGCCAGGGCGTCTCGGCGTCGTTGTTGCAGGTCGCAGGCGTGTTCCAGACGATCGCCGCCGGCGGGGAGTGGATCCGGCCGACGTTGATCCGGGGCACCGTCGACGACGCCGGCCGCCTGGAGCCGGCGCGACGCCCGGCGCGGCGGCGCGTCGTGTCGGAACATACGGCGAAGACGGTCGGCAAGATGCTGGTCGGGGTCGTCGAGGGGAAGGGCGGGACCTGCCACCAGTGCGCCGTCCCTGGCTACAAAGTCGGCGGGAAGACCGGCACGGCGCAGAAGCCGTCGACCACGCGCCGTGGGTACGTGCCCGGGGCGTACATCGGCTCGTTCGTCGGGTTTGCACCTGCGGACGACCCCGCGATTGTCGTCGGGGTGATGCTCGACGAGCCGCGGCCGGTGTACTACGGCGGTTTGACGGCCGGCCCGACGTTCGCGCAGATCATGGAATTCGCGTTGAACCACCGCCGGGTACCGCCCTCGGACCCTGCTGCGCGTGCGACCGCCGAACCGGCGAGGGGCAGCCCTGTAGGTGTTGCGCCACCGCAGGCGGTGAAGGCCGCGAATGACGCCGACACCGCCGGTGTCGTTCCGGATTGGACGCTGGAGCCCGCGCAGCCGTGAACCCCAGTGCCCGGGCGGCCGTGACCCTTGCAGGGGAAGGGGCCGCGACCCCCGTATGCTCGCGGTGGACCCGGTCGCTCGGTTCGCCCGGGCGTGTTGGATACCGCCGGACCACGATTCGATTGCCCTCTACCGTGACCACCTCAGCACCCGCCGTGCCCATCCCCCTGCGCGACGTCGCGACCGCATGCGGCCCGCGGGCCGACCTCTCGTCCGCCGATGCAGGCACCACGCTGGTGACCGACGTCACCCACGACAGTCGCCAGGTCACGGCCGGAATGCTGTTCGCGTGCCGGCCGGGACAACGCAGCGACGGACACGATCATGCGCCTGCCGCTGTCGGAGCCGGTGCCGCCGCCCTGCTCGTGGAGCGGTTTCTGGATCTCCCCGTCCCCCAGGTGCGGGTGCCGTCGGTCGCGCAGGTCATGGGTCCCGCCGCCGCCGCCGTCCACAACGACCCATCGTCCGAGCTGCTCCTGCTCGGCGTCACGGGCACGAACGGCAAGACGACGACGGCCTACCTGCTGGAGTCCGTGCTCGCTGCCGCCGGCCACGTGACCGGACTGGTCGGAACCATCGAGACGCGCGTCGCCGGCACCCCTATCCCTGGTGTTCGCACCACTCCCGAGGCCACAGATCTGCAGCGACTGCTGCGGCGCATGCGCGACGCCGGCGTGACCGGTGCGGCCATGGAGGTGTCCAGCCACGGGCTCTCACTGGGCCGCGTGCGGGCCACCCGCTTCCGCGCCGCGGTGTTCACCAACCTCAGCCTGGAACACCTGGACTTCCACGCCGACATGGAGGACTACTTCGCGGCGAAACGCAGCCTGTTCGACGCCGCATACACCCCGGTGGGCATCGTGAACACCGACGACCCCTACGGTGAGCGGCTCGCTTCGGAGGCCGCGGTCGAGGTCGTGCGCGTCAGCGCGCGAGGCGTTCCGGCGCACGCTCGGGCGACCGCCGTGGAGGCGGATGCCGAGGGATCGGTGTTCACGGCCCGCCTGCGGACCGGGTCGGTCAGGGTGCGCGTGGAGTTGCCGGGCATGTTCAACGTCGCGAACGCGCTGCTTGCTGTGGCGGCCGCCGACGCGGTGGGCATCCAGCCCGACGCCGCCGCGGCGGGAATCGCCGCCTGCCGCGGTGTCCCTGGCCGCATGGAGCGTGTCGACGCGGGACAGCCGTTCACCGTCCTGGTCGACTACGCGCACACACCGGAGGCGCTCGCGAACGTGCTGCGGTCCGTGCGGGAGGTGTCCTCCGGTCGCATCGTCGTCGTGATCGGCTGCGGTGGTGACCGCGACCCGGGCAAGCGGCCACTGATGGGGCGCGTGGCCGCTGAACTCTCCGACGCTGCCGTCCTCACCAGCGACAACCCCCGCAGTGAGGACCCGCAGGCGATCCTGGACGCGATGATCGCGGGCGCGGCCGAAGTGCCGGGCGCGCGTTGGCGCGCGGAACTGGACCGGCGCGCCGCGATCGGCCTGGCGCTGGACACGGCCCAGCCCGGCGACGTCGTCGTGGTTGCGGGCAAGGGCCACGAGGCCACTCAGGAACTTCGGGACCGCGTCGTGCCGTTCGACGACCGGGCGATCGTGCGGGAGTTGCTCGGAGCGGCGGCGTGATCCCGCTCACGCTCGCAGCGGTCGCGGACGCCGTCGGTGGCGACCTGGTCGACGGGGCCGCCGCGGAACGCACGGTGGCATCCGTCGTGATCGACTCGCGCACCGTTTTCGACGGTGCGCTCTTCGTCGCGTTGCGGGGTGAGCGCGTGGACGGACACCGGTTCGTCCCGGACGCGCTGCGGCGGGGCGCGGCCGGTGCACTGGTCGCAGCGGGGACCGGTGGTGCCGCCTGCGTGGAGGTGGACGACCCGGCCGACGCGCTGCTCGGGCTGGGAGCGTGGGTGCGGGACCATGTCGATCCGCTGGTCGTGGGGGTGACGGGATCCAGCGGGAAGACCACGACCAAGGACCTCATCCGCGCCGCGGTGTCGCGGTCGCGCCGCGTGGTTGCGAACATCGGCTCGTACAACAACGAACTCGGCGTGCCGTTGACCTGCTGCGAGCTACAGCACGACACGGAGCTCCTCGTCGCCGAAGTCGGCGCCAGGGGGGCCGGGCACATCGCCGCGATGGCAGCCGTCCTGCGACCGGACGTGGCGGTCGTCACCAACGTCGGGTCGGCGCACCTGGAGATGTTCGCCGACACGGCGGGAGTCGCCCGTGCCAAGGCCGAGTTGGTCGAGGCGCTGGACCCGTCGGGTATCGCCGTGCTCAACGCGGACGACGAGCTCGTACGCGCCATGGCGGACGGCACCGGCGCGACCGTCGTGCTGTACGGGACCGGCCCCGGCGCCGACGTGCAGGCGACGGACATCCGTTTGGACAGCCGCGCGCGGCCGTCCTTCACCGTCGACGGGGTCCGTGTGAAGTTGCAGCTGCCCGGTGCGCACAATGTCAGCAACGCGCTGGCGGCCATCGCAGTCGCGCGGGCGTGTGACATCGACGTGGAAGAGGCGGCGGATGGTGTCGCCAGCGCGCAGGTCTCCCGCTGGCGTATGGAGTTCACCGAGAGCAGCGGCGGGGTCGGTGTGCTCAACGACGCGTACAACGCCAACCCGTCCTCCGTGGCGGTCGCGCTGCGCACGCTGACGGACATGGCGACCAGCGGCCGACGGTGGGCGGTGCTCGGTCACATGGCGGAACTGGGCGTCGGCAGTGAGCAGGCTCACCGCGACATCGGCAGACTGTGCGCCGAGCTCGCGCTGGATGGGCTGGTCGTCGTGGGCGAGGAGGCCCTGCCCCTGCACCGCGGCGCCCGCGACGCGGCGTTTGCCGGAACGTTGATCTTCGCGGCGACCCCGGATGATGCGGTCGTCGAGGTCGGACGGCAGCTGCGGCGCGGTGACCTGGTGCTGGTCAAGGCCAGTCGCTCCGAGGGTCTCGAGCGCGTCGCGACCGCCCTGGCGACCGGGGAGGATGCGGCGTGAGAGGTGTCCTGATCGCTGCGAGCGTCGCGCTCATCGCGTCCTTGGTGGGCACCCCGCTTCTGATCCGGTTCTTCCGGCGCCGGGGGTACGGCCAGCTCATCCGCGACGACGGGCCACAGGCACACTTCGCGAAGCGCGGCACACCGACGATGGGTGGCACCGCGATCATCGGCGCCGCCACCCTCGGCTACGTTGTCTCGTCGCTGGTCCAGTGGCTGGGCGCGCGTGACGCCGACCCCGCCTATACCCTCCTGGATGCCCTGTCCGCCGGCGGTCTTCTCGCGATCGGTGTCTTCGCCGGCATGGGCGCGGTCGGCTTCCTCGACGACTACATCAAGATCCGCCGCAACCGCAGCCTGGGACTGACCAAGACCGCCAAGTTCACAGGTCAGGCGCTGGTCGCGGGGCTCTTCGCCGTCGGCGCGGAATATGTCGCGGCGACGTCGACGCACCTGTCGTTCATCGGGGCCACCGACTTCGACTTCGGCCGGTTCTTCGTCCTGTGGTGCTTCATCATGCTGGCCGCCGCGTCGAACGCGGTGAATCTCACCGACGGCCTCGACGGTCTCGCGGCGGGAACCAGTGCGCTCATCTTCGGCGCGTACGTCGTCATCGCCTTCTGGCAGTTCCGGCATCCCGAGAGCTATTCCGCGGGGGTGACCCTGCACGCGAATGCGCTGGCAACCGCGGCGGCCGCGGCAATGGGTGCGGTCCTGGGGTTCCTTTGGTGGAACGCGCCGCCGGCGAAGATCTTCATGGGCGACACCGGCTCGCTGGCCATCGGCGGCATGCTTGCCGCGCTCGCGGTGCTGACGGAAACGGAGATGCTGCTGGTCATCCTCGGAGGGCTGTATGTCATCGAGACGACCAGCGTCATCCTGCAGGTCGGATCGTTCCGTCTCACGCGCCGGCGCTTGTTCAAGATGGCGCCACTGCATCACCATTTCGAGTTGAGCGGGTGGCAGGAGATCACGGTTCTCATCCGTTTCTGGATCGTCGGTGGCCTCGCGGTCGCGTTCGGGCTGGGCCTGTTCTACGCGGAGGCGATCACGCGCGGGGCGGCGAATTGAGCGACGTCGACGGCCGACGGGTCCTCGTGATCGGCGCCGGGCGGTCCGGTGTGGCGGCGGCGCGCGCCCTGCTGCGCCACGCAGCCGTGGTGACGGTCGCCGAGAGCGGACCATCGGTCGCGGCGAGATCCGCGATGGCGGCGTTGCGGGACGAGGGCGCGCGCACGGTGGTCGACATCACAGGCACGTCGGCCGTGGCGTTCGACCTGATCGTGCCGAGCCCCGGGGTCCCGGAACATCACCCACTGCTGGAGGCGGCGGCGGTGGCCGGCGTCGAGGTCTGGAGCGAGCCGGAGCTCGCGTGGCGACTGGCCGGCGGGCGAACACAACTCGTCGCCGTCAGCGGCACCAACGGCAAGACCACGACGACGGAGCTGCTGGCAGCGTGTTTGGATGCCCCCGCGGGCGGCAACATCGGGACACCGCTGGTCACCCTGCTCGAACAGTCCCCGCCACCGCTGGTGGTGGCCGAGCTGTCCAGCTTCCAGTTGCGGTTCACGCAGACCCTGCGGCCACGGGTTGCGGTGCTGCTCAACGTCGCGCCGGACCACCTGGACTGGCAC
>WHTG01000169.1 GCA_009377835.1 Nitriliruptorales bacterium
GAGACCTCGCCGGTGTTGCTGACGAGCAGCCCCGCCGTCCCGTCTTCGCCTGCCTGGATCCCAACCGGACTCCTGGCGGTGGTGATCTCGACGCCAAGTTCCGCCGCCGGCGCCTCGTCCTGGAGCCGGAGCAGGAACAGGCCCTCCTCCCGGCCACTCACGGCGATGGTGCCGGATTCGAAGAACGGATAGTTCGACCAAGTTCCGTCGAAAGTCAACCCGCTGTGGTCCGGGAAGGTGTCGAAGAAGCCGACCGGCTCCAGCCGCGGATCGTCGGGATCATCGATGGCGGCGGTGTCGAGGACCCGCAGCCCGCTGCTGTAGTTCGACTGGTACAGCTGCCCTTCGTGGAGGTAGTTGTTGTGGTCCGGCGAGACCGTGTCGTGGAAGTGCTCGAAGTGAACCTTCGGGTCCTCCAGATCCCGCACGTCGAGCACGATCGTGCGGGTGTTCATGCCGGGTTCATCCGAGTCCTCGGGGACGGCGTTGATCTCGTCCAGCTCGTCGTTGGCGACCAGGAAGCCGTGGTCGTCGGTGAGCCAGCCCTGGTGGGCGTAGCCCACGTCGGGATAGTCCGTCACGCCGAGCGTCACCGGCAGCGACTTGTTGGTGACGTCGACGATGACGATCTTGGTCTCCGCGGCGTTGAAGCAGATCTCTTTGCCGGTGTGGCGCTCGTCCGGTCCGTCGTAGATCACGCACTGCGTGTCGTGGACGTAGGCCGCGGGCGACAGTTCCGTCGCCGGGCTGCCGACCGATCGTGCTGCGGTGCCGGGACCACCCTCCTCGAGGTAGCAGCCGGCGAAGGTCGGGTTCTTCGGTTCGTTGATGTCCACCATGTGCAGCCCGGACAGGCACTGGTCGGGCGCCACGATCGCGGTGTTGCCGCCGACGATGTAGGCGAACCCGCTGTCCTCGTTAATCGCGATGTTGTGCGCGTTCGCGTTGAGGCGGTAATGGGCATCCGCGTCCCATTCCTGCGGCCCGTCCACACCGCGCAGGCGAGTGAGGTCGAAGACCGTCATCCCGTGCTGCTCCGACTCGCTCACGGTGAACGCGTGGTTGTCGTACACCTTGATGTCGTGCCAGACCGCCTGGACGAGCCCCGGGTTCGGCAGCTCACCGAGGTACACGGCGTTGGACGGGTCGGTGACGCGGAAGAAGGCGATGCCGTTGGTCTTTCCGAGCATCACGTACTCTTCGTGCACGCCATCGGGTCCGGGTTCGGGATCGGTCCAGCCCCAGATGTCGCTGATACCCGCGCTGTCGAACTCTGCGTGGGGCACGAATCCGAGGAGGTCGACGCCGTCGCACTCGAACGGACCGGCCATACCGTCCACGCACGGCACGTCCGACAACCGCTCCGTCGGAACGGTGGTGATCCGCGTGAGCGTGACGTTGACCGTCGTCTCCTCCACCGCCGCGTCCCGGATCGGCTGCCCGTCGCTGTTCTTAAGTTCGAGCACCGGGATCTCGGACGAGACGGCGTTGCGCCCCGTGACCTGGTCATCGCGGCGGACCTGGATGAGGCCGATCGCCCCGGCCTGCTCCGCTGCTCGGGCCTTCTGAGCAAAGGTGTAGGCCGGGCAGACGTCGCCAGGGATGGGGCTGTCGAGCTGATCGTCGACGATCGCGATCTTGCCATCGACATCGACCTGCTGGTATACGACTGGGGTGCACCCGGTGCCGGCGTAGACGAGGTCGGCCGTCTGGTCCGCGACGGGGCCCGACCCGCTCCAGTGGTTGGCCGAGCGGAACCCAGCCAGGTCTTCGGGGCTGTTCACCAGGACCCCGACGCCCCCTTCCTGCTGCTCTTCGTGCCCCGGATCCGGGTGTGCTGCGGCCGGTGTCGCCGCCACCGCCCCCGAGAGCAACAGTCCGACCGCCGCACACGCAGTGACCAGTCGGCGCGAGATCTTTCCGGTTCCACTCGCCGCGACCCCTCGCTCCCGCCAGGTCGAGCTACGGCGCTCGTTGCTGCCCATGTCGACTCCTTCGGCCCACTCGTTAGCAGTAACGAGCAACCCCGAAACGGGTGACGACACCCGATGCGCTCACTGATGTGTCAGCAGGCCAAAGGGGACGTTCGATCCCCTGCTGCACCGACGGTGCACTTCGGCACCCTGGTGGGGCGGCTGCTGGCCGGTGTGGTGATGGTGCTGGGCTTCGGCGGGATGCTGTCGTACCTGTCCGCCTACCTACAGGGCGCGAACTGTTCGGCTCCGTGCTGATCACGTTGCTGACCAGCAGGATCGGTACCGAGCAGGCGGGCAAGGTGGCCACCGGGAAGCTCACCGCCTGCCCTGGGCCGGGCGGGAGGTCGATGGCCGCAGCTTGGCCGAGTTGATCACCAACACCCCGCTGGGAACCACTTTGGTGCCCGATATGCCGGGCTCGCTTGGTCGCCTGCGGGGTGACGGTGATCAACAACACGGGATGCGACCGCGCATCCGCTCGGCGCCCCGGCTGAATGCCGCCCGGAGCCGCTGGGCCAGTCGTGGCGCGTCCTGGGCGTCTTCCCATCCCCACCGCACGATCTCGTAGCCCCTATCGGCCAGCCGCTCCTCGCGGCGCTTCTCCGCCCGGACGATGTCCCGCGTCGTCCGACGCCCGCGCGATTCGTACTTGCCGAGACCGTCAGCCTCACCGATCACCCTGACGTCAGGCCACAGAAAATCGACCCGCGCGAACGGCGCCTCGCCATCGCCGATGAGTACCTGTGTGCGGGGTGCAGGCAGCCCTTGCTCGTGCATCGCTACGCGCGACACCGACTCCAGCACCGACTCCGATTCCGGATCGGCGAGCCCTACCGCGCGCTGGGCCTGGCCGATTCCCCGCCAGCAGTGGCAGTCCCCGAGCACCCGCCGGAGGTCGTCCAGCGATACGCACCCCTGACGAAGGGCCGAATCCGCGACGACGACCGCCTCCGTCAACGGCTGCAGCCTGGCGAGGTCAACCACGGTGCGCGCCGGGGACGTGATCGGGACGCCATGCCGCATCCGGCGGTGGCCTGCCGGCAACGCCGCGGATCGGATCACATAGCCGTTCCGGCGCTTGTTGTGCACCGGTTCACTTGTCAATACCACCAACTCAAGGGTCGGCAGGGCGAGCGACTGCAGCCCCAGGATTTGCGCCGCCGACGTCCCACCCGCGACCGCGTCCCGGTTCAGCACCAGAAGCAATGCCGCGATCCGCAGCGCGTGCCGACGCTGCGGGTCGAGTGACACCACCGCGAGCACGGACTGCTCGACGTACACGCCCCGCCGAAGCATCACCCAGACACCGCCGCGCACCAGCCGCCGCATCTCGGCGTTCGAGTAACCGGCGTGGCGCGCCTGCGCGAGCGTGAATACTCCTCCTGTCCGGATCTTCACCCCGCAAAGCGGGTCGACCTCAGGATCGAACACCATAAGTTCCCCCGTTGAACATCGCGTTGCGAACGGTACCGCCCAGGTACGACAAGACGACTGCGGTGCTCGGGCGACTTGATCACCAACACCCCGCTGGGAACCACCTTCGTGCCCGATATGCCCGGCTCACCTGGTCGCCCGCGGGGTGACGGTGATCAACATCGAACCGAAGAGGTCGGCGTAGAGATCGCTTGCTCGGCCGCCGTTCGTCAGGAGCACGACGGCGAGGTCGTCCTCGGGGGAGATCCGCAGGAACGCGTACTGCCCGATGGTGCCGCCGTCATGTCCGATCAGTCGATGTCCGTCCCAGTTCATGAGGCCCCATCCGAGGCCCCACGCGTCGGCGAGACTGAACGGGCCAGGCAGTTCGACATGCGGCTCGCGCATCGCCGTCACACTTCGCTGTGCCAAGAGTCGGGTGCCGCTGCCGGCGTGCCCTGACGACATGTGGATGCGGGCGAAGGTGAGCACATCTCGGGCCGTCGAGGAGATCAGCCCGGCGGGTCCGGCAGACCGGGGGAGTTGCCATGTGTTCGCGACGCTGGGATTCTCGCCCGGTTCACCGACGTGGCCGTGTGCCGTGCGGAAGCGGATCGCGTCTTCGGGGAGCGTGACGGTATGCGTCAGCCCCAGTGGTTTGAAGATTCGTTCCGCGATGGCGGTATCCCAAGTCTCGCCCGTCAGCCGTTCTATGGCCCTGCCGGCGAGGGTGAAGCCGGAATTGCAGTACGACATGGTCGCGCCAAGTGGATGGTTTTGCGCGACGCCGGCTAGTTCTGCCACGTATCTTTCGAGACAGTCGTCGCCCCGCCCGGTATCGGTTATCACGTCCCCGTCGATGCCGCTGGTGTGACTCAGGAGGTGACGCATGGTCAGCCGTTGGGTGACTTCGGGATCGGCGAGGGTGAGTTCGGGCAGGACGTGGCTGAGCGGGGTGTCCAACGCCAGCTTTCCCTCGTCGACAAGTTGCATGACGAGAGTCGCCGTCCAGGCTTTCGTGATGGAGCCGATCTGGAACAGCGAGTCGGTGGTGACGTCTACTCCGGTGTTGTGGTTGAGAACGCCGTGCTTGGCCTCGGTGAGCTCATCGCCGTGCGCGATGCCGAGTACGGCTCCGGGAACCTGGTGTTTCGCCGCGAGTTCGGTGAGCAGGTCTTGCCAGGATCCTGTTGTGTTCGCGTCGCTGACTGCGAGGGGGCTCGATGCGACTGGTGCGGCGAACGCGATCTCCGCGCCGTCGTGACTCCATTGTGGAGCTCCCGCGCCCAACGCGAGCGAGGTCAGTTGCTCGGCCTCACCGCCATCGACCGGAATCACCCACACCTGGTCCCGGCCGTCTCCACCGCGTCGGAGAAAGGCGACTCGCCGTCCGTCCGGCGACCAGGCCGGAGCCGAATCGTGCTTGCCGCCCGTCAGCCTTACCGGCTCACCCCCCGAGGTGGGGACAAGCCGAAGGTGGTGACGGTCCTCGTCGGCGGAACGATCGGTAGTCCGCACTACGTACGCGATCCGTTCGCCATCTGGCGAAATCGCCGGCGCCGAGGGGATCTGGAAGTCATACAGGTCGTCAAGCGTGAGACGGCGCATCCGTCGAAGTCCTTTCACCGAGGAACGCCTCAACCCTCGAATCGATCAAGGATGGCGTCCACGCCGTACGCGAAGACTTGCTCCTGGGTGAACTCCGGGAGGTCATCGCCGAAGGAGCGCAGCGCCGGATATCGTTCGGCAGGCAACGTCCTCAGGGATTCCTTCACCCGCGACCAATAATCGGCGTCCGCATCCCAGTTGTGGCGCGCCGGATACAGCGAGGCAGAGCCGAGGGTGAACCGCATAAGGGCCGCGGCGACGCCGACAGCATCCTTGCGCTCCAAGCCTGCTTGGAGCAAGAGCGCGTAGATGGCCTCTGAGACCTTCAGGTCGCCAGCATTGCTGATGTCGTTAGCGATGTTCAGCCGTATCAACGCGGAGTGCTCGATCAGTAGGTGGAAGTAGGCGTGCACCACCTCACGGACGCCCGCCAACCCGGCCTCGGGGGAATCGGGAAGTTCGAGCCTGCTCAGCAGATCACTGTAGACAGCGCCGAGGATGTCGTCCTTGCTTCGGAAGTAGGTGTAGAGGGCCATCGGCCGCACGCCCAGCTCTTTCGCCAGCCGGCGGACGGTAACCGCCTCGACCCCGTCCTTGTCCATGATCTTGGTGGCGAGGTCGACGATGGCGCCGCGACTGAGCGTGCCCCGAGGGGCGCGCGCGGGCGCTGTCGTTGAGCCCGCATGCGGATTTTCGGGCGTCTTCATCGGTGCTGCCTCCTCCGGGGTCGCGAGGTCGCGTCGCAGGCTTACGTTCGCAACGGCCGTTGCCGTCGCCGTACTGTACACGTACGGTATCGCATCAGCGCCGGGTCTTGCTCGTCGCCGTCCGGGACAACGAAGACAACGCTCGAGCGTTCACGGTCCCGGCCACGCTGGTGAAGATCCAAGGCTTCATGCTGGCCGGATTCATCGCGGGCGTCGGTGGCGCGATGTACGGACACCTGCTCTCGAACATCAGCAGCGTCACCTTCCCGGTGTCCGCCAGTATCGATGTCGCCAAGATCGCCGTCATCGGCGGCATCTCCATGACGGCGGGCCCGCTCCTCGGGGCGGTGTTCGTCATGGGCATACCGGCGTTCGTCCCGCTGGATGCCGCCGGGCTCGCCGCATCGTCGTTCGGGCAATTGCTGGTCATCATGTACTTACCGCGCGGTCTGGTCCAACTGGTCGAGCCCGCTCGAGACCGGATAGCTCGTGCGATCGGCACTCGCGCTGGGGTGGACGTCGATGCCGCGTTCGCTCGCCGCGACGGGCAAGCAGAGGAGGACGAGCCACCGAAACCACGGCCCGCGGTCCGTAGCAGGCCTGCCCGGCGCCTTGCGGGGAACGTCAACGGCTACCACCGGCGTCCGCTGCTCGAAGTCCGGGACCTCCGGAAGTCCTTCGGCGGGGTCCATGCGGTGCGGGGTGTCTCGTTCGATGTCCGTCCCGGCGAGACGCTGGGCCTTATCGGGCCGAACGGTGCCGGTAAGACGACGACTTTCGAGCTGGTCAGCGGGTTCACCCGGCCCGATGAGGGGAGGGTCCATTTCGAAGGCGGCGACGTCACGTGGCTCACCCCGGAAGCCAGGGCTCAACTCGGCCTGATCCGGTCCTTTCAGGACGCTGCGCTGTTTCCCACGATGACCGTCGAGGAGACGGTGATGCTCGCGTGCGAACGTGCCGCCCCGACGCGGTTCTTTCCCTCGATCGCGGGAATCGGCACCCGCGACAGACGCAAGCTGAGGCAAGCGCGGGAGGTCGTCTCCTTCATGGGCCTCGACCGGTATTGGACAAA
>WHTG01000022.1 GCA_009377835.1 Nitriliruptorales bacterium
CGTCCACCATGTTGTTGTGTTCTACGGGCGCCGGTGGGGCTATGTCAATCAAATCGGCATGCTCACGGTGGAAAATGCCTAATTCGGGCTACCAAAATGTGACAGCGGCGAAACCACCCAGAAATCGGGCTGCGGTTGCGTAGCCTGCGTTCCCGGGCCGCCGATTCGCGGCGGTTCGTGCCGCCCGAGGGCTTGGAGCACTGTGGAGATCCACCTGCGGCTGAGCGTGCCCGACCGCCCCGGCACCCTGGCGGCCGTTGCAGGGGCCATCGGCCGCGCCGGCGGGGACATCGCCGCCGTGGGCGTCGTGGAGACCGAGGACGGGCAGGCCCTCGACGACATCGAACTTGTCGTGGATCCAGCGCGCCTGCAGGACATCGTCGAGGCGGTCCGCGAGCTGGAGGAGGTGTCCGTGATCTACGTCGGGCCGTCGCGCGGGCTGCCGGGCGACGCGGTCGCCAGGCTGGCGTTGGGCATCGAGTCGCTCCTCAACGGCGCGATGACGCTGGAGCACGCCGTGACGACACTGACCGGCGGGTTGCTCGGAGCGTCCAGAGCGGAACTCCTCCCCAGCGGGAGCACTCCGCCGTCCGGTGACCGGGTGCTCGTCCTCGACTTCGACCACCAGATGCTGGTCGTCGAACGGGACTACCGCTTCACCGACAGCGAGCGTGCCCGAGCCGCAGCGATTCTGCGCACGTGCCTCGAGGCCGCGCGCGTCCGTCGCCCCGAGGTGTCCGGGCGCGATGCTGATCAGCCGTAGCGCCTGACGGCGTTCACCATGCCGTGGGGCGGCTTGTCCGCGCGCTTGGCGTGGGCGTGGAACGGGGTGCCGGCGGCGGCGAGATGCGCTTCGCCCATGGCCTCGGCAAGCGTGGGATGCGGGTGGACCAGAGCGGCGACCTCTGACGGCAACGCGCCCCAGGCGGTGATGAGCTGCGCCTCGGCGATCAGGTCGGTCGCGTGGGGGCCGATCACGTGGACGCCCAACACCTCGCCGTCCTTCTCGGTGACCACCTTCACGAACCCGTCGGAGTCGTGAATGATGCCCTTCGCGTTGCCGCGGAACGAGTACTGCGTCGCCGCGACGTCGAAGCCCTTCTCGACAGCCTGGGGCTGGGTGAGTCCCACGGACGCCACCTCGGGCGACGTGTAGGTCACTCGCGGCACCTGGGCGTAGTCGATCGGCTGCGGATCCCCGTCGCCGGCGATGACATCCGCGACGAGGAACCCCTCGGCGAAGCCTGCGTGCGCCAAGGCCAGCGACGGCGGCGGCAGCAGGTCGCCGACGGCGTACACGCCGTCCGCGGCGGTACGGCACCACTCGTCGACGTGGACGTAGCCACGCTCGTCGACCACACCGAGCTGCTCGAAGCCGACACCTTCGGTGCGTGGTGAGCGCCCGACCGCGACGAGCACCGTGTCCGCCGTCGCCTCCTGTTCGCCGAACCGCACCATGGCGGCCTCCCCCTCGACCTTCACCGAGTCGACCGTGGCGCCGGCGACGGTCGTGATGCCGCGCTTGCGGTAGTTGCGCACCAGGTGCTTGGACAGATCCGGATCCTCGAGCGGGGCGATCCGGTCCAGCGCCTCGACGACGGTGACCTCCTCCGCCCCGAGCGACCGCCACAGCGACGCGAACTCCAGTCCCACTGCGCCTGACCCGATCACCAGCGCGCGGCGGGGGATGCGCGGCAGCCGGGTGGCGTCGTCAGACGTGATCACGACCTTGCCGTCGACGTCCACGCCGGGGAGTGAGCGCACCCTGGAACCCGTCGCGAGCACGAGCGCGCTCGCGGCGGTGTAACGCTGCTCGTCGACGAGAACGGTCCGCCCGTCGTCGGCGACCGTCCCGTGGCCGTCCACGACCTCGATTCCCTTGCCCTTCATCAGGGAAGTCAGCCCCCGGTAGAGGTTGTTCTGGACCTTCTCGCGGAAGTCGTTGATGCCGTCGACGGAGACGCCGTTGATGTCCAGATCCAGCCCCACCCGCGACGAGTCGCGGACCTGGTCGAGCAGTCCGCCGACGTACAGCATCGCCTTGGACGGGATGCACCCCAGGTGAAGGCACGTGCCGCCGACCTTGTCGGCCTCGATCACGGTGACCGACTGCCCGCGCCCGGCGGCACGCAGCGCAACGGCGTAGCCGCCTGGACCGCCGCCGAGGACAACGATGTCGCTCATGTTCTGGCTCCTGCGGTCTGGAGGAAGTCGTCCAGCACTGCGTTGAAGCGGTCAGCCGCCAGCGGCACCAGGTGCCCGTGTCCGCCGATGCGCTCGCGACTCGCATCGAGCACCGCTGTGAGATGGTCGGCGACGGCCTCGAACGCGGCATGCTCCCCGCTGGTCACGACCATGACGGGCAGCCTTGCCGCGGCGATACCGTCCAGAGGGAGATCGCGATCCCAGCTGCGGCGGTGGCGCCGGAGGATGGTCACCGTCTCGTCGAACGGCGATGGCAGGGGCTTCGGGAACCCTGCGGGGGAGCCAATGAGCACGGCGAATCGCTCCAGCCACGAATGATCGTCGAGTGTGGTGTCAGCGTGCAGCGCATCCAGCCGCGCCATCGTGTCGGTGGCGGCGAGATCACCGGGCGCCAACCTGAACGCCGGACATTCGACCACGGTCAACGACGCGAACCGCTCCGGCTCCGTCGCGGCGGCGATCAGCGCACCGATCGTGCCGTACGAGATAGCGACGAGATGAGCACCCTGCGGCGCCACGTCGAGCAGATCCTCGGCGTCGGCCTCGAAGTCCTCGCGTCGCCGCAGCGGGGGGCTCTGGCCATACCCCCGCCGATCGACGATCCACAGCTGGTAGCGGTCCGCCAGCGGCTTCTGCGGCGCCCACGTCATTCGTCCGGGCATCGCGGTCCCGTGCACGAGCACCACCACTGGGCCCTGTTCGCCCCGCCTGGTGACGTGGAGTTGATCCCCCATCCGCTACAACGACGCGAGCAGCTTGGTCGGGCTCTCGATGCAGTCGGCGACGAACCGCAGGAAGCCGGCCGCCTCGCCGCCGTCGCAGATGCGATGGTCGAAGGCGATCGACAGCTGCTGGACCTTGCGGACCTGGATCGTCCCGTCGACCACCCACGGGCGATCGATGATCCGACCGACGCCGAGAATCGCCGCCTCTGGCCAGTTGATCACGGCGCTGCCACCGTCGACGCCGAACGTGCCGTAGTTCGACAGCGTGAACGTGCCGCCAGTCATCTCGTCGGGCTTGACGCTGCGGTCACGCGCCGCGGTCGCCAGCCGGTTCAGCTCGCTGGCGATGCCGAGGGTGGAAAGCTGGTCGGCGCGCTTGATCACCGGGACCATCAGCCCGCTGTCCGTCTGCGCGGCGAATCCGAGGTTGACGAAGTGTTGGAGCACGATCTCGTTCGTCTCGGTGTCCAGGCGCGCGTTTACCTCAGGGAAGTCACGCAGCCCGGCGACACAGGCGCGCATGATGATCGCCAGGGGGCTGACCTTGACCTCGGACTGTGACGCGATGAGATCCTGTCGCAGCGCCCACAGTTCGGTGGCGTCGACGTCGACCCAGGTGGTGGCTTCCGGAATCTGCTGACGCGAGATCGTCATCTGCCGGGCGACGGCCTTGCGGACGCCCTTGACCGGGATGCGGGTGACGAGATCCGCGCCCGGCGCCTCGAACGGCGGCGCGCCCGAGGCCGGCACCTCTGATGCCAACAGTTGCTGGTAGTCCTCCGAGGGGGGCACGGTTGCCGGCGCGGCCTCTCCGTTGCCGCCCGGGGAGCGTGTGAGGAACTGCTCGATGTCGTCGCGGGTGATGATTCCGTCGGGGCCGGACCCCGCCACCATCGCGAGGTCGACGCCCTTGTCTTTTGCCAGCTTGCGGACCGGCGGTTTGGCCAGCGGGCGCCCTGTCCGAAGGGTGCTACCGGACCGGGGCGCTGCGCGCGGGGCCGGGCGCTGCGGTGCGGCAGGCGGCGCACCGGCCGCCGGCGCCGTGACGGCCTCCCCACCACGGCGGCGCTTGCTACGGCCACCGCCGGTCCCGTAGCCGACGAGCACGTTGCCCGACCCGGAGTCGTCCGCCTCTTCGGTCGGCTGCGGCACCATGTCGGCAACCTCGGCGTCCTCTGACGAACCACCGATCGTCCCGCCGGGTCGCGTGGCGGCGTCAGTGGGTTCCGCCTCGGCGGCACCCGCGTCGGGGGCGGGCCGACCGTCGAGGTCGATCGTGACGAGCGGCTTGCCGACCTCGACCTCCTGCCCAGGTTCACCGTGCAGCGCGAGAACCGTGCCGGCGAATGGTGACGGCACCTCGACGACTGCCTTGGCGGTCTCCACCTCCGCGACGGGTTGGTCGACCTCGACACTGTCGCCCACGGCGACCAGCCACGAGACGATCTCGCCCTCGGTCAGACCCTCACCGAGATCCGGAAGCAGAAAGTCCTTTGCGTTCGCCATGGTTAGAAACCCTGTCGCTCAAGCAGCGAAGCGGTAGCGACCATCAGAACAGTCGCTCAAGCAGCGAAGCGGTAGCGACCATCAGAACGCAAGACTGCGCTCGACGGCGTCAAGGATGCGGTCGACGTCTGGCAAGAAGAACTCCTCCAGCTTCGCCGCGGGGTACGGGATGTCGAAACCACCGACGCGCAGCACGGGCGCCTCGAGGTGATAGAAGGCCCGCTCGGCGACCTGGGCGGCCAGCTCTGCGCCGAAGCCCGAGAACACCTGCGCCTCGTGGACGACCACCGCATGACCGGTCTTGCGGACGCTGTCGACAACCGTCGCCGCGTCGAATGGGTTGAGCGAGCGCAGATCGACGACCTCCAGATCCCAGCCCTCGTCCTCCGCCGCGCTTGCCGCCTCCACGCACGTCTTCACCATCGGACCGTACGCGAACAACGTCGCGGTCGTGCCCTCACGCCGGACCACCGCACGCCCGATGGGCTCGGTCTGGGTGGGCAGGTCTGCGTCCTCTTTGAGCCAGTAACGGCGCTTCGGCTCGAAGAAGATCACCGGGTCCGGCGCAGTGATCGACTCGCGCAGTAACGAGTAGCCGTCGGAGGGGGTGCCTGGCGTCACGACCTTCAGGCCGGCGACGTGCGCGAAGAAGTTCTCCGGGCTCTCGGAGTGGTGCTCGACGGCACCGATGCCTCCGCCGAACGGGATCCGGATCGTGATCGGCAGTGTCACTTTGCCGCGCGACCGGTTCCGCATCTTTGCCACGTGGCTGACGATCTGCTCGAACGCCGGGTAGGTGAAACCGTCGAACTGCATCTCGACGACCGGCTTGTACCCGTACAGCGCCATGCCGACCGCCGACCCCACGATGGCAGACTCCGCCAACGGGGTGTCGAAGCAGCGCTTGTCGCCGAAGCGCTCCTGCAACTTGTCCGTGATCCGGAACACGCCGCCGAGCGTGCCGACGTCCTCCCCGAACATGACCACCCGGTCGTCTTCGGCCATCGCGTCGTGCAACGCGGTGTTCAGCGCCTGGGCCATCGTGATCGCCATTACATGCGTCCGAACGCTGCGCTGCCTGAGGACGGGACCAGACGTCCTACCGCTGCGCTGCCTGAGGACTGGACCAGACGTCCTACCGCTGCGCTGCCTGAGGACATCATCAGCTGCCGCCTTCCTGGTTCGAGGCGATCTCGCGGCGCAGCATGGCCTTCTGCTCCTCGTACGACGCTGGTGGATCCACGTAGACGTGTTCGAACAACTCCATCGGGTCCCCGTGCGGCGCGTCGTAGATCTC
The DNA here is from genome assembly GCA_009377835.1 of Nitriliruptorales bacterium. GTDB lineage: Bacteria > Actinomycetota > Nitriliruptoria > Euzebyales > Egibacteraceae > WHTG01. Next base: position 5,734 of record WHTG01000022.1, read on the forward strand.
CTCACGCATACGTGCCGCGTAGCCCCTGGCCTCCTCGTCGATCTGCGCGCGGAAGTCGTCGTCGAGCAGTCCTTCCGCCTCCAGGAAGGTCTCGAAGCGCGCGATCGGGTCGCGCCGCTTCCACTCCTCGAGTTCCTCAGGGGTGCGGTACCGGGTCGGGTCGTCCGCCGTCGTGTGCGCCTCCATGCGATACGTCAGCGCCTCGATGAGGCTGGGACCCTCACCTCTGCGCGCGCGGTCAACCGCCTGCCGCGCGACGGCATAGGTTGCGAGGACGTCGTTGCCGTCGCAGCGGAAGCCGGGCATGCCGTACCCGACGGCTTTGTGCGCGATCGTCGGCGCCCTCGTCTGTTTGCTCAGGGGCACGCTGATCGCGTACTGGTTGTTCTGGACGAAGAAGATGCACGGCGCGTCGTAGACGGCGGCGAAGTTCATCGCCTCGTGCGGGTCGCCCTCGGACGTTGCGCCGTCGCCGAAGTAGGTCATGACTACGAGGTCCTTGCCGTCGAACTTCGCACCCATCGCGAACCCCGCGGCGTGCAGCGCCTGGGTGCCGATCGGGATCGAGAGCAACCCGAAGTGCGTGGCCATCGGGTCGTGGTTGGACAGCCACGTCCCACGGAAGAGGTGGAGCACCTTGCCGGGGTCGACGCCGCGCACAAGTGCGGCGCCCATCTCCCGGTACGACGGGAAGACCCAGTCCTGCTCGTCCAACGCGTAGGCGCCGCCGATCTGTGCCGCCTCCTGACCGAGCAGCGAGGCGTAGACACCCAGCTGCCCCTGGCGCTGCAGGTTGATCGCCTGCTTGTCGACGCGGCGCGCGAGCACCATGTAGCGGTAGAGGTTGCGGAAGTCCTCGTCCTTCAGATCCAGGGGGAAGCCCTCGACCTCATGCAGCGTCCCCTGGTCGTCCAGCAACTGGACGGGCTCGTCCGGCGGGAGCAGTGTGTTCGGGTCCACGGGACCGGGCACTGACTGCGGCGGGTTGCTCGCAGCGCTCATCGGTTGCTCCCTTGTCATGGCCTGCGGGGTCTCCGCCGGCCGTTCGTCATGGGTGTCGCACAGCAGTCGGTGTTGCACAGCAGTCTCGCGCCTACGTCAACGTCGCGCGGTCGGCACGAACGTGACGCTGGATGCAACCTGAACGTTCCCCTCGACCCGACTCCGGCCCGCCGGATCACGGCGAGGCAGAGACCCGGAGGGGGTGGCGCCCAGGGTATTCCGGCGCAACGTGTGACGGCAAGACCGGCCGCCTGCCGAGAAGTGTCACACGTCCGTCCCGCCGCCATCGTGTCGCCGGCGACGGCATGGCGGGCAGAAACGACGGAGGAACGAGCCGTCCCTGGGGCCTGGACGCGGCAGGATGGTCCCATGACCGCGCTTCCCGCCCTACTGACCATCGCCCACGGCACCCGGGACCCGCGTGGCGCGGAGGAGATGGCGACGTTGCTGTCGATCCTGCGCGCGCGTCACGCCGCTCCCGTCGCGAACTCGTGGCTGGAAGACTTCGCCGCACCAAGCGTGGACGAGGCCGTTGCGGGGCTGATCGCCGAGGGCGTCACGCGGATCGTGACCGTCCCGTTTCTCAACCTCGGCGCCTACCACGCAAAGACCGACGTGCCCAACGCCGTCGCAGCGGCGCGTCAGGACCATCCGGATCTGATGGTGGCCCACGGCCGGGTCCTGGGGCTTCACCACGGGCTGTTCGCGCTCGCGCGGGCGCGCGTCGACGCAGTCAGTGATCCGGCCGGCCGTGACCAGGAGGTTCTGGTCGTGGCAGCGTCGGGTTCCTCCGATCCGGACGCCAACAGCGACCTGGCGAAGGGGGCGCGTTTTCTCGGCGAGACCACGGGCCACCGTTGGGTCGAGTGCGCGTTCGCCGGTGTCACGTGGCCGCGCATCGACACCGTGCTGCGTCGCGTGTCCGCCGCCGGCGCCACCCGAGCCGTCGTCTTCAGCTGGTCCCTGCTGGCGGGGCTGCTCGAGCAGCGCGTCGCCTCCGCCGCCGCCCAGATCGCGGGCGACACCGGCCTGACGGTCGTCGACGCGGGACGCTTCGGGCCCGATCCTTTGATTGCGGACGTGGTGCTCGACCGCTACGCCGAGGCCCTGGCCGGCGACGCGCGGATGAACTGCGACCTGTGTGCCTACCGTGTGCCGCTGCCCGGGTTGGAGAACCGAGTCGCCGCGCCGTCGGGGGGCGGCACCGGCGAACGGGTCATCGCGCCGTAGCCTGCATTCCGCGCCGAGTTGGTTGATATCCGACTGGCTCTCCGAGCCGGATATCAACCACCCCGCGCCGGCAGCGAGTTGTCAACCAGCTTGCAGGGCGGGGCGGGCGACGCGGATCTCGCGGTGCAGCGGCCAGACGCGCGGCTCGCAGCCGTCGAGCCGGATCGTCTGCTGCTGCATCACCGGCGCGGGCCCGCCCTTGCCTGGGCATTCCTGATGCTTCAGACCCAGCCAGTGTCCGACCTCGTGGTTGATGACGTACTGCCGGTAGTCGTCCAGCGGGTGGCCGCGGAACGTCGCCGCCCCATCACGCCAGCGTGCCGCGTTGATGAGCACGTCCTTGCCGACGCGGCAGCTGTACTCCGGGCTGCAGCTGACGTGCGCGGCCGCGACAGTCCTCCGCGACGCCAGCCACAGGCGGAACTCGCCGCCATGTCGCACCCGCACGAAATCGATCGCACCCCCGGATCCCCAACCGCGGGGGTCGTTCAGCGTCTGGTCCGCGACGTCGGCGAAGGCCCCCAGTTCGGCGGCGGCGGTGTCGTCCGCGCGGAGGACGTACGTCACCACACGGTGCCACGGCGGGGTGTCGCCGCGGACCTCCAGGAACGAGGTGTGGCCGGCGCGCCGCGACTGCGCCTGCTCCACGGCGGCCGCCGCAGTCGCGCTCCAGACCGACAGGGCTGTCATCGCCGCGGCGGCCGCGGCGATCATTGCCGTGCCACGTCGTCCTCGCATGACCCCCATGGTGGGCCTATACCCCCCGGCGCGCCGCGATCTGCATCCCCGGCCCGTTCGAAGGGCCGCAAACCCCTTTCAAACGGCCGAACGGCCAGGCGCCGGCGCGTCAGTAGCCCAGCTGCGGGTCCACGTAACCGAGCAGGTCCTCGCCGGCGCCGTAGCGGCGGATGTTCTCGGTGATGCGCTGCGAGAGCAGCGGTACCGCCATGTCCTCCGTGTTCGCGGTGTGCGGGGTGATCAGGCAGTTCGGAAGCTCCCACAGCGGGTGGCCGCTGGGCAGTGGCTCCGGATCCGTGACGTCCAGCGCGGCTCCGCCGATGATGTCCTCGCGCAGGGCGAGGACCAGGTCCTCGGTTATGACGTGGGGCCCACGAGCCACGTTGACCACCCACGCGTGCGGCTCCATCAATTCCAGTTCCACCGACGAGATCAGTCCCTGCGTCTCGGGCGTCAGCGCGCACGCCACAACGACGAGATCCGCGCCGCGCATCGCGTCGAAGCGCGTCTCGTACTCCAGAACACGCTTCACACCCTCCATCGGTTCCGGCCGACGCCGAACCACCGTGATCTCGCAGTCGAGCGGTCGCAGCAGCTTGATCAGTTCCGTGGCGATCCCGCCGCCGCCGAAGATTGTCACTCGGCCGCCGACAAGGCTGATGCCCGACTGGTCGGTCCAGTCGCGGACGGTCGCGTACCGTTTCAGCTCGCGCATCCCCGCCAGCGCCAGCGCCAGCGCGTGCTCGGCGACCGGGCGCGCGTAGACCCCCTTGCCGCACGTCCATACATGCTCGGTGTCGAACACACCGGCCTCCGCGTACGGCTCAACACCGGCCCACGGCAGCTGCACCCACTTGATGCCGACGTTGCCGTCGAGCAGCTCGCGGAGCGCAACAGGCCCCGGCTGGTCCGCCGAGCCGTGCGCGTCGTCAGTCCACACCAGCGCCTCGGCCTGGTCCGGGTCGACGATGTCAGCGCCGGCGGCCAGGACCGCGTCGCGAACCCAGTCACGCGTGCCCTTCGGGCCCACCGCGACCTTCAGCGTCCGTGTTCCGGTCACCGCCGTCATGCCAGATCCAGTGCGCGCGCGTCATTCGCACCGATCAGCTCTGCGATCTCCTCGACCACACTGCCGGGGATGGCGGTGTCGACAGCCATCGCGATCAGAGCCTCTCCACCCGCCTCGCGACGGGCTACCTGCATGGTTGCGATGTTCACCTTTGCCTCCCCCAGCCGCCCGCCGATCAGCCCGACCACGCCCGGCCTGTCCCAATACCGGAAGAACACCATATGGTCGCTGGGTTCCATGTCGACGTCGAACCCCCACACCTCCACCAGCCGTTCGCGGTTGGAGGGCCCGACCAACGTCCCGGCGACCGCGATGTCACCTGCCTCGATGCGCACCAGCGACACATAGTCGTGCGAGGCCGAGGACGTGCGGGTCATCACGTTCAGTCCGCGCTCCTCGGCCAACAGCGGCGCGTTGACAAACGTCACCGGCTCGTGGACCACGTCGACGAGCAGCCCCTTCACGGCAGACAGGGTGACGGCCCGGTCGTCCTCGTCGGCGATCTTGCCGACGTACTCCACGGTGACCTCGGCAACGGAGGCCTGGCCGGAATGCAGCGCGGTGAGCAGGCGTCCCAGCTTCTCGGCAAGCGGCATGAACGGTTTCACCGCCTCGGGTACACCCGCGCCGATCGCAACGTTGACCGCTGACGGGACGAACTCACCGCTCAGGGCCAGAACCACCGACTCGGCGACCATCGTGCCGGCCTTGTCCTGCGCCTCGGAAGTCGACGCGCCGAGATGCGGCGTGACCACCACGTTGTCGAGGGTGAACAGCTTCGAGTCGGTCATCGGCTCGACCGTGAAGACGTCCAGTGCGGCGCCCGCGATCCAGTCCTCCGCCAGCGCGGTGAACAGTGCGTCCTCGTCGACGATGCCCCCACGAGCGGTGTTGACGATGCGCGCCGTCGGCTTCATCGACCGCAGCTCGTCCAGCCCGACGATGCCGACCGTCTCGGGCGTCTTCGGCAGGTGCACGGTGAGGACGTCCGCGACCGCACACAGCTGGGGCACGCTGGGAACAAGCTCGACACCCATCTGCGCGGCTCGCTCGCCCGACACGTACGGGTCGTACGCGACCAACCGCATGCCGAACGCGCTGCAGCGCTGCGCCACGAGGGTCCCGACGCGGCCGAGACCGAGCACGCCCAGGATCTTGCCGTGCAGTTCCATGCCCTGAAACGCGCTGCGCTTCCACTCACCGTCGCGCAGGCTGCGATCCGCCGGCGGGATGTTGCGGGCCAGCGAGAGCAGCAGCGCCACCGTGTGTTCGGCCGCACTGATCACGTTGCTCTGCGGCGCGTTGCACACGATGACGCCGCGCTCCGTGGCTGCCCTCACGTCAACATTGTCAAGTCCGATACCGGCGCGTGCGATCACTTTGAGCTTGGAGCCCGCCGCGATCACGTCCGCGTCGATCGTCGTCGCCGACCGCACGACCACGCCGTGGTAGTCGGCGATGGCGCTGACGAGCTCGTTCTTGGTCAGGCCCATGCGGACATCGACGTCGAAGTGCTCCGACAGGGCAGCCACGCCTGCGTCGGACAGCTGGTCGGCGACAAGGACCTTCATTCCCGCGATTCCTCCGGTCGGCGGCCCCTCACTCTATGGTCGCCTGACAGCCACGGCCAATGCCGCTACCGCTGGACCGACTTCAACTGCGCGTAGATTTCGCGGGTCGCCGTCGAGCGGTTCAATGTGTAGAAGTGGATGCCCGGGGCACCCCCCGCGAGCAGCTCCTCGCACAGCGCCGCGGCCACCTCTACGCCGACGGCTCGCACCGCCTGCGGGTCGTCGGCGACGTCCTGCAGCCGGTCGGCGAGCCACTGCGGGAACTCAGCGCCGGACATTGCGGCCATGCGCTGAATCTGCGACACGTTCGTCACCGGCATGACCCCCGGGATGACGGGGACGTCACAGCCGAGATCCGCAACTCGGTCGAGCAGCTCGAGGTAGTCTGCCGCCGAGAAGAAGAACTGCGTTATCGCGAAGTCCGCCCCCGCGGCGCACTTCGCCGCCAGGTATTTCGCATCCGTCTCCCGGTCCGGGGATTCGGGATGCCCCTCCGGAAAGGCCGCAACACCGACGCAGAAATCGCCTTCGCCGTGCAACAACCGGACGAGTTCGTCGGCATGCGCCAGGCCACCGCGAGTGGCCTCCCAGGTCGCCTGCGGCCCCCCCGGCATGTCACCTCGCAGGGCAAGAACGTTGCGAATTCCGGCATCCGCGAAGTCGGCGATGGTCGCCTGCAAGTCTTCGACTGTGGCGGCGACGCACGTCAGGTGGGCCACGACGGTGAGCGAGGTCTCCGCCGCGATCCGCTTGACGACCGACAGCGTGCGGTCGCGCGTGCCGCCCCCCGCGCCGTACGTGACGTCTACGAACGTGGGCTGCAGTGGCTCGAGCTCGCGGATCGCCGTCCACAACAGACGCTCGCCGTCGTCGGTCTTCGGCGGGAAGAACTCGAACGAGAACGAGGGCCCGTCCCGGGCCAGCAGCTCCTTTACCGGATGTTGCATGCGGAAAGCCTAGTGGCCAACGGCGGCGTACCCGGCCCCCGGCCACGAGGCTTTCCTCAGACGATGGTGTAGCCGCCGTCGACGAAGATGGTCGCACCGGTCACGTACGCCGCATCTTCCGATGCCAGAAACGCCACCGCACCGACCATGTCCTCAGGCTGAGCCATGCGACCAAGCGGGATGGATGCCTCGTTGCGGGCACGGACGTCGGGGCGGCTGAACAGCGCCTCGCGGACCGGTGTGGTGCTGACTTGCAGCTCGGCGGCGATGTCCGTCTGCATCAGGCGCGCTCCCCCTTGAAGTCGCCACGCAAGCTCCCCTCTCCCGTCGAGCCTGCGTCGAGCCAATGCGGGGGCTCCGCCGTGCTCGCCCGCCGACGGCGTCCATCGGCATGAATATATGTCCCGGCATCGGCGGGTTGTTGAGGCGAGCCCCAGCGCGGCGATGACCCCGAACGACGCTCAGGCCGACCGTTCCAGCCGCAGCGCGCGCCCTTCTGTGATGCTCTTGCTGCCACGGCCGACGGCGATCATCCCGGAGCGCACCAGTTCGCGGATGCCGTAGGGCGCCAGCAGGCGCACCATCGCGGCGAGCTTCTCGGGTGATCCCGTCGCCTCGATGGTCAGCGCGTCACTGTCGACGTCGACGACCTTGGACCGGAACACGTCGGCGATCTCGATGATCTCCGAACGTGTCCGCCCGTCAGCGGACACCTTGACCATCTGCAGCTCGCGCTCGACGGCGATGTCGCGGTCCAGCTCGACGATCTTCAGCACATGGATCAGCTTGTTGAGCTGCTTGGTGACCTGCTCCAGCGCGGTGTCGGCCGCGTCGACCACGATCGTCATGCGCGACACCTCCTCGACCTCGGTGGGCCCGACCGCGAGCGACTCGATGTTGAACCCCCTGCGGCTGAACAGGCCGGCCACCCGGGCGAGGACACCCGGCTTGTTCTCCACCAGCACCGAAAGCGTGTGATTCGCCATCAGACGACGTTCCCTTCGCGCATGTGGTCGGGCAGCGCAGCCGCCCCACCTGGTTCGCCGGCGCCGCCCGTGGCGCCGGCCGCAGCCTTGGCGTACCACTCCTCGGCCGACTCGATGATCTCGTCGTTGCTCGCACCTGCGGGCACCATCGGGAACACCTTCTCGGTCGGGTCGACACGGAAGTCGACAATGACCGGGGTGTCACCGACGCCGAGCGCCTTCTCGAGCGTCGAGTCGACGTCCTCAGGCCGGTCGCAGCGGAAGCCTGGGCACCCGTAGGCGTCGGCGAGCTTGACCAGGTCCGGCACATCGACGCCGAGATCGATCGCAGACCAGCGGCCGCCGTAGAACAACTCCTGCCACTGCCGCACCATGCCGAGGGATCCGTTGTTCACCACGCAGAACACGACCGGCACGTTCTCGGACTTGGCGGTCGCGAGTTCCTGCAGCGTCATCTGAAACGACCCGTCGCCGTCGATCGCAACGACCGTCTGGTCGGGCCGCCCTACCTTCGCCCCGATAGCAGCCGGTACGCAGAACCCCATCGTCCCGAGGCCCCCCGAATTGATCCACGACCTGGGCTTCTCGTAGCCGATGTGCTGCGCCGCCCACATCTGGTGCTGTCCGACGCCGGTGACCACGATCCCGTCGCCGGCCAGGCGCTCGCCTATCGCGCGCACGACCGTTTGCGGCTTGAGGGGTCCGTCGGCGGGCTGCTCGGCACGCAGCGGGTGGGCGTCGCGCCAGCCGCGCAGGGTCTCCCACCAGCCGCTGCGGTCCTGGCCGACCTCGCCCCGGCCGAGCAGATCGTCCAGCGCCGCGACGATCTGCTCGATCACGACCTTGCAGTCGCCCACGATGGGAACGTCCACGGCACGGTTCTTGCCGATCTCGGCGGGGTCGATGTCCACGTGGATGACCCGTGCGCCGGGCGCGAAGGTTGCGAGGTTGCCGGTGACGCGGTCGTCGAAACGCGATCCGAGCGCGATCAGCAGGTCGGCCCGCTGCAGCGCAGTGATTGCGGTCCAGTGGCCGTGCATACCAGGCATCCCCAGGTGATTGGCGTGACTGTCGGGGAAGGCGCCGCGGGCCATGAGCGTGGTGACCACCGGCAGGTCCACCAACTCGGCCAACCGGCGCAACGCCTCGGCGGCGCCTGCCCGGATGATCCCCCCACCGGCGTAGACCACGGGGCGGCGCGCGGCGAGGATCTCGCGGGCCGCCTCCCGGACCATCTTCCCGTGGCCGCGGATGGTGGGCTTGTACCCCGGCAGCTTCAACCGGTCCGGATACTCGAACGAGAACCGGGCGTTGAGCACGTCCTTGGGAATGTCGATGAGCACGGGGCCGGGCCGCCCCGTCGACGCGATGTGGAAGGCCTCCTTGATCGCGGCGCCGATCCTCTCGGGGTCGATAACCATCTCGTTGTGCTTGGTGACCGGCAGGGTGATGCCGGTGATGTCCGCCTCCTGGAAGGCGTCACCGCCGACCGCGACGGTGGGTACCTGGCCCGTGATCGCAACGATTGGCACGGAGTCCATGTGCGCGTCGGCGAGTGCCGTCACGAGGTTCGTGCCGCCGGGGCCGGAGGTCGCGATCGCCACGCCGACGCGACCCGTGGCGTGGGCGTATCCCTCGGCCATGTGACCCGCACCCTGCTCGTGGCGGGCGAGAATGTGTCGAATCGGGCTGGCCAGCATCGGGTCGTACGCCGGCAGGATCGCTCCGCCGGGGTGGCCGAAGACGACGTCGACACCTTCGTTTTCGAGGGACTTGATGACGGCCTGTGCGCCGGTCATTTCCATTACCGCTGCCTTCCTGAAACGAAAAGACCTCCCGCCGGGTCCGGCCGAGAGGTCAGCGCCTGCTGTGGGCCGCCGGGGCGGTCAGAGCAGGCGCGAAGGTACGCCGATGCCGCGCAGGACGCGACCAGTGGCAATCCGGTTCTGCGCCACGTGACACCTCCTCGACCTCGGCGAGCGGCCAGTGTGCGGGGGCCGCAGCGGCCCTGTCAACCGCCGGCAAGCGCCCGTCCTGTCCGCGTGGCCACAAATTTTTCGCATGGAGTGGATTGAGCGCCGCTGTGACGAGGCAGAATGGAACCACTTCGAGGCACCATGCGGGGGGTGGGTTCCCGCCCCCTCCCCCCGCAGACGGTGTCTCTTTTGTTGCGCCTGAGGTCGGGAGGGAGGTCGGGGGCCGCCCCATGCTGGGCTTACTGGAGGAGGGCGGAGGTCAGGTCGGCCGGGGTGGCGGCACCGGCGGCCCAGGCGGCGATGCGCAACTGCCTGCAGACCGCGCCCACCGCCGCGGTCGCAGCGTCGGTCCCCTCGGCCGCGGCGGCCAGGAAACCGCGGGCGATGCCGGCGATGTCGGCCCCCAGGCACAGCACCTTCAGCGCGTCGACACCGTGACGCAGCCCCCCCGATCCGATCAGGACGAGGTCGGCGGCGGCCAGGCCGTCCAGCGCTTCTCGGGCGGCGGCGACCGCATCCGCGGTCGGCAGTCCCCAGTCCCGGAAGGCCGCGGCGACGCCGCCGGCGGCGGGGTCACGCAACCCCTCGACCGCCGCCCAGTTCGTCCCGCCGGCACCGGCGACGTCGACGCCCGCGACCCCCGCTGAAGCCAGCGCGGCGACGTCGTCGGGCGACAGTCCGAAGCCGACCTCCTTCACGATCACCGGCACGTCCAGCCGCTCGCACACCCCGGCGATGCGCTCGAGGAGTCCCGCGTAGGCGGTGTCACCCCCCGGCTGGACCGCCTCCTGCACGGCGTTGAGGTGGAGGACCAGGCCGTCCGCCTGACACAGCTCGACCAGCCGCCGGCAGTCCTCGGCCCGGTACTGGTGCAACTGGACGGCCCCGAGGTTGGCGAGCACCAGCGCGTCGGGCGCCAGATCGCGGACCGCGAATCCAGCAGCCGACGAGTCCTCCAGGAGCACCCGTCCCGATCCCAGGCCGAGCCCAACCCGGTGCTGCTGCGCGGCAACGGCCAGTGCGGCGTTCACCGCGCCCGCCTGTGATGTCCCGCCGGTCATGCACGAGATCAGCAGGGGCGCGGCCAGCCGGCGGCCCCACCGCTGGACCGACAAGTCGACGTCCTCGAGGTCGCGCTCCGGCAGGGCCCGCGGCATCACACGGACGTCGTCGAGTCCCGTCGTCAGGGTCGCGAAGCCGACATCGCCCTCCAGCGTCAGACGCAGATGCTGGGCTTTCCGGCTGGAGAGTTCGCCGCTCATGCCGACGATGCTCGCACGCCCGTCCGGCCGATGGGCGGGAAGCTCCGCCACCCGATAGCGTGGTGGCGGACACTGAAGTCGCTGGAGGCCCCTGCATGTTCCTGGACACCATCTCGTCGCCCAGCGACTTGAAGGGTCTCGGACGCGCGGAGCTGCGGGCGCTTGCCGATGAGATCCGCACCTTCATCGTGGAGGCCGTGGCACGCGGCGGCGGTCACCTGGGATCCAACCTCGGAGCAGTCGAGTTGACACTCGCGGTCCACCGGGTGTTCGACTCGCCCAGGGACCCGATTCTGTGGGACACCGGCCACCAGGCGTATGTGCACAAGATCCTCACCGGCCGCAAGGACGGCTTCGAGACGCTGCGTCAGGCCGACGGGCTGTCCGGATACCCGTCACGGCAGGAGTCGGAGCACGACTGGGTCGAGAACAGCCACGCCTCGACCATCCTGTCCTACGCCCACGGCCTGGCGAGCGCCTTCGACGAGCGCGGCGAGGACCGGCGGGTCGTCGCGATCGTCGGTGACGGTGCGATGACGGGCGGCATGGCGTACGAGGCGCTGAACAACCTGGGCCACAGCGGGCGGCGGGTGCTGATCATCCTCAACGACAACGGCCGGTCCTACGCCCCCACGGTGTCGCGCCTGTCCGAGAACCTCACGATGCTCCGGCTGAGCCCGTCGTGGGTGTCGACGCGCCGGCGCATCGAGGGGTGGACACGGGAGCTTCCGGGCGTGGGCGGGCTGGCGCTGTCGTCCTGGCAGGGCGTGAAGGCGGCCTTTCGCCAGATGCTCGAACCGCCCACGTTCTTCGAGTCGCTGGGCGTGCGCTACACCGGGCCGATCGACGGGCACGACATCGGCAAGTTGGAGCACGCGCTGCGCAACGCGGCGGAGTACGACGGGCCGATCGTGGTGCACGTACGCACACAGAAGGGCCGGGGCTACGCGCCGGCGGAGATGGACGTCGAGAAGTGCCTGCACGACATCTCTTCGTTCGACCCGGAAACCGGCCAGCCCAACGGTGGGGGCGCCCTCACCTACACACAGGTCTTCAGCGACACGATGGTGACGCTGACCGACGAGCATTCCGACGTCCTCGCGATCACCGCGGCCATGCCTGGATCGACGGGGCTGCTCCCCGTGCAGGAGCGCAATCCCGGCCGCGTGATCGACGTCGGCATCGCCGAGCAGCACGCCGTGACCGCCGCGGCAGGCATGGCCATGGGTGGGCTGCGCCCCGTCGTGGCCCTCTACTCGACTTTTTTCTCGCGCGCGTTCGACCAGGCGAATCTCGACGTCGGCCTGCACGGGCAGAACGTCACGTTCGCGTTGGACCGCGCGGGCATCACCGGCGACGACGGCGCCTCGCACCATGGTGTGCTCGACATCGCGCTGTGTCTTCGCATTCCGGGCATGACGGTCTTCGCGCCGTCGTCGGCGGGCGAACTGGAGCGGATGCTGATCGACGCCGTCGCACTCCCCGGACCCGCGGTGGTGCGGTTCCCCAAGGGTGCCGCCCGGCAGACCGCCGCCGGGGCGGTCGGCGCGGGGTTGCGCTCCCGGAGGATCCGCGACGGCGCCGACGTGTGCATTCTGGGGGTGGGCAAGCTCGTCGAGGCCGCCGAGCAGGCCGCCGAGGAACTGGAGAGTGTCGGGGTCGCCGCGGCGGTATGGGACGTCCGGGTGATCAAGCCGCTCGACGTCGAGATGCTCCGAGCGGCCGCGGCGGCGCCCCTGGTCGTCACCGTCGAGGACGGCGTCCGTGTCGGCGGCGCCGGCTCCACGATCTCCGACGCGATCGCCGACCTCCAGGAGACTCGCCTGTCGCCCCCCGTGCTGACGTTGGGGACACCGGACGGCTATATCCCGCAGGCCAAGCCTGCGCGGATCCACGCCGAACTGGGACTCGACGGACACGGGATCGCCGCGTCGATCCGCAAGGCCCTGGGGCGCTAAGCCCACTGCACCTCTGAAGGGCCCGGCAGATCCGCGAATTGCAGGGGTCCGCGTCCGATAGCGGCGAGGCGCTGACTAGACGGCGCGGAACGCGGCGAGGTCCGCAAGGTCGGTCAGGGGACCGCGCGCGTCGCCGCGGATCTCCTGCAGCGCCGTCTCGGCAGCGGCGCGTTGCCGTGCGATCAGCGCCTCCACCTCAGCCAGGGCGCCGGACTCCTCGACGATGCCGCGCACCCGGTCGGCGTCCGCGTCGCCGAGGCCCCGGCTGCCCAGCACCTGCTGCAGTGCATCGCGCTGCGGCGCCGTCGCGCGCTGCAACGTCTTGAGCACCAAAACGGTGCGCTTCCCCTCGCGCAGGTCGTCCAGATCGCCCTTGCCGGTCGACTCGGGATCGCCGAACATCCCGAGGATGTCGTCGCGAAGCTGGAACGCCACGCCGACGGCGTCGCCGTATCGCTGGAGCGTCTCGTCCAGGACACCATCGCCCCCGCCGACCGCGGCACCCAACTGCAGCGGCCGCGTTACGGTGTAACGCCCCGACTTGAGCAGCGCGACCCGCAACGCGTCGTCCTGGGTAGCTGTCGGAAGTCCCGCCAGGCGCATGTCGAGGTACTGCCCCGCCATCACCTCCACGCGCAGTGTTGTGAACACCCGGCGGGCGCGGTTGAGCACCTCGGCGCCTACCGGTGTCGCGTCGAACATCTGGTCGGCCCAGACGAAGGCGAGATCCCCGGCGAGGATCGCGCCGCCGATGCCGAACCACGCCGCGTCACCTTCCAGGTTCTGGCGCCGATGCAGGTCCGCCAGCGACTGGAACGCGCTCGCGCGCCCGCGCCGCTCCGGCGACCGGTCCATCACGTCGTCGTGCAGCAGCGCGAACGTGTGCAGCAGCTGCACTGCCGCCGCCGGGTACAGCACGGCCTCGTCGTGCGCGGCGCCGGTCGCCCGGTGGCCCCAGTACACGAACGCGGGCCGCAGGTGCTTCCCGCCGGTGGCAACGAGGTCGGCGACCTCGTTGCCGACCGCGGTCAGACCCGGGTCCAGCTCCTCGAGTTCCGCAACCCGTCGGTCGAGGAACGCCGCAAGGATTTCGTCGACGGGCTTGCGCACCGTCTCGAGAGCGTCGACGGACACGGACGTCACGATGACAACAGCCGCTCCCGCAACAACTGGTTGACCAGGCCCGGATTCGCCTGCCCGCGCGTCTCGCGCATCACTGCGCCGACCAGTGCGCCGATGGCCTTGTCGTTGCCGTCACGCACCTTCTGTGCCGCTGCGGGATCGGCCACGATGGCGGCGTCCACCGCCGCGGCGATGGCATCGGAGTCGGAGATCTGCTCCAGCCCCCGTGCCTTGGTGACCTCGCGTGGAGATCCCTCGCCGGCCAGGACGCCGGTGAGGACCTGACGGGCGAGCTTCTTCGACAAGGTTCCGTCGCTGACCAGCGCCAGGAGTTCCGCCAGCCGGGCGCCTGTCAACGGCGCGGCGCTCGGTTCGAGGTCCTGCTCGTTGCCCCACGCGACGACCTCGTTGGTCAGCCAGTTCGCCGCCTCGCCGGCCGCAGCGCCGGCGCCGACGGCGTCCTCCAGAACGCCGTCGAGCCCGATGGCCACCAGCGTCGCCGCCTGCTCACGGCCCACGCCGACGTCATCGACGAGACGCCGCCGCTTGGCGGCCGGCAACTCCGGGAGCGCAGCCCGCAGCTTCTCGATCCACCCGGCGTCGGGCGCGACCGGTACCAGGTCCGGGTCGGGGAAGTACCGGTAGTCCTCGGTCGTCTCCTTGGTGCGCAGGGTCGACGTGCGGCCGGCGTCTTCGTCCCAGTGACGGGTCTCCTGCACGACCCTGTGGCCGTGGGTGAGCAGGTCCGTCTGCCGCGCGATCTCGTACTCGATCGCGCGCCCGAGCGAACGGATCGAGTTCATGTTCTTGACCTCGGCACGGGTGCCGAAGACGGTATGCCCCACGGGCCGCAGCGAGACGTTCGCGTCGCAGCGCATGGAACCTTCTTCCAGTCGCGCGTCGCTGATGCCCAGCGCAAGCACGATGGCGCGCAGTTCCGCCAGGTACGCCTGGGCCTGCGCGGCGGTGCGGATGTCGGGTTCGGAGACGATCTCCAGCAACGGGATACCCGCGCGGTTGTAGTCGACGAGGCTGTACTCGGCGCCGTGGATCCGTCCCGAGGTTCCAACGTGCAGCGACTTCCCGGTGTCCTCCTCCATGTGCACACGGGTGATTCCGACGCGGTGGTCGCCTTCCCCGGTGGTCACCGTCAGTGCGCCGCCGAGGCATATGGGCACGTCGTACTGGCTGATCTGGTAGTTCTTCGGCATGTCCGGATAGAAGTAATTCTTCCGGTGGAACTGGCTGACCGGCGTGATGTCGCACCCGAGTGCGAGCCCGAGCCGGATCGCGGCCTCGACCGCCTTGCCGTTCACGACCGGCAGGCTGCCCGGCTGACCCAGGCACACCGGACACGTCCGCGTGTTCGGCTCGCCGCCGAAGTCGATGGCGCACGAGCAGAACATCTTCGTGTTGGTGTTCAATTCGACGTGCACCTCGAGGCCGATGACCGCCTCGTAGTGGGTCGCCTGTTCCAGAACC
Source organism: Nitriliruptorales bacterium (assembly GCA_009377835.1). Taxonomy (GTDB): domain Bacteria; phylum Actinomycetota; class Nitriliruptoria; order Euzebyales; family Egibacteraceae; genus WHTG01. The sequence continues at coordinate 21,077 of WHTG01000022.1, forward strand.
ATGTCAGCCGAGCTCCAGCGCGTTGGGCCCCCGCGGCGTCGGGTCGAACGCGATCTCCGCCTCCAACGCACGGGCGACACGGAACATGACCTGCTCGCCCAGCACGGGCCCCATGACCTGCACACCCACCGGCAGACCCTTCTCATCGAGTCCTGCCGGCAGCGACATCGCCGGCGTCCCCGCCAGGCTGGCGGGAATCGTGAAGATGTCGTTGAGGTACATCGCCAGCGGGTCGTCGCTCTTGTCGCCGAAGCGGAACGCGGTGGTCGGTGCCGTCGGGCTGATCAGGGCGTCACACTGCTCGAACGCGGCGGCGAAGTCCCGCAGGATCAGGGTGCGCACACGCTGGGCCTGCGCGTAGTAGGCGTCGTAGTAGCCGGCGGACAGCGCGTAGGTGCCGATCATGATGCGGCGCTTGACCTCGGCGCCGAAGCCGGCTTCCCGTGTGGCGGCCATCATCTCCTCGGCGGAATCCGCGTCGACGCGCAGCCCGTAGCGGACGCCGTCGAAGCGGGAGAGGTTGGACGAGCACTCGCTCGGCGCGATGAGGTAGTAGGCGCTGACGCCGTACACGGCGTGGGGGAGGCTGACCTCGACGATCTGGGCACCAAGCTTCGACAGGCGCTGGATGGCCTCCTGCGTCCGGTCGCGGACACCCGGCTCCAGCCCCTCGCTTTCGAAGAACTCCCGCACGACTCCGATGCGCATACCGCCGACGCCGGCCTCCAGCCCTTCGCGCAGGTTCGGAAACGGCTCGGGGATCGAGGTCGAGTCCATGGGATCGTGGCCGGCGATGGCCTCCAGCATCCACGCCGCGTCGGTGACGGTGCGGGCGAAGGGGCTCGCCTGATCCAGCGATGAGGCGAACGCGATCATCCCGTACCGGCTGACGCGACCGTACGTCGGCTTGGCGCCCACCACCCCGCTGAATGCAGCAGGCTGGCGCACCGATCCACCCGTGTCGGTCCCGACGGCCAGCGGTGTCTGGAACCCGGCCACCGCCGCCCCAGAGCCGGACGACGAGCCGCCCGGTACGCGCTCGAGGTCCCAGGGATTCGTCGTGAGCTGATACGCCGAGTTCTCGCCCGACGACCCCATGGCGAACTCGTCCATGTTCGTCTTGCCGAGCAGCACCGCGTCCGCGGCGTCCAAGCGCGAGGTCACCGTCGCGTCATAGGGCGGGCGGTAGCCCTCCAGAATCTTCGACCCGCAGGTGGTGGGCACGGCCCGGGTGGTGAAGATGTCCTTCAGCGCGACGGGGATGCCGGCGAGGAGCCCGGCGCCGGCTCCGTCCGCGATCCGCGCGTCGACCTCGCGGGCCTTCGTAAGGGCAGACTCGCGCATGACGACCAGGAACGCCTTCAGCTGGTCGTCCGTGGCCTCGATGTGATCCAGATGGGCCTGCGCCACCTCCACCGCGGAGACGTCGCCCGCATCGAGCAGGTTGCGCAGCCCGGCTGCGGTCTTCGTGACGAGCAGCTCGCCCACCTACGCCTCCTCGCCCACGATCCGTGGGACGTGGAAGCGGCCGTCCTCTGCCTGCGGCGCGGTCGAGATGGCGTCTTCCGGGGGCAGCGACGCACGGGCCTCGTCCGTCCGGTACACGTTGCGCAGCGGATACGGGTGGCTCGTCGGAGGCACGTCCTCGGCCGCCACCTCCCCCACCTTCTCGGCGTAGGCCAGGATGTTGGACAGCTGCCCCCCCAGCGCCTCGACCTCATCGTCGGTCAGGGCGAGACGCGCGAGACGCGCGACGTGGCGGACATCGTCGGTGCTCAGTGACACGCCAGTTCAGGCTCCCGTGAGGCTTGGCAGATGGCGCTGGAAACGGTACCGCGTCCCACGGCCCCGGTACCGGTTCAGCCGCCGGTCGTCGCGCTCGGCGGCTGAACGCGCGCCTGAACGTCGGTCAGCGCGTCGCCTCGCGCTCGGTGGACCGCAGCCACAACGTGAACAACGCCAGGCCGGCGACGACGTAGACCGCCCCGGCGGGGATCCACATGATCACGCCCGCCAGCTGCTGATCCGCCAGGGGTTCCAGGCCCCACGCCCGGGTCGTCGTGGCATATCCCGCGTACCACGGCGTGCGGGCGAAGGTGAGCAGCGCCGACAGGACGACGCTTTGCAGGGCCATCCCGAAAATCAGCAGGACCCCGAATCCGTCCGCGGTCCTCGGCCAACCTGTGGGGCCTGAAGGTTCGCTTACGAAAGAGTGCCCGACTCCAGGAGTCTGACGAAGCCGCTCTCGTCCGTCATGGCGACGCCGAGTTCCTCAGCCTTGGTGATTTTGGCCGTTCCGGGGTCGGCGCCCACGACCACGACAGAGGTCTTCTTCGACACACTGCCTGTCGCTTTTCCCCCGCGGTCCTCGATCGCCTGCTTCGCCTCGTCGCGGGTGAAGCCTTCGAGGTTGCCGGTGACGACGACGGTCCAGCCGGCGAGCCCGTCGCCGACACGTGTCGTCTCGGTGTCCATCCGCAGCCCGAGCGAGGCGAGATCGTCGAGCAGCCCCTGGCTGCTGGGGTTGTCCAGGAAGCTGCGCAACGCTGCCGCGCGGGTCGGCCCCACGCCGCTGATGTTCGCGACGTCCTCCACCGTCGCGGCGCGGATGGCATCCATCGTCCCGAAGTGCCGCGCGATGATCCGCGCGACCGTGCCGCCGATCATGCGAATGTTCAACGCTATGAGCAGCCGCTCCAGGGGCTGTTGCTTGGACGCTTCGATGCCCGACAGCAGCATCTCGACTTTGCGCTCGGCGAAACCCTCCAGGGCGAGCAGACCGGCCGCCGTCAGCCGGTAGATGTCGGCGAGGTTGTCGACTAGTCCGGTGTCGCGCAGCAATTTGGCCGTCTCGTAGCCGAGGCCCTCGATGTCCATCGCGCCGCGGCTGGCGAAATGCGCCAGGGACTCCAGCAGGCGGTTGGGGCAGTCGATGTTGGTGCAGAAGCTGGCGGCCTCGCCTTCGAGTCGCTCGATGGGTGAACCGCAGAACGGGCAGGTCTTCGGGAACTGCCACGGCCCTGCCTTCTCGACCTCCTCCGGGCGGAGGGGCAGGACCGGCCCCACAACCTCCGGGATCACATCGCCGGCCTTGCGCACGATGATCGTGTCGCCAGGCCGCACGTCCTTCATGCGCGCCTGGTCCTCGTTGTGCAGGGTCGCGAGTTGCAACGTCGACCCCGCGACCAGCACCGGTTCGAAGCTGGCGAACGGGGTGACCTTCCCGGTTCGCCCGACGTTGACGAAGATGTCGATCAGCTTGGTCTGTTGCTCCTCCGGCGGATACTTGAACGCGATCGCCCACCGCGGGCCGTGACTGGTGTTGCCCAGCCGCCGCTGCATGCCGACGTCGTCGATTTTCACAACCACGCCGTCGAGTTCGTATATGGGATCGTGGCGGTGCGCTCTCCAGTACTCGATGAAGTCCCGGATTTCGTCGAGGGCGTCGAATGTCCGCGTCTGCTCGGCGACGGGCAGCTCTGCCCTGCCCAGCCATTCGAGGAAGGCGCCATGGGTGCGCGCATCCAGGCCCTGGACGGCGCCGGCCCCGTGGCAGATCAGCCGCAGCGGACGTTTCGCGGTCTTCTGCGGATCCTTCTGCCGCAACGCACCGGAGGCGGCGTTGCGGGGATTGGCAAAACGCGCCTCCCCCGCGTCCTCGCGGTCCTGGTTCATCTGCTCGAACTCGGCGACCGGGAAGAACACCTCGCCCCTGGCCTCGAGCAGCGCCGGCGGATCCTCGACAGCGAGGTAATCCGGGACGTTCGCGATCGTGCGCACGTTGTTGGTGACGTTCTCCCCGGTGCGGCCGTCGCCGCGCGTCACCGCCTGCTCGAACCGCCCGTTGACGTACGTCACGCTGATCGCGACGCCGTCGATCTTCAGCTCGCAGGTGTATCGGATGCGCGCGCCCTCCAGCATCCGCTCGTTGCGCTCCGCCCACCGCTTGAGTTCGTCGAACGAGAAGGCGTTGTCCAGTGACAGCATCGGCTGGCGGTGCCGCACCTCGCCGAAGGCCCCCGCCGGTGGCGCCCCCACCTTGTGCGTGGGACTGTCCGGATGGTCAAGCTCGGGATGCTGCGCCTCGAGTTCCTGCAACTCTCGCAGGAGCACGTCGAACTCGGCGTCCGTGACAGAAGGGTCCGAAAGGACGTAATACCGGTACCTGTGGGCCTCGATCTCGACCCGCAGCGTCTCGACCCGCCGTCGGGTCTGGGCGTCAGCCATATTCGCCACATCCTAAGTTTCAGCAGCCGAGCCGCCGAGAACGATGTCGGTAGTCCACACATGCCGCCGATCGACACCGAGGCGATGACCATGGCAACAACGCTCCTCCTTCTCCTGGCGCTGACGGCGATGGTGTGGCTCTACAGCGTGAACCGGCCGCAGCCGGTGAAGGTGCGCCGCAACCTCCGCCCCGACGAGGTGCGAGCGGCGCAGCTCAACCGGCGACTCGACCGCCGCTGAGTTGCCCGCCGGCGGTCACCGCCGGCCGGGATACGATCGTCCCACCCCCCAGGCACTCGTCGCCCCGGTAGAACACCACAGCCTGGCCAGGCGCGACACCAACCGGGCGCTCGTGGACGAACGCGACCTGCCAGCGATCTTCACCCTGCTGCTCCAGCAGGCACGGCAAAGGCTCGCCGCGGTAGCGGACCTGAGCCGCGAGTTCTCCTGAAGGTTCCACGCCCGCGACCCAGGACGGCCGCGCCATCTCGAGTTGTTCCGTTTCGAGAGCGGAACGCGGACCGACGTGGACGTCGTCACCGTCGATCGCCGTCACGAACAGCGGCTCGTCGAACCCGGCAAGGCCCAGACCCCGTCGCTGGCCGACGGTGAAGCGGTACGCCCCGTCGTGCCGTCCGACCACGCTGCCGTCGGGGCCGATGAACGAACCGGCGTGCCGGCCCAACCGCGGCCGCAGGAAGGCACCGAGGTCCCCGGACGGGATGAAGCAGACGTCGTGGCTGTCCGGCTTGGTGGCGGTGATCAGCCCGCGGTCGCGGGCCATGTCGCGCAGCTGGGCCTTGCGGTACTCGCCGACCGGCCACACCGTGTGGCGCAACTGTCCCTGCGTCGCCATGTACAGGACGTACGTCTGGTCCTTGCCAGGGTCGGCCGCGCGGTGCAGGTGATAGACGTCCTGGTCGTCGCGACGCAAGCGGACGTGATGGCCGGTTGCGAGAGCGTCGAATCCCACCGCGCAGGCGCGGGCCAGCAGGGCCGCGTACTTGACGCGCTCGTTGCAGCGGATGCAGGGGTTGGGGGTGCGGCCCGCCCCGTACTCGGCCACGAAGTCGTCGACGACGCGCTCGGTATCGCCGACGATC
>WHTG01000245.1 GCA_009377835.1 Nitriliruptorales bacterium
CTGAAGGCGATCACCACCGCCGAGGTCGTGAAGACCATCAAGGCCGGCGAATTGATGCGCCAGATCGCCGACGCCGCGTGGCAGTGCGCCGACCCCGGCATGCAGTACGACACAACCATTAATGATTGGCACACAACGCCAAATGCAGGAAGAATTAATGGTTCTAATCCCTGTAGTGAGTATATGCACCTGGATAATTCGGCCTGCAATCTTGCATCATTGAATCTACGCAAATTCGAGTCAGATGGTGTATTTGATGTAGAGGCATTCCGCCGTGTGGTGGAGATCGTTTTCTCCGCGCAGGAGATCATCGTCGGCAACAGCTCCTACCCGACCGAGGCGATCGGCGAGAACGCGCGCAAGTACCGCCAGTTGGGGTTGGGCTACGCCAACCTCGGCGGACTGCTGATGAGCCAGGGCCTGGCATACGACTCCGACGAGGGTCGCGCCTGGGCCGCGGCGATCACGTCGCTGATGACCGGCCACGCGTACCGCACGTCGGCGGAGCTGGCGAAGGTCGTCGGCCCGTTCGAGGGCTACGCCGCCGACCGCGAGGGCATGCTGCGCGTTGTCGCCAAGCACAAGGACGCCGCTGAGGAGATCGACACGCTCGCGCCGAAGAACATCCTCGACGCGGCCAAGGAGTCGTGGAAGGACGCCCTGACGCTGGGGAACATCCACGGGATCCGCAACGCGCAGGCTTCTGTGCTGGCACCGACGGGCTGCCTGGTCGGTGGTTCGCTGGTTGCAACCGAGCGCGGCCTGGTGCGGCTGAACTCGCTGGGCGACCCCGCTGGCGAGCAGTGGCAGGACCTCGACCTGCAGGTTTCGACCGACGAGGGTCCGCGGCAGGCGACGAAGTTCTACGTCAACGGGCTTGAGTCCGTCGTGACCGTGGACACCGCGCGCGGCTACCGGATCAAGGGCACGCCGCGCCACCGCATCAAGGTCGTGCAGCCCGACGGCGCGTGGGTGTGGAAGCGGTTCGAGGAGATCCAGCCCGGCGACACGGTGCCCCTGCAGCTCGACCAGCTCATCGGGCAGCCGCAGAAGGTCAACCTGCCGCCGCTGGCCGAGTCCTACTGGACCGGCGAACGCCACGCGATGGCGCCGCGGCAGCTGACGCCAGAGTTGGCCGAGTTCGTCGGCTACTTCATGGGTGACGGGTCGCTGCACGCCAAGGGCATCCGCCTGTGCGTCGCCGACGGCGACTTCGATGTCGTCGAGCGGCTCAGCCAGCTCGGCAAGCAGCTGTTCAACCTGCAGGCGCACACCTCGCAGCAGCAGGGCTACACCGAGGTGGCGTTCCACTCGGTGCGGCTGGTCGAGTGGTGGGAGGCGTGCGGCTTCGCCAAGCACGAGCCGCAGCCGGGTCACACCGGCAAGGGCTGGCACCCGCACATCCCCGATGCCGTGCTGCACAGCAACGATCACGAGGTTTACGGGGCGTTCCTGCGCGGACTGTTCGAGGCCGACGGGACCGTGACGCAGGGCTACCCGACGTGGTCCACGACGTCACTGGAGTTCAGCCGCGACGTGCAGTCGCTGCTGCTGGCGCTGGGCTACCCGACCACCCGCAAGATCGACACGACCGGGTGGGGCCAGTCGGACCTGGCCGTGCTGCGGCTGCTCAACACCGGCTACAACGAGGACTGGCTGCACGCGATCGGGTTCATCAGTGACCGCAAGAACGCGGCCGTGGAGATCAAGGACAGCCAGCAGTCGGCGCGCAAGGACCACATCCCGGTCACCCGCGAGTTGATCGACCGCGTGGCACCGGACAACGACCGGTTCCGCAAGGTCCTGCTCATGGGGCTGAACCGCAGCAACAGTGTGTCGCGCCGTATCGCCATGGAGGTGTACTTCGAGACCGGCGATCCGGAGCTCGGGCGCCTGCTCGGGTTCTTCTACGACACCGTTGCATCGGCCGAACTGGGTGAGGACGAGCTCACCTACGACCTGTCGGTGCCGGACAACGTCACCTATGTCGCCAACGGTTTCGTCAGTCACAACACCATCGGGCTGATGATGGACTGCGACACGACGGGCATCGAGCCGGACCTGGGCTTGGTGAAGTCAAAGAAGCTTGTCGGCGGCGGTTCGATGCGGATCGTGAACCGCACGGTGCCGGCGGCGCTGCAGCAGCTGGGGTACCAGGACGAACAGATCGAGGCGATAGTCGCCTACATCGACGAGCATGCCACCATTGAGGGCGCCCCCGCCTTCAAGGAAGAGCACTTGCCGGTGTTCGACTGCGCCATGGGAGAGCGGTCCATCTCGGCGATGGGCCACGTGCGGATGATGGCCGCGGTGCAGCCTTTCATCTCGGGGGCGATCAGCAAGTGTGTCGTGGGCGACACGCTGCTCGCCACAGAGGACGGGCTGGTACGGATCGAATCGCTGCACCGCGGCGAGGCTGCCGACAGCTTCCGCGACGAGATCATCGAGGTGGCGTCGCTGGGAGGTACGCAGAAGACGGACGCCTTCTATTACGGGGGCCGGCGCAAGGTCCGCAAGCTGGTGCTGCGTTCCGGCCACACCGTTACGGGCACCGAGAACCACCGCGTGATGGTGGCCACGGAGGTCGGACCCGTCTGGCGCTACCTCGACGAGATTGAACCCGGTGAGTACGTGGCCATGCAGTACGGCTCGGAACTGTGGTCGCCCATTGCCGCGCGCTTCGACGACTTCTTCCCGTCGGCGCCGTATGGCAGCCAGAAGCGCGTCACGCTTCCGGAGGAAATGACTCAGGAGCTGGCGTTCCTGCTTGGGACGTACGCCGCCGAGGGACACACCCATCGACCCACGTGGACCGTCACGATCACCAACTCCGTGGACACGGTGCTCGAGCGAGTCGCGGCTGCCTGGGAAAGCCAGTTTGGTGTCAAGGCGAAGATCGTTCGCGACGAGGGCAAGTGCCTGGGCGTCGTCGTCTCGAGCAAGACGATCGTCGAGTTTCTCGAGTACCTGGGCTGCGGCTCGCGTGCCTCGGAGAAGCGCATTCCCAACCAGGTGTTGCGGTCGCCGCGCAAGACGGTGCTGTCGTTCCTGCAGGGACTGTTCCTCGAGGCGTACGCGTCTGTCACGAGCATGCCGAAGCTGGCGATCTGCCTCGACGCTCCCAAGCTGCTCGACGACCTGCAGGCCGTCCTGACCAACCTCGGAGTCGTCAACGGGCGAATCTCGAAGTACGACTGGAAGTACGACAAGACCTTCGACGAGGTCTACGCGGCAGGCAGCCACGCTGGTCGACTGGCAGACCTCGTGCCGTTCATGGAGCCGGAGAAGGCCGCCCGCGCTGCTGAGCTTCCGCGGGTCGCGTCACCACACGAGACTGCCGATGTGATTCCGGGGATCAGGGGCCGCGAGCTGTACGACCTGATTCCGAAGGGCCGGTCCGGCCGCAACGGCCGGGGAAGCGGCAAGGCGGCCCAATGGCGGTTCCTGCTGGACCAGCGGACGCGCCACGTCAGCCGCGCAACCGTCGAACGTCTTGCTGCCGACGGTGTGCAGCTGCCGACCTGGCTGCAGTCCGTCCTCGATGACGACCTGCATTTCAGTCCGGTGGCGGACATCGACGACGCTGGGGAGCAGGACGTCTACGACATCTCCGTGCCGGCCACGCACGCATTCGTCGGCAACGGCATCGTCAACCACAACACGGTCAACCTGCCCGAGTCGGCGACCGTCGAGGACGTCGAGGAGATGTACATCGAGGGCTGGCGCCTGGGCCTGAAGGCGATCGCGATCTATCGCGACAACTGCAAGACGGGCCAGCCGCTGTCGCTGGCGAAGAAGAAGGCCGCCGCGGCGTCGGTCTCGGGCACGGCCGTCGCGTCGGCCACGACCGAGGCCGCGGCGGCGCAGGGGATCGTCCGGCGCCGGCTGCCCAAGCAACGGCCGTCGCAGACGATTTCGTTTCAGGTCGGCGACGCCGAGGGCTACCTGACGGCGGGGGAGTACCCCGGCGACGGGCTCGGCGAGATCTTCGTCAAGCTGGGCAAGCAGGGTTCGACCCTGTCCGGCGTGATGGACGCGTTCGCGATCAGCGTGTCGCTGGGTCTGCAGTACGGCGTGCCGCTGGAGACCTACGTGTCAAAGCTGATGAACATGCGCTTCGAGCCCGCCGGCATGACCGACGACTCCGAGGTGAAGTTCGCGACGTCGATCGTGGACTACATCTTCCGGCGCCTGGCGATCGAGTACCTGCCGGCCGAGAAGCGCCAGCAGCTGGGCATTTACACGCTGGAGGAGCGTTCAGCATCCCTGGATGCGGGTGGTTATCCGCCTGTTCCTGCGCCCACAGAAGCCGC
>WHTG01000098.1 GCA_009377835.1 Nitriliruptorales bacterium
ACGGTGGAGCTGATCCAGCCCATCGCCATGGAGGAGGGGTTGCGGTTCGCCATCCGTGAGGGTGGCCGCACCGTGGGCGCCGGCCGTGTCACCAAGATCCTGAAATGAGCGCTGGCCGGTGTCCGTCCTGCGGCGCCGCACGACGGCCACCCACCAGCTTCGTTGACCCAGCGCCTTTGAGAACACCGACCCGCACCACCGGTACGACGACCCGCACTGCGGTGAACCGCAAGGAAGTAGCTGAAGATGGCAGCTGAGCAGAAGATTCGGATACGTCTGAAGGCGTATGACCACGAGATCATCGATCAGTCGGCGCGCAAGATCGTTGACACCGTGGAGCGGACCGGTGCGCGGATCACCGGGCCCGTGCCGCTGCCGACGGAACGGAACGTGTATTGCGTCATCCGGTCGCCGCACAAGTACAAGGACTCGCGGGAGCATTTCGAGATGCGCACCCACAAGCGGCTCATCGACATTCACGAGCCGACGCAGAAGACCGTCGACTCGTTGATGCGCCTGGACCTGCCAGCCGGCGTCGACATCGAAATCAAGCTGTAGAACGAGAGAGCCTGAAGCCATGGCAACCAAAGGAATTCTGGGCACGAAGCTCGGGATGACGCAGGTCTTCGACGATGAAGGCCGCGTCATTCCCGTAACAGTCGTGCGCGCGGGGCCGTGCCCCGTCACCCAGGTACGCACGATCCAGCGGGACGGCTATGCGGCCGTCCAGCTCGGCTTCGGCGAGACGAAGAAGGTGAACAAGCCTCTGGCGGGTCACTTCCGGAAGGCAGGCGTGGAGCCGACCCGCCACCTCGTCGAATTCGAACTCGAAGGCGAGTATCAGCCCGGCGACACCATCACCGTCGACATCTTCAACCAGGGCCAGCTCGTCGACGTCACGGGCACCTCCAAGGGCAAGGGATTCGCGGGTGTCATGAAGCGGCACGGATTCGGTGGCCTCGGCGCCGGCCACGGTACCCACAAAGTGCACCGCGCCCCCGGCTCCATCGGTGGTGCATCGACCCCCTCCCGTGTGTTTCCGGGCATGCGGATGGCCGGACGGATGGGCAACGAGCGCGTGACCATTCAGAGCCTGCGCCTGGTCGGTGTCGACGTCGAGCGCCGCCTGCTGCTGATCAAGGGTGCCGTGCCGGGCCCCAACGGCTCGCTGGTGATTGTCCGCGACGCCGTGAAGGCGCGTGCCGACCAGGGGAGTGACGTGTGATGAACATCGACCTGCACACCTCCGACGGCACGACCAACGGCACGGTCGACCTCGACGACGCGCTGTTCGACGCGCAGGTCAACGTGCCGGCCATGCACCAGGTCGTCGTCGCGCAGCTGGCGGCGGCCCGCTCCGGCACGTCGAAGACGAAGTCCCGTGGCGAGGTGCGCGGCGGCGGCCGGAAGCCTTGGCGCCAGAAGGGAACTGGCAGGGCCCGTCAGGGGTCGATCCGCTCACCGCAGTGGTCCGGCGGCGGCATCGCCCACGGACCGTCCGGGGAACAGAACTACACCAAGCGCGTCAGCAAGAGCCTCAAGCGCGTCGCGCTGCGTTCCGCACTGTCGGACCGTGCCCGCAGCGGCGACATCCGGGTCGTTGCCGACCTGACGTTCGACGCGCCGAAGACCAAGGACGCCATCGCCTTCCTGGATGCCATGGACCTTGGCCGGCGCCGCGTCCTGCTGGTGCTGGCGACACGCGAGGAGGCGGTGGCGCGCAGCTTCCGCAACCTGGACCACGTCCACATCCTCACCGTCGACCAGCTCAACACGTACGACGTGCTCGTCAGCGACGTTGTGGTGTTCCAGCAGGCGGCATTGGACCACGTGGGGAAGGGCACGCGTGACGACCTGGAGCCAAAGGGCAAGGTGCCCTCGAGCAAGCTGACCCGCGCGGGACGGCCACAGCCCCCCCGCGACCAGCGCAAGACGAAGCGCAAGGGTCGTGACCGCAATGCGGCCGGGGCCGCGCAAGGAGCGTCGTCATGAAAAGCGCCCGTGACGTGATCGTCGCACCAGTGGTCAGTGAGAAGAGCTACTCGCTACTCGACGAAGGCCGCTACACGTTCGTCGTGCACCCCACCGCCAACAAGACCGAGATCAAGGAAGCCGTCCAGGCGATCTTCAAAGTGAAGGTCGTGAAGGTGAACACCATGAACCGCAAGGGCAAGCGCAAGCGGTTCGGCATGACCTATGGCAAGCGCAAGGACACCAAGCGCGCGATCGTCACCCTTGCCGAGGGTGAGGAGATCGACATCTTCGCCAGCGGCCACTGAGGGGAATTCTGATGGGTATCCGCAAGTACAAGCCAACGACGCCCGGGCGTCGGGACATGAGCGTCTCGGATTTCGACAACATCACGACGGACAAGCCGCTGAAGTCGTTGACGCGGCCGAATCCCAGGAAGGCCGGACGCAACAACAACGGTCGTATCACGACCCGACACCAGGGGGGCGGGCACAAGCAGCGGTACCGGCTCATCGACTTCCGTCGCAACAAGGACGGTATAGCGGCGAAGGTGGCGACCATCGAGTACGACCCCAACCGGTCGGCACGTATCGCGTTGCTGCACTACGTCGACGGTGAAAAGCGATACATCCTTGCGCCGGAGGGCCTGAAGGTCGGCGATCGGGTGGAGTCGGGTGAGGGCGCGGACATCAAGCCGGGCAACGCCCTGCCACTGCGCAACATCCCGGTCGGCACGATCGTGCATGCGGTGGAGCTTCGTCCAGGCGGCGGAGCGAAGCTTGGCCGCAGCGCCGGCAACCGTATCCAGCTGCTGGCCAAGGAGGGCAACAAGGCCGCGCTTCGCCTTCCGTCCGGTGAGATCCGCCAGGTGCTGGCAACCTGCCGCGCATCCGTAGGAGCCGTTGGCAATGCCGAGCACGACATCGTCAACATCGGCAAGGCCGGCCGGAACCGCTGGAAGGGCAAGCGTCCGACGGTGCGTGGCGTCGTCATGAACCCGGTCGACCACCCGCACGGCGGTGGCGAGGGCCGCACCTCCGGTGGCCGCCACCCCACCAACCCCAACGGCAAGCCCGAGGGGCGTACACGGTCGAAGAACAAGACATCGAACAAGGACATCATCCGGCGACGCGGCAAGCGTCGGCGGTAGGTCGCTCGACTACCGGTAGCGACCTCACAAGGAGTACGAAATGCCACGCAGCCTCAAAAAGGGCCCCTTCGTCGACGACCACCTGGCGCGCAAGATCGACGCGCTCAACGCCAAGGGCGAGAAGCGGGTCATCCGGACCTGGTCGCGTCGTTCTGACATCTCGCCCGACATGGTCGGTCACACGATCGCGGTCCACGACGGCCGCAAGCACGTGCCCGTGTACGTGTCGGAGTCCATGGTTGGTCACAAGCTCGGCGAGTTCGCCCCGACGCGCGCCATCAAGTGGCGTGGTGCCGGCGAGAAGCAGCAGACCAAGGTCCGAGGAGCCCGGCGGTGAGCACCCATGTCAAGGCGACGGCGCGTTACGTCCGTGTCGCGCCCAACAAGGTGCGCCAGGTCGTCGCTCACATCCGTGGCCGCCGCATCGAAGACGCGCGGCGAATGCTGTTGCTGTCCCCGAAGGAGGTCAGCGACCAGCTGCTCAAAACGCTGAACTCCGCCGTCGCGAACGCCGAGAGCAACCACGACCTCGACGCGGACGACCTGTTCGTCACGGCGGCGATCGTCGACGAGGGGCCGCAGCTGAAGCGGTTCCAGCCACGCGCGATGGGTCGCGCGTACCGGATTCGCAAGCGCACCAGCCACATCACCATCTGCGTGGGCACCGAGAACACGCCTCCGCCGCGGCACTCGCGCCAGGCGGTGGCCGCAGCCGCGCCACGCGCCGCGACGACCACAACCACTTCCGGCGAGACGTCGGGTGACACCGCCGCGGCGGACAAGGAGTAATTGACGTGGGCCAGAAGATCCACCCGTACGGCTTCCGCCTCGGCATCATCAAGGACCACAAGTCCCGTTGGTTCGCCGACAAGGACTACGCCGACTATGTCATCGAAGATGACCGTATCCGCCGCTACATCCGGGAGCGCGTGCGACATTCCGGCGTGTCCTCGATCGAGATCGAGCGCACCCGCGACCGCGTGACGATCGACGTCCACACCGCGCGGCCTGGCATCGTCATCGGCCGCCGCGGCGCGGAGGCCGATGTGATCCGCGGTCACCTCGAGAAGATGACCGGCAAGCAGGTCAAGCTCAACATCAACGAGATCAAGCAGCCGGAACTTGACGCGCAGGTCACCGCGCACAACGTCGCCGAGCAGCTGCGTGGCCGCGTGAGCTTCCGCCGGGCGATGCGCCGCGCGACGCAGAACGCGGTGAAGGCCGGCGCCAAGGGCATCCGTGTGCAGTGCTCGGGTCGCCTGGGCGGGGCGGAGATGAGCCGCACCGAGTGGTACCGCGAGGGCCGCGTGCCCCTGCACACGATGCGCGCCAACATCGACTACGGCTTCGACGAGGCCCGCACCACCTACGGCCGCATCGGGGTGAAGGTCTGGATCTACACCGGTGAGGTGCTGCCGTCTGGTGAGGACCGCGAGCGCCAACTTGCGCGCCGTCGCGCCGAGCGTGCGCGTCAGGATGCGCTGCAGGCCCGCACCGCGGCGTCCGCGCCTATTCAGCCCGCATCCGCCCAGACCGTGGGCATGGGCGACGCGAGCGACGAGCGCGTCCGAGAGGGCGTCTCCTCCCCGACGGGCGGTGGCATCCCCGGCGAGCAGCCCACCGGGCAGCCCGCCAACGCGACGCCCGGCAACGTTCCGCCAGAGGCTCCCGCACCGGCTGACTCACCCGTCTTCGGCGACTCGACCAGTGAGCAGGACAAGGTGTCGCCGGATGTGGGTGACAGCGGTCACGACATGACCGCCGACGACGCAGACGACGCAGCGCCCCCCGCCGAACCCGACGCCACGACAACCGACGACCCGACCCCGCCGGCCTCCGGCGAAGGTGCGTAGGAGCCAGTCATGCTTTCGCCACGAAGGGTCAAGTACCGCAAGCAGCACCGCGGGAACATGCGCGGTCTCGCAAAGGGCGGCACCGACGTTCATTTCGGCGACTACGGGTTGCAGGCGATCACACACGGGTGGATCACCAACCGCCAGATCGAAGCCGCTCGTATCGCGATGACGCGGTACATGAAGCGTGGTGGGAAGGTGTGGATCAACATCTTCCCGCACAAGGCGTTCACGAAGAAGCCCGCCGAAACCCGCATGGGTTCCGGTAAGGGTTCGCCCGAGGGATGGGTCGCAGTCGTGAAGCCCGGCCGCGTCATGTTCGAGGTGTCAGGCGTATCGGAAGAGGTTGCGCGCGAGGCGCTGCGGCTGGCCGCGCACAAGCTGCCCGTCAAGTGCCGTTTCCTGACCCGCGAGGAGGCGTGACGTGTCCTCAAACAGCGCAGTGATAGGACCCACCGCATGAATGCCAACGAACTTCGGGAGCTCTCCGACGCAGAACTGGTCGAGAAGCACGCCGAGTACAAGCAGGAGCTTTTCAACCTGCGGTTCCAGCTTGTGACCGGGCAGTTGGACAACGTGCGCCGCCTCAAGCAGGCGAAGCACAACATCGCACGCGTTCTGACCGTTCAGCGCGAGCGCGAACTCGCCGCCCAGCAGACCGAGGCCTAGGAATGTCGAGCACTGAAACCAGCACGCCGACTCGTGGCGAACGCAAGATCCGCCAGGGCGTCGTCGTCAGCGACAAGATGGACAAGACAGTCGTGGTGCTCGTCGAGCGCCGTACGACGCATCCCCTGTACCGCAAGACCGTCACGCGGTCGGAAAAGCTGCACGCGCACGACGAGACGAATGACGTCAACGTCGGCGACCGCGTACGCATCGCCGAGACCCGGCCGCTCAGCAAGAACAAGCGCTGGCGCGTTGTCGAAGTGATCGAGCGCGCCAAGTAGTGAGGTAACCGTGGATGGTCGGTCGCTCCACTCCTTGGGAAGAGCTGAAAAGCAGAGAGACTGAGACATGATCCAGCAAGAGACGCGGCTGAAGGTCGCCGACAACACCGGGGCACGCGAGGTGCTGTGTATTCGCGTGCTCGGTGGTTCGGGGCGGCGGTACGCCTCCATCGGCGACGTGATCGTCGGCACCGTCAAGAACGCGATTCCTGCTTCCAACGTGAAGAAGGGCGACGTGGTCAAGGCGGTAGTCGTGCGGGTGCGTAAGGAGAAACGCCGCCCGGACGGGACCTATATCCGTTTCGACGACAACGCGTGCGTGCTCATCACCGACCAGCGAAATCCCCGTGGCACACGCATCTTCGGCCCTGTCGGCCGTGAACTGCGGGAGCGCCGGTTCATGAAGATCGTGTCGCTTGCCCCAGAGGTTTTGTAGGTGCCTGTGCTCGAGCAGCCGAAGGCGGTAGCGCAATGAACAGAGTCAAGAAGGACGACACCGTGCGGGTGATCAGCGGTAAGGACGCCGGCAAGGAAGGCCGTGTCGTGCACGTGTACCCGAAGCAGGAGCGCGTGATGGTCGAGGGCGTCAACCGCGTCACCAAGCACCAGCGCCAGCAGCGCACCCGTACCGGCGCGCAGCAGGGCGGGATCGTCCACGAGGAAGCACCGATCCACCTGTCCAACGTGATGCCGGTGTGCCCGTCGTGCGGCAATGCAGCGCGCGTCGGTGCCAAGGTCGTCAGCGGCAAGCGCCAGCGCGTCTGCCGGAAGTGCGATTCGGAGTTCTAATGGCCACGACAGACACCTACGTGCCGCGCCTGAAGGAGCGGTACAACGCCGAGGTTCGGGACCAGCTCAAAGGGCAACTCGGTCTCGACAACGTCATGCAGGTTCCGCGCCTGGAAAAGATCGTGCTGAACATGGGCGTCGGTGATGCGATCACCGACTCCAAGGCCCTCGACGGTGCCCTGCGCGACCTCGCGACGATCACAGGGCAGAAGGCGTCGGTACGCCGTGCACGCAAGTCGATCGCGCAGTTCAAACTGCGCGCCGGCATGCCCATCGGCGCGAAGGTGACGCTGCGCGGCGACCGTATGTGGGACTTCTTCGACCGGCTGCTGTCCGTGGCGCTACCGCGCATCCGTGACTTCCGTGGGTTGCCGCCCAACAGCTTCGACGGCCGCGGCAACTACACGTTCGGCGTCACCGAGCAACTGATTTTCCCTGAGATCGACTACGACGATATCGACCGGGTGCGTGGGATGGACATCACCATCGTCACCACCGCAACGATCAATGAGCACGGCCGTGCGCTGCTGGACGCCTACGGGTTCCCGTTCGCCACGGCGCCGGCCGGCGCAGAGGGCTGAATCCATGGCTAAGAAATCGATGATCGCGAAGGCGGCACGCAAGCAGAAGTTCGGCGTGCGCGCGTACACCCGCTGCAACCGCTGTGGTCGCCCTCGCGCCGTGTACCGCAAGTTCATGCTCTGCCGGGTGTGCTTCCGGGAACTGGCCCACGCCGGTGAGCTACCCGGAATCCGCAAGGCTTCTTGGTAGGGGCGGGGCACACGACAAACCGAGCAACACAAACGGGAAGTGCCGGACCACGGGCCGGTAACCCCGAAGGAGTTGGCAGCGACATGACAATGACCGATCCGGTTGCGGACATGCTCACGCGAATCCGCAACGCGAATGTGGCGTACAAGGACGAGATCGCCATGCCTTCGTCGAGGCTCAAGGCCAGCATCGCGGACATCCTCAAGCGTGAGGGTTACATCCGCGACTTCGTCGTCGAGCAGACCAAGCCGCAGGCGACGCTCAAGCTCGCCCTGAAATACTCCCGTGAACGCGAGCGTTCGCTGTCGGGCGTGCGCCGCGTGTCCAAGCCGGGGCTGCGGGTGTACGCAAAGCGCGAGGAGGTGCCGCGCGTGTTGGGCGGTCTCGGGATCGCCATCATCTCGACCTCAGCCGGACTGATGACCGACCGCGAGGCCCGCAAGGCGGGCGTCGGCGGCGAGGTCCTGGCATACGTCTGGTAGGGGGCCACACTCATGAGTCGTATCGGAAAGCAGCCGGTCACGGTGCCGTCGGGCGTTGACATTTCCCTGTCCGGGCGCACCTTGACCGTCAAGGGACCGAAGGGATCGCTGACCCAAAGGATCCATCCCGACATCACCGTCACCATCGGCGACGGCGAGGTCACCGTGACGCGTCCCGACGACGAGCGGGAGCACCGCGCGCTGCACGGCCTGTTCCGTTCACTGATCGCGAACATGGTCGTGGGCGTGACGGAGGGATACACCCGCCGGCTGGAGATCGTCGGCGTCGGATACCGAGCGGCGTTGCGCGGCTCTGACGGACTCACCCTGCAGATGGGCTTCAGCCATCCGGTCGAGTTCGATGCGCCGGAAGGTGTCACGTTCGAGGTCCCGTCGCCCACGCGCATCACCATCACCGGGACCGACAAGCAGGTCGTGGGTCAGGTCGCCGCCAACATCCGCAAGATCCGCAAGCCCGAGCCGTACAAGGGCAAGGGCATCCGCTACGAGGGCGAGCAGGTCCGCCGCAAGTCCGGTAAGGCCGCCGGCTAGCAACCTCGCCCGAAAGACACACCAACACTCCCGGTGCACCACGTGGTCGGGGGGTCGGGAAGGAGACAAACATGGATGCAGCAACACAGAAGCGCGTCGCACGCCAGCGGCGCCACGCACGCGTCCGCAAGACGGTGCGTGGCACCGCGCAGCGGCCACGCTTGGCCGTGTTCCGCTCCAACAGGGGGATCTACGCCCAGGTGATAGACGACCGTGAGGGCCGCACGCTGGCCGCCGCGTCGAGTCTTGACACCGGCCTCACGGCCGACGGCTCCGGCAAGGTGGGTATCGCCACCGCCGTGGGCAAGCTGGTCGCCGAACGTGCCAGGGCGGCGGGCATCGAAGCGGTGGTGTTCGATCGCGGCGGCAACCGTTACACAGGACGCGTCGCGGCCCTCGCCGAGGGTGCCCGCGAGGGCGGCCTGAAGTTCTGAGAGAGCTGCGCCTACCCAAGGGCGCAAGAGATCTCTCTCGACAGTGCAGCGATAGAGACTGAGTTAGGAAGAGGACATGGCTGGACCAGGAGGAGGCCCGCAGCGCGGAGGCCGTGGCGGTCGCGAAGGCGGCCGACGTGGCGGTCGCGAGGAGGAGCGGAGTCCGTACGAGGAGAAGGTCGTCGCGATCAACCGCGTCGCCAAGGTCGTCAAGGGCGGCCGGCGGTTCTCCTTCACCGCGCTCGTCGTCGTCGGTGACGCCAAGGGAACCGTCGGTGTCGGGTACGGCAAGGCCAAGGAGGTCCCCGCCGCGATCCAGAAGGGCGTCGAGGAGGCAAAGAAGAACTTCTTCTCGGTCCCGATGATCCAGAAGACCATCGCGCACCCGGTGCTGGGCCACTCAGGTGCCGGACAGGTGGTTCTCAAGCCTGCCGCCCCGGGTACCGGGGTGATTGCCGGGGGACCGGTGCGTGCGGTACTCGAATGCGCCGGCATCAGCGACGTGCTCGCGAAGTCGCTCGGGACCTCCAACCCGATCAATGTCGTGCACGCGACGGTCGCAGCGCTGAAGGACCTTCGCGAACCCGACAGGATCGCGAAGCTGCGCGGCCTTGAACTCGAGGAGTTCATGCCACGGAAGATGTACGAGAACCTGAAAGCGGGCGCGTGATGGCTGGAGGCACGCTGCGCATCACCCAGGTTCGATCGTTGATCGGATCGAAGCAGGACCAGCGGGCGACGGTTCGGTCGCTGGGTCTCAAGCGGATACGACACTCCGTCACGCAGCCTGACCGACCGGAGATCCGCGGGATGATCGAGAAGGTGTCGCATCTCGTGGAGGTCGTCGAGGAGACGTCATGAAGATCCATCATTTGAAGCCGGCCCCCGGGGCCCACAAGGCCAAGAGCCGCAAGGGCCGCGGCGAGGCTGCCCGTAAGGGCAAGACCGCCGGCCGCGGCACCAAGGGTTCAGGGGCACACGGCACGATTCCCGCAGGGTTCGAGGGTGGCCAGATGCCCCTGCAGCGGCGGCTGCCCAAGCTGCCGGGATTCACATCCCGCAACCGCGTTGCGTACGACACGGTCAACCTCGGCCGCATCGACGACGCTTTTGACGAAGGAGCGGAGGTCACGCCCGAGACGTTGCGCGAGAAGGGCCTGATCCGGCGGGGGAACGCCCCGGTCAAGATCCTCGGAGACGGCGCGCTCTCCAAGTCCCTGAGTGTGGCCGCTCACGCCTTCACAGGGAGCGCGCGAACCAAGGTCGAGGCCGGCGGCGGCACGGTCCGCCAGATCCCGCGACGTCCTGCCCCCGAGAGCCGGAAGCCGTAGCCTTGCTCCTTAACCGCTAACAGGGCCCCCCGAGAGGTTTCGCGATGCTTCGCGCGTTCACCAACGCCTTCAAGATCCCGGATCTGAGGGGCAAGATCCTCTTCACGCTCGCGATCATCGCGGTGTACCGGCTCGGCGCGTTCATTCCGATCCCGGGCGTCGACTTCGCTGTCCTCCAGGATGTGCTGCGGCAGGCGGGCGAGAACAGCGGCGGCATCCAGGCGCTGCTGAACATGTTCTCGGGGGGTGCGTTCGCGCAGCTCGCCGTCTTCGCGCTGGGGATCATGCCGTACATCACGTCGAGCATCATCATGCAGCTGTTGACGGTCGTGATCCCCAAGCTGGAGGAGTGGCAGAAGGAAGGGGAGACGGGAACGAAGAAGATCACGCAGTGGACTCGGTACCTGACTGTCGTCCTCGCAATTCTTCAGTCAACGGCCCTGATCGTCCTCATCGAGTCGGGGAACCTGCAGCCCGGCATCGACATGACCGGCGTGCTACCGGATCCCTCGATCCCCATCAAGGCGCTGATGATCCTGACGCTGACCGCGGGCACGGCGTTCATCATGTGGCTGGGAGAACTCATCACGCAGCGCGGTATCGGCAACGGCATGTCGCTGATGATCTTCGCCGGCATCGTCGCGAGCCTGCCGTCGCAGGGTGCCGCGATCCTGCGCCGTGAGCCGGGCGGCGAGATGCTGTTCGTGGCCATGTGTCTGGTGTCGCTGCTGCTCATCGTCGGCGTCGTCTTCGTCGAACAGGGCCAGCGGCGGATCCCGGTGCAGTACGCCAAGCGGCAGGTGGGGCGCAGAACGTACGGAGGCACGTCCACCTACATCCCGTTGAAGGTCAATCAGTCGGGCGTCATCCCGATCATCTTCGCCTCGTCGCTGCTGTATCTGCCGACCCTGGGCGCGTCCATCATCAACCGACCGTCGGTGACCGCCTTCGTCCAGCGGTATTTCGAGACGGGGACCCACCCGGCCTACGTCGCGCTGTTCTTCGCACTCGTCGTGTTCTTCGCGTACTTCTACACGTCGATCACGTTCAACCCCATCGATGTCGCCGACAACATGAAGAAGTACGGCGGGTTCATCCCCGGCATTCGCCCTGGGCGCCCGACTGCCGAGTACC
>WHTG01000093.1 GCA_009377835.1 Nitriliruptorales bacterium
ACACGCCCAAACGAAAATCCGCAAAGATCATCGGACCCTGCTAACCGCCACGTCCACAACACCGTCCACAACGCATCACCCCAGGTCACAGCCATGATCAACTCACCGGCTCGAGATAACGTCCGGCAGGTGCGCCAGGGCGCCGTTCTTCAACTCGGCGATGACCTGTTCGATGATGGCGTGGTCGCGGTGGGTGGCCTCGGCGGCCAGCATCGGTTCGGCGCTGTCGGTGAACACGGCGTGGTAGCGGTAGACGGCGAACATCTGCGACTGCCCGGCCGGGACGGTCTTGGGGTTGAGGCGGCGGACGCGGCGCACGATCAGCCGGGCGGTGACGTGCTCGGCGCGGCGGCACGCGGTGAAGGAGATCTCGGCGACCTCGGCGTCGGAGATCCAGCGCTGCTCGTCCTCGTCGTAGATCGCATGGGGGTAGCGGATCGGGGTCCAGGCTTGCTCATCGACGCTGGTGATGGCCCGGGCGACGGTCGGGGTGAGGCGGGCGGTGATGGAGAACCGGGCCCCGGCCCGGCGGCAGGTGTTGATGACGTCGTAGCCGTAGTAGGCCGAGTCCGCGCGCACGAGCACTGTTGCGTTCGCGCCGGCGCGCCTGGCCGTGGCCAGCGCGTCGGCCAGGAGTTTCCCCGCGCCCCGAGCGGAGTTCGTCTAGCCACGTCGCTCACATCGGCATCCCGGTCGACGGCCCGGCCGACCCGAACGACGCCCGGCTGGTGGTGGGTGGCAGGCCGGCCGCCGAGAAGACCCTGATCGCCCAGGCCCGCGATCCGGTCACTTCCGGGGTCTACTGGCACCATGCTTCGAAATAAGGCGGCCGACCGGCCGCCGCCCCCGGATTTCACCCCTCCAGGGCGCCGCGAAACGGCGAACCGGTTGGCTGGGAAACGGCACCCTGCTCGGCTACACCACCGGCGCCGTCGTGGCCCTGAACTTCCGCCCTACCGACGAGGTCCCGCTGACCTACGTCGACGAGCTCAACCACCGTGCCGCGGTCGCCCTGGCCTCACCCGCCGGCTACCATTCCTGGCTCGCTGCCGGCGGCCGGCCCCAGGTCACCGGGCCCACACACCTCTACGCCGCCATCGCCGGTTTCGGCACCATGCGTGCGGACCCGGACATGCGGGGTATGGACATGAGATTCTCGACTACCGGCGGCTGGATCCCAGACGGAACCATGACCCCGGTCAGCGAACCCCTCGCTCCCTGACGCCAGAACGACGGCGAACAGCGGAGACCCCCGGCAGGGCCGTCGACGGCAAGATATGATCCACTGCGGACGGCACAAGATGTGCCGACCGCAATGCTCGACCGGGTGGACTCCGAACTCGGGAAGGGGCGCACCCCCGTTCAGTCCCCCCGGTGGGGGAGGCCGAGCGACGGGGTCTTCGGCATTCTCGCCTGGTGGCGCAACGCCTCGGAAGCGGGAGCGAACAGGGTGAGTCGACATGCGCGGCGGCTGCCCGAGGCCTGGGCTCGATGCCTGCCCCTCGATCGCGGCGAGCGGACCCTGTCCTGGGCGGAATGCGAGCACGGCTGCTGGCTCGTCGCCACCATCCACGGCTTGTGGCAGTGGCCTCCTGGTGCGCCGCCCGAGCGGGTGTGCTGGCGGGATGCGCGGTGGGTGCGTCGCGATGGCGAGTCGCTGGCTCTGGCTACCTACGGTGAGCCGGACTGCTCACATAGTCTGGACCGGGCGAGCCGGCTGCCTGCCCACGTTCAGGCCATGGTGGACTGGAGCACGATAGTCTGGCGAGACTACCAGCTGCATTCCGGAGCCGGAGTGCGAGTCACCGCTCGGACCTGTGCATTCGACCGCGAAGTCACCTGGTTGGCGGTGGTACGTGGCGGCCATGGTGGGAAGGGTGTCGACGACCTCGCGTTGGTCGGCGCACTACTCGCCTACTTGCGTGCGGAGTACGGGTGTTGAACGGGTGGCGCGGTCAGCTCGCGGCGGCGTGGCCGCGCTCGGTCATGTACTCGGCCATGAACTCGCGGAGAAGGTCAACCGCGTCGATGACCTTGGTACTGGTGAGCTCGTAGTAGACGGTGTTTCCCGAGCGGGTGGTGGTCAGGATGGTGCGGTCCCGGAGAATCGCGAGGTGCTGGCTGGTGTTGGGTTGGGAGAGGCCGAGGGTCTCGGCGAGCTCTCCCACCGCGCGGGGCCCCTCACGCAGCTCGTTGAGGATCAGCAGCCGTTTGGGGTCGGCGATGGCCTTGCACAGCCGGGCGTGGAGCTCATAGATCTCGTCGGCATCAGCGCGAATCACAGTGGGTAGCCCCCGCTCGGTCGGTTGCGGTGCCCCTCATCTTAGCGGTTCGCGGCCCAACCGGGCGCCAGCGTTCCCCCCGGTAACTCCACCTGCTGGGGGAGGTCGGCCGGCCGGAACCTTCCTAGCGTCGTACCCATGGCAGCAGCGACCGCCCCACCCCGCGCGGCCACCACACGCGGATCCGAGCCCGACCGCAACCTCGCGCTAGACCTCGTCAGGGTGACCGAGGCGGCCGCGATGGCAGCCGGTCGGTGGGTGGGTCGGCGCGACAAGAACGGCGCTGACGCCGCCGCGGTCGCGGCGATGCGAGCGATGGTCGGCTCCGTCGCGATGGACGGGGTCGTTGTCATTGGTGAGGGTGAGAAGGACAACGCGCCGATGCTCTACCACGGCGAGCACGTCGGCTCGGGCGCTGCAGCGCCGTGCGACGTCGCGGTCGACCCCATCGACGGGACCACGCTGACCGCCAAGGGCATGGGCAACGCCTTGTCGGTGCTCGCGGTGGCGCCGCGCGGCACGATATACGACCCCTCCGCCGTGTTCTACATGGACAAGCTCGTGGCTGGCCCGAAGGCCATGGGTGCCGTCGACATCCGGGCTCCCGTCGACGCCAACATCACGGCGCTTGCGCGCGCGAAGGGCTGCGCCACGGACGACGTCACCGTGTGCGTCCTCGACCGGCCCAGACACGAAGAGCTGGCCAGGCAGGTGTGCAGGACCGGAGCCAGGATCAAGTTGATCACCGACGGCGACGTCGCGGGCGCCATCATGGCAGCGACCGCCGATTCCGGCGTGGATCTGTTGCTGGGTGTCGGCGGAACGCCAGAAGGTGTCATCGCGGCCTGCGCAGTCAAATGCCTGGGCGGGGTGCTGCATGGCCGGCTGGCGCCACGCGACGACGAGGAGCACCGCCGGGCCCGCGACATGGGACTGGACCCGGACCAGGTACTGACCGCCGACGACCTGGTGCGTGGCGAGGAGGCGTTCTTCGTAGCCACCGGGATCACCGGCGGCGAGCTACTCGACGGCGTCCGCTACCACCCAGACCGCACCGAAACCGACTCGCTGGTGATGCGGGTCCGAAGCGGCACCGTCCGCCGGATGCGCAGTACCCACCGACTCGACCGGCTCAGCACCTACAGCGCCGTGGACTACCGGCACGCCGGCACGGGCCCGGACCGCACATCAGCAGAAGGAGTGAGCGTGCTCAGACAGCTGCCGGACGTCGCACACCAGATGGTGGCGGAGGGCCGAGGCATCCTCGCCATCGATGAGAGCCCGAAGACCATGTCCTCCCGCCTGGAGAAGGCACGGGTCGCCGCCACAGCGGAGAACCGGCGTGCGTTCCGCGAGCTGCTCGTCACGACACCCGGCCTGCACCGCGGCGTCAGCGGTGTGATTCTTGCCGATGAGACGTTCCACCAGCGGCTCGACGACGGCCGCCTGTTCCCCCACGCCGTCACCGAGCTAGGCATGCTGCCGGGGATCAAGGTCGACACCGGAGCGAAGCCGCTCGCCGGTGCATCCGGGGAAGCCGTCACCGAGGGCTTGGACGGGCTACGCGAACGGCTGCTGCACTATGCCGCGCGCGGCGCGCGCTTCGCGAAATGGCGCGCGGTGATTCGCATCGGCGACGGACTGCCCACCGAACTCGCGCTGCGGGCCAATACGCACGCGCTCGCCCGCTACGCCGCGCTGTGCCACGAAGTAGGCATCGTACCGATCATGGAACCCGAGGTACTCATGAACGGCGACCACACCCTTGCCCGGTGCGCCGACGTCACCAGCGT
Source organism: Nitriliruptorales bacterium (assembly GCA_009377835.1). Taxonomy (GTDB): domain Bacteria; phylum Actinomycetota; class Nitriliruptoria; order Euzebyales; family Egibacteraceae; genus WHTG01. The sequence goes on from WHTG01000093.1 coordinate 4,076, forward strand.
CACCCTGCTGCTAGTGGTACGTGAACTCCGAGACGCGGGAATAGATCTCACCGCAACCGTGCTCAAGCCGAACATGGTGGTCCCCGGCGCATCCTCTCCGGAGACCGCAGACCCCGTGACCGTCGCGGAGGAGACCGTGCGGACGCTGCGGCTCGTGGTGGCCGACGAGTTCGTCGGCGTCGCATTCCTCTCCGGCGGACAGTCGCCTGACACTGCGACCGCGAACCTCGCTGCCATGCAACGCCTCCAGGCACCGTGGCCGCTGACGTTCTCGTTCGGTAGCGCATTGACCGGCTCCGCGTTGGCCGCGTGGCGGGGCGACGCGGCGCGGCTACCCCACGGCCAGCAGGCGCTCGCCGAGCGGGTGGAGCGCAACGCCGCAGCTGTGCGCGATAGCGAGGCTGCCAGGCTCACGCGACACCGCTCTCGCCTCAGCGCGTGGCGTCACTGCACGCGATCACCGTCGTCCTAGCGTTGAACGAGACGTCCGCCCCGCACGGCTCGACGACCGGCAGAGTCTGATGCACTGAACCTAGCCTCGGCGTTTCACGCGGGCGGGTCGACACGGGCCGGTAGATAGACGGAAGTGCCGGTCTGGTGCGGAAAACTTGGGCTTGTTCAGGGTCCAAGAGCTCGCATGAGAGGGGACCGGGTGTTCGACCAGGTCCGGGCGCCCTCGACGCTGGGCACGTTCCTGCGCCGGTTCACCTTCGGGCACGTCCGCCAGCTCGACGCCGTGGCCGCCCGGCTACTGGGTCGTCTCGCCACGGTGACCCCGCTGTTGCCCGGGTCGGACACGGTCGTGTTCGTCGACATCGACGATACGGTTCGCCAGACCTACGGCTACGCCAAGCAGGGGGCCGGGCGCGGCTACACCGGGGTCAAGGGGTTGAACGCGCTGCTCGCGGTGCTCTCCACCCCACTATCGGCGCCGGTGATCGCCGCGACCCGGCTCCGACGTGTGACCTGACCACGTCGGCTCCGAGGGCCGAGCGTGCGGAGGCATCGGTGACGAGTCGGATGCCGGGCACCCCGCGGTCGGCGAGGGATCGGACCAGGCCCTGCAGGGCCCGGCGGGCGGCAGCCGCTGCGACGGACAGCGGTGGGCAGCGGCCGCGCTGCCCACCGCAGCAGTCAGGCACTCCGGGCCGTCAAGGCCGGTGATCTCGGGTAGCGTCGGCACCGCGTCGTCGGGGTGCAGCCGCAGTGGCGCCCGTTCTCCGTCGTGCGCGATCCACAGGGCCGAGGGGCGGGCGGGTAGGTCCACCACGGCCCAGCTACCGGGGCTGCCCGGCCGGGTCGTCGCCCGGACGGGGTGCGCGGTGTCGGTACCGACCGTGTAGCCGACGCCGGTCTCGTCCTCGTCCACACACGCCAGGTTGGGGCGCGGCATGACGGCCACCTGCACCGGCTCGCCATGCACGGTTACGGTGCGCAGCACCGGCGCTCCGGGCGAGCCGGCGCGGCGGCGGCTTGTACGTACAACGTGTCCGGGTCCTGCGGGGTTACGCATGCGTGCCGGTAGAACACCAGAAGTAGTGGAATCCAACTCCGGATCGTTGGTCGTCGCGGTGGACTAGGTCGGGACTAGGTCGTCCCGTTGCCGCTCAGCCGGACGGATGGTCCAGGTGGGTGCCCGGGGTGCGGGTCGGGCGAGCCGCGGTGTTCGAGTGGGAGCTGGAAGGTGTCCCGGTCGAGCTTGGGCCACACGGTGCGCAGCCGGTTGAGCCAGTCGGCTGCGTGGGGGGCCCACAACCGCCAGGTCGGTGGAACCCCCACGCGGCGCACGTAGAGACTCGCGTGCGGACGCAGGCGACGGCCGCACACGGAGCAGGCGCGGGCGTGCGGCTCGGACAGCCGCCCCGGCTCATCCAGGAACCTCGCCCGCCGGTGTGGGTTCCTGGCGGGGGGAGCCTGGAGACCTACGACTTCGCGCTCACCAACACCTACAACTACTCGTACCTCAGCTTCTACGGCTACAAGTACGCGAAGTCGGTGCTGGACTCGTTCTGGCGCCGAGCCGACGAGCTGGGGGTAGAGCGGAACCCATTCCAGGCGGCGTTCGCCCAGTTCGTGCTCGTTTCGGAGACGGACGAGAAGGCGCGCCAAGAGTACGAGGAGCACGTTCTGTACTTCTACAACAAGTGCATGCACATCAACCCGCGCTATGTCGAGGCGCCAGGTTACCGATCGGCCCGCTCGACCAGGAACGTGCTCAAGGCTCGCCTGGAGGGGACCAACCGTAGTGGCCGGGACCTCCTGAAGAGCGGCTTCGGCTGGGACGAGCTCAGAGCCGCGGGCTACATCATCGCCGGCTCACCGGAGACGGTGCGTGCCGAGTTGGAGGCGGCGGCCCGCAGCCTGAACGTCGCCAACGTCGCGCTCCTCCTGCAGGTGGGTTCGGCGCCGCACGAGCTGACGTGTAAGAACACCACGCTGTTCGCCACCGAGGTCATGCCCGCGCTGCGCGAGGTCTTCTCGGAGCACGACTCCTCGCCGTTCTGGCCCGTGACCACCCAGCGGGTGCCCCAGTGACCGCGCCGACGGTGACGCAGGTACGCGCCAACGAGCGGGTGGACTTCTCAGTGCGGGTCCACGGTTCGGGGCCGGGGTTGCTCTACCTGCACGGCTTCGGCGGCCTGGCGTGCGGTGACTTCCTGGACCTTCTCGGGCGCAGCCACACCGTCTACGCCCCGGAGATGCCCGGTGTCGGGGGGTCGACCGGCCTGGACGAGGTGCGCAGCACGTGGGAGCTGGCGCTGGCCTACCACGACCTCCTGCAGCTCCTCGACCTCCCAGAGGTGGCGGTGGTCGGCCACTCGGTGGGGGGAATGATCGCTGCCGAGCTGGCGGCGCTGTGGCCGAGTTCGGTGAACCGGCTAGCCCTGGTGAGCCCGATGGGGCTGTTCGTGGAGTCCTCTCCAGGGGACGATCCGTTCGCGCTGCTCCCGACGGAGTGGTGCCAGTTCTTCGCCGATCAGGACTCCACGGTGGCCCGGCGCTTCGCCGACCCGGACGGCTCGATCGACGAGCGGGTGACCCTCCTCGTCGATCGAGCCACCGCGGCGGAGGCGGCCGCCAAGTTCCTGTTCCCGATCCCGGACCGCGGCCTGTCCCGCCGGCTCTACCGAGTGACCGCACCCACGCTCCTGGCGGCAGGTGGCCTGGACACCTTCGTCCCGGCCGGCGTCGTCGAGGCATTCCGTTCAGGCATCCCGCATGCGCAGGTCAGCACGGTTCCCGAGGCTGGCCACATGCTCCCGCTGGAGGAACCCGTGCAGCTGAGCAAGATCCTCGATGCCTTCCTGGGCAGCGTGGTGCCGGCACGGCACCCGGCAGCAGAGGGGGGTGCGAGGGCATGACCGAGTCCGGAGAGTTGGCCATCTTGGGCTCCCCCGGTGAGGTGGAGTTCGCCAGCTACCCCGTCCCGCACCCAAGTCCCGGGGAGATCGTGTCGCAGATGGTGCGGGCGAACGTCTGCGGTTCGGACCTGCACATCATCGGCGGGACGCATCCGGCGGCGAAGCCCGGGTTCACCCTCGGGCACGAGGGGATCGGGCGGGTGGCCGCGCTCGGGGAGGGACGGGAGCTGGACGGTGCCGGCACCCCGCTCGCTGTGGGTGACCTGGTGGTAGCCACCTACTTCCAGGGATGCGAAGCCTGCCCCGCTTGCCTGACCGAGCAGCCGAACATCTGCTACCGCGCCGCCGAGGCCTACGCCCGGCCGGCCTCCGCAGCACCGCACTTCCACGGGACGATTGCCACCCATTGGCACATCGGTCGCCGCCAGACGGCGTATCGGGTCCCCGACGGGGTGGACGCCCGCGCGGCGGCCGGTGCCAACTGTGCGCTGTCGCAGATGGTCTACGCCGCCGAGCTCGCGCAGGTCGGGCCGGGTGACACCGTCCTTTTCCAGGGTGCCGGTGGCCTCGGCCTGTCCGGGGTCGGCGTCGCTGCCGTCCGCGGCGCCCGCCCGTTGATCGCTGACCTGCAGCCCGGACGGCTCCAGATGGGCACGCGGTTCGGTGCCGAGGAGCTGCTGGACTTCGCCGGTCGCAGCGTCGAGGAGCGAGTCGCGGCGGTGCGCGAGGTCACCGGGGGGCTCGGGGCCGACGTGGTGGTCGAGGTCACCGGCGTCGGATCGGCGTTCGAGGAGGCCCTGCGCTTCGTCCGGCCCGGCGGGACGGTCGTCATGGTCGGGAACATCACACCCTCCGAGGCGCGGATCGACCCGGGCGCGTTCACCCGGCTCGGGATCCGGCTGCTGGCCGCCTACCGGTACCGGCCTCGGCACCTGGCCATGGCGCTGCGCGTCCTCGCCCGCCACCCTGACGTGCCATGGGCGTCTCTGGCCGACGCCGACTACCGCCTGTCCGAGCTGGGGCAGGCGGTCGCCGACTCGCGATCCCGCAAGATCACCAGGGCAAGCATCGTGTTCTGACCCACTGGCCGCCGGGCGCCGACCGCCCGAGCCAGCACCCCAGCGACCTACGACCTCCGAAGGGTGGCGACGAATCGTGAAGAAGCGCAGCATGAGCGACGACCGGATGCGACTGGGCCTGTTCTGGCCCAGCGCGCCGACGATGCACTGGACCAGCAAGGCGGTGACCGACCGCAACCCCGACGTGCTCGACCTGAGCGTGCACCTGGAGATCGCCAAGGTGATCGAGGGGTTGGGCTTGGACTACGCCTTCCTCGCCGACCGCTACTCGCCGTACGCGGCGGACAGCACCCGGGTGGGCCACCAGGACCCGGCGATCCTCGCGTACCTCTCCCGCGCAGGCCGACCGACCGACTCGGCACGACGCCGCCCTCGCCAAGCTGATGTGCGTGGAGGCGGCCGTCGCCGCGGCCGACCACGCCCTCCAGGTGTTCGGCTGGCGGGGCTACTCCAAGCACTACCCGATGGAGAGGTACCTGCGAGACGCCCGCCTCTTCACCATCGGTGGCGGGACGGTGGAGGTGCTCCGCGACATCGTCGGCAAGAGCGTCCTCAACATGCCTGACTCCGCGCTGTAGGGGCGGGAGGTGCCGACGTTGCTGGAGGGCGTCCGAGTCCTGGAGTTCGGCCAGTACGCTGCCGCGCCCTACGCGGGGATGGTGCTGGCCGAGCTGGGAGCCGACGTCATCAAGATCGAGCCACCCGGCGGGGACGCCATCCGGCACTGGGCGCCGCGGATCGAGACCACGCACGGGGCGGAGAGCGGGGCGTTCTTCACGTTCAACCACGGCAAGCGCAGCGTGGAGCTCGACCTGGCCACCGCAGGGGGGCAGCAGGCCGCACGCCGGCTGATCGAAACGGCGGACATGCTGGTCGAGAACAACCGTCCCGGCGTGATGAAGCGGTTCGGCCTGGACTACGGGTCGGTGCGCGAGATCAACCCCCGCTTGGCCTACGCCTCGATAAGTGGGTACGGGCAGGACGGGCCCAGGCGGGACGACTCGGGGTTCGACCTGACCCTCCAGGCCCGGGTGGGGTTGATGACCACGAGCGGCCCCGCGACAGCCGGTGCTGCCGAGCCGCTGAAGATCGGGGTGCCGCTTGTGGACATAGGGGCGGGGGCCTACGCCGTGTTTGGCCTGCTCGCCGTCTATTCGGCCGTGGTGCGGGGGGGGGGCGATTTCGTGGACGTGCCCATGCAGGCGACGTCGTTGGTGCAGATGTCGTTGCTGGCCAACCGCTACTGGTTGACCGGCGAACTGCCGGAGCCGATGGGCACCGCGCACCCTCTGGCCGCTCCGTACCAGGCCTTCCGCACACGAGACGGTCACCTGGCGGTGGCCGCGGGAAACGAGAGCCTGTGGCGGCGGGTGGTCCGAGTCGTCGGGTTGCCCGAGCTCTCTGGTGACCCTCGCTTCGCCACGCTGGCACTGCGCGCGCATCACCAGGCCGAGCTGGCGGCCGTGCTCGAACGACGGCTGGTGACCGAATCGACCCGGGTCTGGGAGGACCGCTTCACGGCCGCTGGGATTCCGTGCTCGGCGGTCCAGGATCTGTCGCAGGCGCTGGCCGACCCGCAAGTGCTGCACCGAGGCCTGGTCGAGGAGGTCGAGCACCCGAGGCTCAGGACGCTCAAGCGGCTCGGATTCCCGCTCGGTTTCGGCGAACTCGCCCCGCAGCGCCTTGCCCGTCCTCCGGACTGCGGGGAGCACACCGCCGAACTCCTGCGCGAGGTAGGGATGGCCGAGGAGTCCTCCGCGGACCCACCAGCGCCTGGATCAACCCCAACCCCAACCCCAACGTCGGCGACCTCCGACCGCGGTTGGACCAGACACAGAGAGCAGGAACCGTGATGTCACAGCAGATGCACTTGGCGACGATCTTGTTGAACGGTCCGATGGGCCACGCCGTCGGGCAGTGGCGCATGCAAGGGTCGTTCGCGGGCTACTCCAAGAAGTACACGACACTGGAGTACTGGCAGGACGTCGCGCGCACGCTTGAGCGCGGTCGGTTCGACATGGCCTTCTTCGCCGACGCGCTCGGCGGGTACCAGAACTACGGTGGCAGTATCGAGGCAACGGCGAAGTTCGCCGCCCAGTACCCGGTGCACGATCCCATTCCGCTGCTCAGCGCGATGGCTGCAGTCACCAAGCACCTGGGATTCGGCGCGACGATGTCCACGACCTACTTCAAGCCCTATCACGTGGCCCGGTTGTTCGGGACTCTGGACCATCTCACTCAGGGGCGGGTCGGCTGGAACATCGTTACCTCCTTCAACGAGGCGGAGGCGGCGAACTTCGGCCTGACCGACGCAATCCCGCACGACAAGCGCTACGACATGGCGGACGAGTTCGTCGAGGTCTGCGAGAAGCTCTGGAGCAGCTGGGACCCGGATGCGGTCCTCTGGGACATGGAGTCGGGCGTGTTCGCCGATCCGTCCAAGGTGCACACGATCAACCACCACGGTGAGTACTTCGACGTGCAGGGGCCGTCGCAGGTGATCCCCTCCCCGCAGGGGAAGCCGGTCCTCATCCAGGCGGGCCAGTCCGACCGGGGCCTGGAGTTCGGGACCAAGCACGCGGACCTGCTGTTCGCCATCCAGCAGAACCTTGACGTGATGACCCAGGCGAGGCAGGACATCACGCGCCGGGTCGAGGGACATGGCCGGGACCCGGAGAAGGTCAAGGTCCTGTGGGGAATCATGCCGATCGTCGCCCGCACGGACGACCAGGCGAAGGAGATCGAGGCCGAGCTGTACCGGTGCGTGCCCCCGGAGGGCGGCCTGGCGATGGTGTCGGGGCACTTCGGGATGGACCTGTCGGCCATCGACCTCGACGCCATCGTGGAGCCACGGAAGATCGAAGGACTCGACGGACTGCTGTCCATGTTCACCGAGGACAAGATCGGCCGGAAGATCACCTTCGCGGAGATGGCGCAGATCTACGCCAGCGGCATCGGGATGAAGGTCGTGGGGTCCCCCGAGACCGTCGCGGACCGGCTCGAAGAGATGTTCCACGCGGCCGGCGACGGCTTCATGCTGGTCACCTCCTACATGCCCGGGTGCCTGAACGACTTCGTCGACCTCGTCGTCCCGATCCTCCAGGACAGGGGTCTGCTCCGCAGGGAGTACACGGGCGACACGCTCCGGGGGAACCTCTTCGACCAGGTAGCCCGAACCTGAGAAACCCAGGACGAAACCCGACGGCGAATGAGGACGGCGTGGCTCTCGACGAGCAGGTGCGCGTGGTGCTGGAGCGGCTCGCCGCGCTCGGTGTGACATCGCTCGGCTCGCTCGGGCTCGAGGGGGCGCGCCGGACGGTGGCCCAGATGAGCGCGGAACGCCCCCTTGAGTCGGTCGACGTGGTCGAGGAGATCCTCGTCGAC
>WHTG01000170.1 GCA_009377835.1 Nitriliruptorales bacterium
AGACTCGCGCCGGATTCCAGTACGACCCGCACGTCAGGGTCCAGCGCCTCAGCGTGTCGCCGCAGGCGGTCACGGTGAAGCTTCCAAGCCTCACGCGCGATGATGCGCCCGGCGGCACGGTGGCTTTCGTCCCATTGCGGTATCGACACGGCGGCCGTGCGGGCACCCTGTCCGCGCAGCACGTCCAGTACGCCCGCCCAGGCGGTGCGGACCTCGTCGTGCAACCTGGACTCCCACGCCTCTTCGACCACGCCGACGCGCAACCCGGCCGGGAGCCGCGGTCGGATCTCGGCCGCTGCCAGCGACGACAGCATCGCCGTGAGCGTCGCGACATCGCGCGCCATCGGCCCGACCGTGTCGAGCGTGGGCGACAGTGGTTGCACCCCGTCGCGCGGCACGATCCCCTCGGTCGGCTTCAGCGCGGTGAGCCCGCAGCACGCGGCAGGGATGCGCACGCTGCCCGCGGTGTCCGTCCCGAGCGCACCGTCGACCAGTCCCGTCGCGAGCGCGGCGGCCGAGCCACCCGAGGAACCACCCGCGATCCGATCGGGAGCCACCGGGTTCGAAACGCCAGGCGTCGTCACGCCGTAGGACAACTGGTGTGTCGTGGTGGTCGCTACCAGCAGTGCTCCGTCGGCCACCAGCCTGGCCACACACGTGGCGTCGCGGGGCTGCGGCGTGTCGTCGACGAAGCCGGGGGCGCCGCACAGACGGGGCACCCCCTCGACGGCGATGACATCCTTCACGCCCAGACGCAGTCCGCGTAACGGTCCCGGGCCCGCGGCACGGTCGACCCACGTCACCACGGCACCACGGGAGGAGGACTCCATGCGCGGTAGCCTCGCACGCACCCCTGCCGCAGCACATGAGGATGCCGAGCATGCCGTTGTTCCCCAGCACCGAGTGGATGGCCGAGTTCTGTGCCCGGCTGGCCGCCCATTCCGAGGCGCCGGAGATCGCCCAGGCGCTGGACGGTGTGTACCGTTTCGTCATCGAGCCGGCGGGGCCTCTGTCTGACCGGCACAGCTACGACATCTCGATCAGGCCGACCGGCGCCGGCGCGAACATCGGCGTGGTCGACGGGGAACGGCACGGCGATCCTCGGCTGACGATGACAGCCGATTACCGGCGATGGCAGCAGCTCGTGCAGGGAGAACTCGACATCGGCATGGCCGTGATGCTGCGTCGGCTGCGCGTCTCGGGCGACCTGAGCAGCCTCATCGGCAACGTCTCCAACGCCGGTCCGCTCGTCGAGTCGTTGCACGAGGTCGACACGACCTGGCTGGAGGATTCGTGAGGGTCGGGGTGGCAGGCGTCGGCCACACCGGGCTCGTCACAGCCGGCTACATGGCCGATCTCGGGCACGACTCCTGCGACTCGATGTCGACATCCAGCGTCGAGGGTGGTTGCTATCCGGCTGGATAGTGCAGTCGGATGGCAACCACCTGCCGTCAACCGACTTTGGGGGCGCGGCGCTCGCTGTCAGTCGTGAGCGGGCGGCAGGCCGCGCAGTGGAGGGATTCGCGCACCCCGCAGCACGTCCGAGACATCCTCCGGTGACCAGCCGCGGTCGAGCAGCGCACGGACCATCCGCGCCGCGCCGAGATGGGTGCCACAGGTCGGGCAGTACAGCGTGGCATCGCCCTGCGGGAGTGCGGCGCCGCAGTGGGGGCAGCCACCTGTCTCGTCGAGTTGGGCGGGAAGCACGGGCGCGCCGGCGTCGGCGAGCCCGTCGAGGTAGCCCTGCGCGTATTCCCAGTCCACGTATTCGTCAGGCTTGGGGTCGTAGGCCGGCTCGTGCACCGGGACTTCCCCGCTCTCCAGCAGCGCTTTGAGATTCGACTCGAGAATGGCCCAGTCGTAGTAATGGTCCTCGACGCAGTCGGCGCAGAACATGCTCACGCCGCGGAAGCCCTCGCTCTCGAAGGTCTGGCGGAACGACGCCAGATCCTCCAGGTCCCGGCGTACGCGCGCGGCCTCTGCCCGGTCCAGCGGCAGGGGCTCGTGCTCTTCGTCCTCGGAGAAGTCGTCGTCCATGTGCGCAGCGTATCGGTCTGTCCGCGATTCTGCGGCGCTCGGGTACAGTGGGCGAAGACGCCACCCGACCTCCCCAACGGCGGTCGGGTGTTTGAGTATTCCGGAGGTGTGGCCCGTGGCCGAGATTGAGATCGGGATCGGAAAGAGCGGCCGCCGCGCCTACGGGTTCGACGACATCGCGATCGTGCCGTCGCGCCGGACACGCGATCCCGAGGACGTCGACATCAGCTGGCAGATCGACGCGTACGAGTTCAGCCTTCCGCTTCTGGGGTCCGCGATGGACGGCGTCGTTTCACCCCGCACCGCCATCGAGCTGGGACTGCTCGGTGGCCTGGGCGTGTTGAACCTCGAAGGGCTGTGGACCAAGTACGAGGATCCGCAGCCCGTGCTCGACGAGATCGCTGAGCTGGACCCGGCCGTCGCCACCGCCCGGATGCAGGAGCTGTACAAGGAACCGGTCAAAGAGGAGCTGATCGGCCGGCGGATCGAACAGATGAAGGCCGCGGGCATCACTGTCGCCGCGAGCCTGACCCCGCAGAAGGTCCACCAGTGGCACAAGCTGGCGCTGGACGCCGGTCTGGACATCCTCGTCATCCAGGGGACCGTGGTGTCCGCCGAGCACGTCTCCTCCCGCCACGAGCCGCTCAACCTCAAAGAGTTCATCGCTCGCTACGACATTCCCGTCATCGTCGGCGGCACGGCGTCGTACGGCGGGGCCCTGCATCTCATGCGTACCGGCGCCGCAGGCATCCTCGTTGGAGTCGGCCCCGGCAACGCGTGCACGTCCCGCGGCGTGCTGGGCATCGGCGTCCCCCAGGCCACCGCAATCGCCGACGCGGCGGGCGCGCGCAGCCGCCATCTGGAAGAGACCGGCCGCTACGTCCACATCATCGCAGACGGCGGGATGCGCACCGGCGGCGACGTTGCGAAGGCCATCGCCGTCGGCGCGGACGCCGTCATGTTGGGCAGCCCGCTGGCGCGTGCGTCGGAGGCCCCGGGCAAGGGATATCACTGGGGCATGGCGACGTTCCACGCCGACCTGCCGCGCGGCGCTCGCGTGAAGGTCGAGCAGATCGGCTCGCTGCGCGAGATCCTCCTGGGACCCGCGGCGCAGAACGACGGGACGTTGAACTTGTGCGGTGCGCTGAAGACGTCGATGGCGACCTGCGGCTACGCCACGATCAAGGAGTTCCAGCGCGCCGAGGTCATGGTCGCCCCCTCGCTGCAGACGGAGGGCAAGCACTACCAGCGCGCCCAGGGTGTAGGGATGGGGCGGCGGTAGCGAAGCGCCGCCGCCTGGTGGGTGGGTGGCAGGTGAGGATGGGGCGGCGGTAGCGAAGCGCCGCCGCCTGGTGGGTACGGCGAGATCCGGATCAACCGCTGATGCCCAGGAGCATCCCCCCGGCCACTGTGCGGTTCGTCGACTCGTCGATGAGGATGAAACTGCCCGTCTGACGGTTGCGACCGTACGCGTCGTAGAACAGCGGTCCCGTCGAGCGCAGCGTCACGCGGCCCATGTCGTTCAGTCCGAGCTCGTGGACACCGTCGTCGCGGTGCAGCGTGTTGATGTCGAGCCGGTACTGGACGTCGGTGACCATCGCGCGCACCGAGTTGGTGGTGTGCTTCAACGCGAACATGCCCCGCGCCGTGAGTGGCCGGTCCGTCATCCAGCAGATCATCGCTTCGAGATCCTGGCCGGTGGTCGGCTTGTTGTGGACCCGGCAGATCATGTCGCCGCGCGAGATATCGAGGTCATCGTCCAGCCGTAGCGTCACCGACATCGGCGGGAACGCCTCGTCGACCGGCCCGTCCAGCGTGTCGATCGACGCGATTTTCGACGTCAGCCCCGAGGGCAGCGCCACGATCTCGTCGCCGGGCTTGAGCACCCCGCCTGCGACCATCCCAGCGTAGCCCCGGTAGTCGTGGTGCTCGTCGGACTGCGGCCGCACCACCCACTGGACGGGAAAGCGCACGTCGATGAGGTTGCGGTCGCTGGCGATGTGAACGTTCTCGAGGTGGTACAGCAACGGGGTGCCCTCATACCACGGCATGTTCTCCGAGTGCTCGACGACGTTGTCGCCGAGCAGGGCCGACACCGGGATGAAGGAGATGTCGGGAATCTCCAGCTTCATGGCGAACGCCGCGAACTCGGCACGAAGTTCCTCGAAACGCTCCTCGGAGAAGTCCACGAGGTCCATCTTGTTGATGCAGACGACCAGGTGCGGAATGCGCAACAGTGACGCGATGAAGGAGTGGCGACGCGACTGCTCGAGCAGCCCTTTCCGGGCGTCGACGAGGACGATTGCCAGGTTCGCGGTCGACGCACCCGTCACCATGTTGCGCGTGTACTGAATGTGCCCGGGGGTGTCGGCGATGATGAACTTGCGCCGCGGCGTGGCGAAGTACCGGTAGGCCACGTCGATCGTGATGCCCTGTTCGCGTTCGGCACGCAACCCGTCGGTGAGCAGCGCGAGGTTGGTGCGCTCGTCACCGCGTCGGCGGCTGGTCTCCTCGACGTGTTCCAGTTGGTCTTCGAAGATGGTCTTCGTGTCGTAGAGCAGGCGCCCGATCAGGGTCGACTTTCCGTCGTCGACCGAACCGGCTGTTGAAAATCGCAATAGGTCCATGTGGTTTACGTGCCTTGCAAGTAGCCGCGGGCGGTAGAGGGCTCCATCTAGAAGTAGCCCTCCTTCTTGCGGTCTTCCATCGCCGCGTCGCTGAAGCGGTCGTCGGCTCGGGTGGCGCCGCGCTCGGTGACTCTGGCGGCGGCGACCTCGGCGATGATGTCCTCGACGGTGGCCGCACTCGATTCGACGGCGCCGGTGACGGCCATGTCGCCGATGGTGCGGAAGCGGACCTTGCACATGAAGGGCTCCTCGCCCTCCTGCAGCGGCTTGTGTTCGCTCACCGCGTACAGCATCCCGTCGCGGCGGAACACTTCGCGTTCGTGGGCGAAGTACAGCGACGGCAACTCGATGTTCTCGGCGTCGATGTACTGCCAGACGTCCAGCTCGGTCCAGTTGCTCAACGGGAAGATCCGCAGGTGCTCGCCCGGTTTGATGCGCCCGTTGTAGAGGCTCCAGAGCTCGGGGCGCTGGTTCTTGGGATCCCACTGGCCGAACTCGTCGCGGTGGCTGAACACCCGCTCCTTGGCCCGGGCCCGCTCCTCGTCGCGGCGCGCCCCCCCGAAGGCCGCGTCGAAGCGGTGCTCGGCGATGGCGTCCAGCAGCGTCGTGGTCTGCAGGCGGTTGCGGTTGGCACGCGGACCGCTGTCCTCGACCACACGGCCCTTGTCGATCGACTCCTGGACGCTCGCGACGATCAGGCGTTCTGAAAGCCGCTCGACGGTCTTGTCGCGGAACTCCATGGTCTCGGGGAAGTCGTGACCGGTGCTGACGTGCATGATCGGGAAGGGAAACCGCGCCGGCCGGAAGGCCTTCTCGGCCAGGCGCAGCATGACGATCGAGTCCTTCCCGCCGGAGAACAGCAGCACGGGCCGCTCCCGCTCGGCGGCCACCTCGCGCATGATGTGGATCGCCTCGGCCTCCAGCGCGCGGAGGTGTGACAACTCGTAGGTAGACATGGCCCTGAGTGTCGCTTAGCGCGGAGGCGTTCGCCAAAGCCGGGTTTGCGCGCCTGCTGGGCGCGCGCCAGTCTGACAGGACGGCCGGCACCACCTGCCGGTCTCGACGCCCCGGGAGGGAATGATGCGAAGAACCGTGCGTGTGGGTGCCGTGGCCACGGCGCTGTTGCTGTTCATGGCCCTGGCCAACCCGGCCATTGCCGACCACAAGCACTGGCTACAGACGCCCGGCACCTGCGTGACCGACGTCGCGTCGGGACAGACGGCACAGACGGAGGGCGGGGGCTTCCACCGATTCCACGAGAACGTGCACATCGGCACCGCGGGAGCGGCGCTTGGCGACTCCGGACAGATCGCGATCGGCAAGTCCGATACGGGGGCGTGCCCGTAGGTCCACGGTCCCGACGCCGGCGGGTCCCGTACAGTGGCGGATCCGCCGGCGTCGTCGCAGGAGAAGCCGCGTGTCCCTCACCAACGCCCACGAGGATTTCGACACGGTCCTCGTCGTCGACTTCGGCGCGCAGTACGCGCAGGTGATCGCGCGCAGGGTGCGGGAATGGCACGTGTATTCCGAGATCGTGTCGTGCGACACGCCGATCGAGGAGTTGATGGCGCGGCGGCCCGTCGGCATCATCCTGTCGGGCGGCCCGAAGTCGGTGTACGCCGACTACGCGCCCCGCGTCGACCCGGGCGTCTTCTCGGCCGGGGTGCCGGTCCTGGGCATCTGCTACGGCCAGCAGTTGATGGCCCAGGAGCTCGGCGGGGAGGTGGCACGCACCGGTGCCGCCGAGTTCGGCAAGACCGAATTCTCCGGGGCGGTGGACAGCGTCCTGCTCGCGGGCCAGCCGCAGGACCAGACGGTCTGGATGAGCCACAACGACGCCGTTGTGCGGGCGCCGGACGGGTTCAGGGTGATCGGGTCGACGCAGTCGACTCCCGTCGCCGCCTTCGAGGACCCGCAGCGTGGGTTGTACGGCGTCCAGTATCACCCTGAGGTGACGCATACGCCGCGGGGCATGGAGGTGCTCAAGGCCTTCCTCGGCGCCACCGGCGCACGACCCA
>WHTG01000276.1 GCA_009377835.1 Nitriliruptorales bacterium
GCCCTGGGTGTGTTCTCGTTCAACGGCAATAAGATCATCACGACATCGGGCGGAGGGATGCTCGTCGGTCGGGACGGGGAGCTGATCGAGCACGCCCGGCACCTCGCCGCGCAGGCGCGCGACCCCGCACCGCACTACGAGCACAGCGCCATCGGTCACAACTACCGCCTCTCGAACCTGCTCGCGGCCGTGGGGCGCGGCCAGCTCTTCGCGCTGGACGACAAGGTGCGCGCGCGCGGCCGCGTGAACCTCCGCTACCGCGAGAACCTCTCCGATCTACCCGGACTGGCGTTCATGCCGTGTGCCGGGTACGGGCGACCGAACTGCTGGCTGACGTGCCTGACGCTCGTCCCCGAGCGGTTCGGCGCCACCAGGGATGATGTGCTCGTCGCGCTCGCCGCTGTCGACATCGAGGCGCGACCGGTATGGAAGCCGATGCATCTGCAGCCCGTCTTTGCCGATGTCCCATGCGTAGGCGGGGGGGTGGCGGCGGACCTGTTCGATCGTGGCCTGTGCCTCCCCAGCGGATCCGCCCTCACGGAGGCTGAGCAGGACGAGATCATCGATCGCATCCGCCGCTGCGCCCGCGGGTGAGCACCGCGGACGCACCATCCGTGCAGGGCGTTTTCGCTCGCGATGGCGGAGGCGGTGGGATTCGAACCCACGGGACGGCATAACCGCCCACAAGTTTTCAAGACTTGCGCCTTCGGCCGCTCGGCCACACCTCCGCAGCAAGTATGGCGCTCTCGTCGCCGATCGTGGAACCCGGCGACGGGCGGCGGCGTCACACTCTGCTGGCTGCGGAAGGTTCAGGTGATGGGGCAAACGCTCGCTGCACTGGTCGCGGGACTGTTGCTGTTGTCCGCTTGTGCGCCTGGGCCCTCGGAGCAGAACCCGGCAGGGGCGGGTGGGTCTCCCGCAGCCCGGGACGCAGCGGCCTGGCGACACCTCGCGACGACGGAAGGGATGCTCGACGGAGACGCCGCGGCTGAGGCTGTCGAGGCGCAGGCAGACCTCCTGACGGCCTGGGATCGCTACGGCTTGCCTGAAACAGCGCCCACGGTCGACTTCGACCGCAGCTTCGTGTTGCTTGTGGGCCAACCGGACGACGCGTGCGTCGACGAACTGATCGGGCTGGAGGTCCGCGACGGGCGCCTGCGTGTCGGATGGCTGCCGCCACCGGGCGCCTGCGCGCTGCCTCTGGTGTTCCGCATCCACGCGGTCGAGGTCGATCGACGCCATGTTCCGTCACGGTTCGACGTGGCGTTCGATGAGCCCTACTCGGCCGACGCCGAACAGGTCACGATCGAGGTGGCGAGCGCCGAAGGAGCTGCCCCGCCACCGCCAGCTCCGCCGCGGTCCATGAGTGATGCCGACCTCGACGCGGTGTTCCACGACCAGCCCGTTCGACGCTGCACCGCCGCGGACAGCCCGGTCTTGCAAGGCTCCGGGGGCACAGCGCATCCAGACCCGGAATCTGTCGACGAGCAGAGCGAGCAGGCGGTGTCGGAGCAGCTCGACGACGTGCGGCGCTGGCTGCGACGCCACGGGTATCACGAAGACGTGAACTTCGTCCCCTACATCGACCGCCGCGACGGCATCCGCCCTGGACTGTGGGTCGACGGCGGCGCTGCGCACGAGATTCGGCGGCGTCTGGACCAGGTCTTCGGTGATGACGCCGTCGCCGTCGAGAAGAACGCCTACGACTTCGAAGCGGTACGCAAGGCGCAGGATGATCTGCTGCCTCTGATGGGCGACGGCGGGCCGGGGAACATCGTGTCATCCACCGGGTTGCCCGGCCCGGTGCAGATCGGCATGGTCGACCCGACACGCGAGGCGCTGGACCAGATCGCGGCCATCGTGGACGTGTCCGTCGTGTGCGTGGATCCGCAACTCAGCGGCGTCCGTGCTGAGGTCGGGACGCCGTAGAACGCGGCTACACTGCCCGTCGCCGGTCCGGTCCGGCTCGGGAGGCTTCGCCTAGTCAGGTCTATGGCGCGGGATTGCTAATCCCGTTGAGGGTTCTGCCCTCTCGAGGGTTCGAATCCCTCAGCCTCCGCCACGCGAACACACCGCGAGCAGCAGCAGCGTTATTGCTGCCGAGAACAGCAGCGAGCCGAGACACCCCATCCGGTTCGAGAAGAACAGAAACATGCGGCCCGTATCCCCGCGGACGGTGCTGCTACACCTCGTCCAGCAGGCCACACGGCACCCCCGAGGCTGGCGGGTCGAGCGGAGCGGCGATAGCCTTCCGTGTCCGGCGTTCAGCGTCGGGATGCTCACACGCGCCGGTAGCTCAGCTGGATAGAGCACATGACTACGGATCATGAGGTCGGGGGTTCGAATCCCTCCCGGCGCGCCTCTCGCACCTCGCGCGCCGACGATCCGGCCCCGACAGCGATTCCGCTGCGCCAGGGGTCTCGCGCGCCGTCGGTGCCGACCGAGACCTTCTGGCGCTGAGATAGCCTCCCGCGATGGACTTTTCGCTGAGCGAACATCATCTCGAACTGCAGAAATGGGCGCATGAATTCGCCGAACGGGAGATCCGCCCCGTGGCGATGGAGTACGACGAGACCGAGGAGTTCCCCTGGCCGGTCGTGCGCAAGGCGGCCGAGTCGGGACTGTATTCGCTTGACCTCTTTCTGCAACACCAGCACGACGAGACGGGCCTCACGCTGCCCGTGATCATGGAAGAGATCTTCTGGGGGTGCGCCGGCATCGGGTTGGCGATCTTCGGAACGGGGTTGTCGCTCGCGGCGCTGGCGGGCGCGGGCACGCAGGACCAGTTGTTCGAGTGGGCGCCGAAGATGTTCGGCACGCCGGAGGAGCCTGCGGTCGGCGCTTACGCGGTGACCGAGCCGCAGGCAGGATCTGACGTCCGGTCCCTGCGAACGCGTGCGGTGCGCGACGGCGACCATTGGGTCCTCAACGGCACGAAGGTCTTCATCACCAACGGCGGCGTCGCGAGCGTCTGCCTCGTCGTCGCCACGGTCGACCCCCAGCTGGGTCACCGCGGTCAGGCGACCTTCATCGTCGACCGCACCGACCCCGGGTTTCGGCCCGGCAAGAAGGAGAAGAAGCTGGGCATCCGCGCATCGGACACCAGCGAGGTCGTCCTCGACGACTGCCGTATTCCGATCGGCCGAATCCTCGGAGGGATGGACAGGTTCGAGGCGAAGCTCGCCACGGCGCGAAGTGGCGGGTCGACCGGCCGTACGTCGGGCGCGTTGGCGACGTTCGAACGGACGCGCCCGTTCGTTGCGGTGCAAGCGATCGGGTTGGCGCGAGCGGCGCTGGAGTTCGCCACCGATTACGCACGCGAGCGCGAGGCGTTCGGGAAGCCGATCGGGCAGCACCAATCGATCGAAAACATGCTCGCCGAC
>WHTG01000306.1 GCA_009377835.1 Nitriliruptorales bacterium
GGATTTCGTGCGCGTCCATCTTCCCGGTGCCGGGGACGACGTCGTCGCCGAAGCCCTCGTACAGCGGCGTCGGCGCCTTGGGGTTGGTGACGTTGTAGATGTTCATGCCACCGAAGCCGGCGTTGTCGTAGTTTTCGATGTCAGGCGCCTGCGACGGGCACTTTTGCGGGAGGGCGAGCGCGGTGGGACCATTGCGGGCATGAGCAGTCTCTCCCAGGCGTGGTCGCCCTCCTCGTGGGCCGACCGTCCAGCGGACCAGCAGCCCGAATGGCCGGATCGTGGCGTGCTGGACGCATCGCTGAAGGAGATCGGCGCGCTCCCGCCGCTGGTGTTCGCGGGCGAGTCGCGGGCGCTGCAGGAGCGCCTGGCGCAGGTTGCCGCCGGCGAGGCGTTCCTCCTCCAGGGGGGCGACTGTGCCGAGACGTTCGCCGCGTTCGAGGCGGACGCCATTCGCGACAAGCTGAAAGTGCTGCTGCAGATGGCGGTCGTGCTCACGTACGGCGCGCAGTTGCCCGTCGTCAAGGTCGGCCGCATCGCCGGGCAGTTCGCCAAGCCCCGCTCGTCGGCGACCGAGGTCGTGGACGGCGTCGTGCTGCCGGCGTGGCGCGGGGACGCGGTGAACGGACTGGAGGCAACGACCGACGGCCGCACGCCGGATCCACGGCGGCTCGTTCGCTGCTATCACCAGTCGGCGGCGACGTTGAACCTGCTTCGGGCCTTCACCCGCGGCGGGTTCGCGGACCTCGAGAAGGTGCACGTGTGGAACCAGGAGTTCGTCGCGACGTCTCCGGAGGGCCGGCGCTACGGTGCACTCGCCGACGAGATCACACGTGCGCTGCGGTTCCTCGCGGCGTGCGGCGTCGACGTGCGGCACGATCCTGTGTTCCACACCGTCGACTTCTGGACGTCGCACGAGGCCTTGATCCTGGGCTACGAGGAAGCCCTGACGCGTCAGGACTCCTTGACGGGCCAGTGGTACGACTGCAGCGCCCACATGCTCTGGATCGGCGAGCGCACCCGCGACCCCGACGGTGCGCATGTCCACTTCCTCTCCGGCGTGCTCAACCCCGTCGGCGTCAAACTCGGCCCGACCACCACGGTCGACGAGGTGGTGGCGCTGGCGCAGCGGCTGAATCCCGACAACATCCCGGGCCGTCTCACGCTGATCTCACGGATGGGCGCGGCGAAGGTCCAGGCGCGCCTGCCGGAAATCGTGCGTGGGGTCCGTGACCATGGACTGTCCGTGGTGTGGTCGTGCGACCCGATGCACGGCAATACGTTCGTGTCCGAGACCGGCTACAAGACTCGCCGGTTCACCGATGTCCTCGACGAGCTGCGCGCGTTCTTCGGGATCCACCACACCGAGGGATCGATCCCCGGCGGCGTGCACATCGAACTGACCGGTGAGGACGTCACCGAATGCCTCGGTGGCGCGCAGGACATCGCGGACATGGACCTGGCCTACCGCTACGAGACCGCGTGCGACCCCCGGCTGAACACGCAGCAGTCGCTGGAACTCGCCTTCCAGGTCGCGGAGATGCTCCGCACCTGACGGTTGGGTCAGAAGCGGCATTCCCCGGTGCCGGTTGGTTCGTTGCGCGTGATCGCCCCGGCGACGGTGCTGCGCACCGACTCGGCGGTCAGCGCGTAGCCGGTACCGGGTTCCGCGGCAGCGGCGGCGAACACCACACCGCCGACGCGCCCGTCACTGGTCACGAACGGCCCGCCCGAGTCACCACGCTGCACGCCGGCGGTCAGCGTGAGGATGTCGCGGGTGACGGTGCCCCGGCCGTAGATGTCGCGACCGACTGCGCTGGAGCGCGACCGCACAGCGGCCGGCTTCACCGTCATCTGCCGCTGCCCTCCGGGAAACCCGAGGGTGGCTCCGTTCGTGCCGCGTGTCGACGGCTCGGTCACCCAGCGGATCGCCGGCGCGGGAAGCCCTGGGGAACGCACCACGGCGAGGTCGATGTCGTTGTCCATGTAGATCGTGCGGGCGGGATACTCCCCCTGGGAGTCACGTACGACGAGCTCGTCCGCACCGGCGATCACGTGCGCGTTCGTCACGACAAAGCCGGTGCGCGTCACGAATCCGCTCCCGGACGACACACCGCCGCAGCCGTTTCCTGCGACCTGCACCGTGCTCGGAGACCCCGCCTGCTGTGCGGCACCTACGGCGGCTCGTCCCGGTTCGTCCACCGGCGCCGCGACGGCGCCGCCGGAGCCGCTGAACACGGTCGGGAAGCCGTGCTGGTCCAGATAGTTGCCCACCCGGCCGAACAGGTCGGGCGGAGCAGGCATCGTCCGGCCGATGGTGCTCACGATCTCCGAACGACGCACCTGTTTCGCCACCCAGGGCGCCGGACCCTGCACCAGCACGGAGGCCAGCA
>WHTG01000032.1 GCA_009377835.1 Nitriliruptorales bacterium
CAGCTGTTCCCCGAGCACTTCGCGGGTGTCTGCCAGTTGCCGCAGACCCCCGACGCACCCGTCGACTCCACGCTCGGCGAGCTCAGACGCTGCGTGGAGGACCTCGGATTCGTGGGACTGAACCTCAACCCCGATCCCTCGGGCGGATACTGGACGTCCCAGCCGCTGACCGACGAGTACTGGTTCCCGCTCTACGAGACGATGGTCGAACTTGACGTCCCGGCCATGGTCCACGTCTCAGCGTCGTGCAACCCGAATTTCCACGCGACCGGGTCGCACTACATCAACGCCGACACCTCGGCGTTCATGCAGCTGATCCAGGGCGACCTGTTCTCCAAGTTCCCAGCCCTGCGCCTGGTCATACCGCACGGCGGCGGCGCCGTGCCGTACCACTGGGGGCGCTACCGCGGGATCGCCGACCGGCTCGGTCGACCACCCCTGGACGACCACGTGATGGGCAACGTGTTCTTCGACACGTGCGTGTACCACGAGCCGGGTGTCGAGTTGCTGTTCCGCGTCGTCGACGTCGACAACATCATCTTCGGCTCCGAGATGTACGGCGCCGTCCCTGGAGTCGACCCCGACACCGGCTTCCACTACGACGACACCAAGCGTTACGTCGATGCGCTCGGACTTTCCGGCGCTGACCGCACCAAGGTCTTCGAGCGCAACGTGCGGCGCGTCTACCCCCGCCTGGACGCCAGACTCACGGCCGTCGGGAAGTAGCCGTGCGTCCGCCCGCCGACCTGGTGGTCGAGACCGATGCCACCTTCCGCGTCCACGCCAGCCTGTACACCGACCCGGCACTGTTCGACGCAGAGATGGACCGCATCTTCGGCTCGGCGTGGGTGTACCTGTGCCATGAGTCGGAGCTGCCCAACCCGGGCGACTACCGCACCAGCGTCATCGGGCGGCAGCCGGTCATCGTCAGCCGCGACCAGGACGGCGAGGTGCACGTGCTGTTCAACCGATGCATGCACCGGGGCGCCGTCGTGTGCCGTGCCGACCGCGGCCACTCCAACTACTTCCGCTGCCAGTACCACAACTGGGTCTACGACAGCCGCGGCGCGTTGCAGGGGATGGCCCAGCCCAGCGGATATCCCGACGACTTCGACCGTTCGGGGCTGTCCCTTGTCAAACCACCGCGGGTGGGCACGTACCGCGGACTGATCTTCGCCAGCCTCGCCGAGGACGGGGAGAGCCTTCAGGAGCGGCTCGACGACGTCCGCGGCTACATCGACGCGTGGTGCGACCGCTCACCCCTGGGGCGGGTCACCCTGCCGCGCGGCAACCACCGGTACAGCTACCCGGGGAACTGGAAGCTGCAGCTGGAGAACGGCGTCGACGGCTATCACGGCAACTACGTGCACGAGTCGTTCTCGCAGATCCTCGAACGCTCCGGCGAGCGGCGTCGCAGCGACGTCACCAGGGCACGCAACGAGGTCGGCGGCGTCAACTCCGCCAAGGGATTGTCGCACGGCGACGGCTTGCTCGAACGCGGCTCCGGCATGTTGGGCACGATCGACTTCTCGCAGTTCGCCGGCTACCGGGAGCGGCTGGCACAGGCACATGGCGCCGATCGCGTCGACGACATCCTGACCCAGCGCAACGTCCTCGTCTGGCCGAACCTGTTCCTGTTCGAATCGCACATTCGCGTCGTCCGCCCGGTGTCGGTCAACGAGACGACCGTCGACAATCATCCCACGATGCTCCAAGGCGCCCCCGACGAGGTGAACACCGCCCGGCTACGCGAGCACGAACGCTTCTTCGGCCCCGCCAGCTTCGGCGCCACGGACGACCTCGAGATCTTCGTGCACGTGCAGACGGGCGTCCAGGCGTCGTCGGCGCAGTGGCTGGACATGTCGCGCGGCATGCACCGCGAGGAGCAGCGTGACGGCGAGATCGTGGGCCACTCCACCGACGAGACGCCGCAGCGGTCGATGTACCGCGCGTGGCGGCGCGCCATGGCCCGCACGAACCGTGAGGCGGTCGCCTGATGTCGTCGGACGCCCCGGCGATCACCCGCGACGAGGCGCTCGACCTGCTGTACCTGGAGGCCCGGCTGTTAGACGACGGACGGCTCGCCGAGTGGCTGGAGCTGTTCACCGAGGACTGCGTCTACTGGGTGCCCAACGTGGTCGAGGACGCCGCACGCGAGCCCTCGATCATCTACGACACCCGGACACGCATGGACGAACGCGTCCACCGGCTGACCCAGACCGCGGCGCATGCGCAGAGCCCGCCGTCGCGCACACAGCACACCGTCTGCAACGTCGAGGTCCTGGCCGCCGATACGCCGGGCGAGGCGACGGTGCTGTGTCACCTCGTCATCTTCGAGCAGCGTCCCGGTGATGACTGGCAGGTTGGGCTGGGTGCACCTCGGTGGTTTGCGGGCCGCTGCGAATACCGGCTTCGCGTGCGGGACAGGACGTGGAAGATCGCGTTGAAGAAGGTCAACCTCCTCGACCGCGATCTGCCGCAGTACAACCTGACGTTCGTGATCTAGATGCGAGTGGTCCTACGAAACGAGTTCGCCATGGTAGAAGTGCGCATAGAGGAGGACGGCAACGGGCCGCGACTGCTGATCCGCGACACCGACACCGGTGACAGCATTCGCCTCGACCCGTTGGAGCTCGAGGCCCTGACCCGTATGCGCCACTCCGACTTCGGGCCGTTCCTGGTCCGTGACCGCGGGGTCTCGTAAGCGAACTCGCGTCACGCCGTCGTAGCGGTTCTCGAGCCTAGACGGCGAATACCAGCGACTTGATCGTAACCGGCACGGTATTGGACGGCAGGCGCACGCGGCCCAGGTCGATGTAATCGAAGTCGCGCAGCAGCAGCCCGTCCAGGACGATGAGCGGACTGTCGACGCCGAGCTCATCGCGGAGCAGCATCCCGAGCGTCAAGGCGATGTCGCCGTCGAGCAGCAGGTAGACCGGTCGGCGATGCGCGATCCGTTCTGACAGACCGTCCGCGATGCCTCGCGCCAGCGCCAACACGCGCCGATACGACGGCGCGCCCTCCCACGGCAGAGCGAGCGCCAGGTCGGCTCGTGGGTCGTGGGCGTCGAACACGACGAGGTGACGGCGGATGGCGGCGGCGATGGTGTCCGGATCGACGGTGCCGTCCAGCGCGTACGCGGGGCGCAGAACCTGCAGATTACGGCGTGGCAGCAGTGTGTCCGCGTCGGAGATGTGGCTCGTGCTGCCCGACAGCTGCACGCTGTACTGCGAGGCACCGAGCACGGTCGCGCGGATGCGCTCTCCGGGCGGCAGCAGGGGCGCCGGCAACGCATCCGCATCCGCCCGGGTCCGGACCGCGACGCCGAGGCGGCGGCCGAGGTCGCCGAAGTCTTCCGACTGGAGGTCGTAGACGTACTCGGCGACACCGCCAGAAAACATCACGCCGTCCAGGTGGCCCAGGTCGGCGAGAGGCTCGGTGAGGTGCAGGGCGCGCAAGTCCTCGCGCTGCGGCTCGACGACGGCGTCCACCACCGCTTGGGCCATGGTGTCCGCGACCCGGTCCAGCTCGTGGTCAGTGACTGTGCTCCCGAGCTCCCACGCCAACCCCACACGCTCGGCGTGCTCACGACCGGCGGGTTCCAGCCTGGAGATGCGCCCGTCCTCGTCGACGACGACGAGACGGCCACCGACGTGCAGCGCGGCGGTGGCCACAATCCGGCCGTGGTCGACAATCGCGTACTTCGTCGTACCCCCGCCTATGTCGACGTTGAGGACTCGCGCCGCGCGGTCATGCGACAGGCGTGCCGCACCGGACCCGTATGCCGACAGCAGCGCCTCCATGTTGTGCCCGGCGCTGGCGCACACCAGGTCGCCCGACAGCTCGGCCAGTGTCGACGCGATCCGTTGGGCGTTGCGGCGACGCAGCGCCTCACCGGTCAGGATCACCACGCCGGTGTCCACGCGCTCCGGGTGCTGCCCCGCCGCGCGGTACGCCTCGTCGACCATCGCACCGAGACGCACGGCGTCGATGCGATCATCGTCCAGGTACGGCGTCAGCCACACCGGCGACTGGAACAGCGTGGTCCGGTCTACAACGACATAGCGGCTGGTCAACTCCTCGCCGATGCGCTGCAGGTGCAGCCGCGAGAAGATCACCTGGGTTCCCGACGAACCGACGTCGACGCCCACGCTGTGCAGGGTGACGTTGTCCTGCTGCCAGATCGGGTTCGACGCGAGGTCGTCGCCCTGCTGTTCCGGGGACGCCGGATCGGGCGTCGCCGGCGCGGTCACGCGTTCGGCGTGGCCGCCTGATCCGGCTTGGGCGGCAGGTCGGCGAGTTCGCTCTCGTAGGCGGTGTCCATCGCGGGCTGCAGGCCGTGCTCGGCGAGCGCCTTCGCGAACATGTCGCGCACCTCGTGTGACTCGTCGGCGTAGTCGATCTGGTCGCCGCCGATGCGCTGGCTGATCCACGCCTTGGGAACGCCCTGGGCGTTGCGGACGGACACCGTCTCGTGCTTGAAGGCCAGGTACCGGGCGGGGGTCGAGCCGGTGTTGAAATGCTGGTGGTACCACATGTTCGGCGGCACGATCATCGCTCCGGCGCGCCATTCGTAGCGCCGTGGCTCCTCACCCTCGGGCCACATCAGGCTGAAGCCCTCGCCGGACAGGATGATGACATGGGCGCCGGGGCCGTGGCGGTGTGCCTTCTTGTACGTGCCGATGGGGAACTGCGAGATGTGGCTGTTCATCGAGCCCTTGGCCATCGAGAAGCGGATGTGCCCACCGCCGGCACCGCGCTCCTTGGCCTCGATCAGCGGCAGGTTGACCGCGTCCGCGACGAAATTCGTCTCCAGCAGCAGGCCCTTCTGCACACCCTCGTTGGAGAAGTAGTCGGGCTCACCGTTGAACCGCGAGGGGAAGTCGTGCGACGTGTTGAAGACGAAGTCGACATCCTCGAACAGGTTGAGCACCGGTGGCAGGTTGGTCACGGCGACGTAGCGCGCCGGGTTCTGGCCGGAGCCGTTGAAGTGCTGGTACCGGGTGTTCAGCGGGATGGCGAACAGCGACCCCGCCTTCCATTCGAACGTCACGCGCGCGCCCGCGTCGTTCCACACCGTCGTCGATCCCTGGCCGTCCAGAACCAGGATCATCTCCTCACACAGCTGCCGCTGCACAGTGAGCTCGCCACCCGGCGGAATCTCGCACACGTAACAGTCGTTGGAGGTGCGTGACGCGTCGTGGTTGATGAACACCCCGGAGCCGCCGCGGCGCGGCCACGGCTTGAGGTCGACCGTGCGCAGGTCGGGCACCCAGTGGCCGGAGATGATCTCCAGGCCCTCGTCGCGCACCCACCGTGTGTACGGCGTCTCCTTCTCCGTCGCGAACTTGTTGGCCAGCTCCTGCGAGACGATGGCGTCCTTGGACATTGAGAAGACTCCCTGCTGCGCCGTGCGCATCCATCTTGGCTGAATGGTTATACCAATGCTACGGTCCGGGCGTCAACGTGCCGAGAGGAGTGCCACGCCATGAGCCGCCTCCAAGTCACCCTCGCCTGCGGACCGTATGACCGTACCGAGGCGCTGCGTAACGGCGTGGTCCGACCCGAGGCGATTGACCTGGTGTACGTACCGGTGCAGTCGCCGCCGGAGCTGTTCGCGCGGATGGTGCACAAGATGTCGTTCGACGCTGCCGAGATGTCGACTTCCCTGTACCTGCAGCTGCGCAGCCGCGGTGACCTTCCGCTCGTCGCCCTGCCGATCTTCCCGTCGCGGATGTTCCGCCACGGGTATGTCTTCATCCACGCCGCAAGCGGCATCTCGCAGCCCGCTGATCTCGCCGGCAAGCGCATCGGCGTGCAGGAGTACCACCAGACCGCCGGCGTGTGGATCCGCGGCATCCTCGCCCGCGATTACGGGGTCGACTTCTCTGGCGTGTCCTGGTTCGAGGGCGGAGTCAACGCCCCCCGCAAGCCGGATCCCGCCATCGACCTGCGCCCCGAGGGCCCGCTGGACATCACGTTCGTCGGCACTGACGTCTGCCTCGACGAGCTGCTGGCGTCCGGTCGCATCGACGCCTACCTGGGCGCCCGCACGCCCCGCTCATTCGGCACCAACCCCGCGGTGCGGCGGCTGTTCGACGACCCGCGTGCGGAGGAACGCGCGTGGTTTCAGCGCACCGGCGTCTTCCCGATGATGCACACCCTCGTCGTCCGTGAGGAGCTGCTGGCGCGACACCCGTGGATCGCCGAGAGCCTGTACAAGGCGTTCGAGGAGGCGAAGCGCTGGTGTCTGCAGCAGATGCGCTTCTCGGGGGCCAGCCGCTACACGCTGCCGTGGTTGCAGGCCGATCTCGAGGAGATCGACGAGTTGTTCGGGGGCGACCCGTGGCCGTACGGCCTGGAGCCCAACCGCGCCGGCCTGGAGACGCTCGCGGCCTTCCTCTCCGAGCAACGGTTCCTGCCCGAGCCGCCGGCGATCGATGAGCTGTTCGTGCCGCTCGTCGTCGCCAACGAGTAGTGGGTCAAGCGGTGGCCCGGTCGACGACGCCCAGGCCGCGGTCGACCGGACACCACCCCAGCCGATGCTCTATCTCTGCGGCGGTGCGCTGCAGCGGCCGCACCAGGACCGCCAGGTTGTGCGCGTAGCGACACGCCGGCGCCGACACGCCGATCGCCGCCACCGTCTTTCCGGTGTGGTTGCGCACGCGCGTCGCCACGGCGGCCAACCCCGGTCGGCTCTCCTCCCGGTTATAGGCCAGGCCGGTGTTGCGGATGTCCTTCAGCTCGCGTTGCAGGTGCGCGGGATCCGTCGACGTATGCGGCGTGAACCGCGGCAGCGACGATTCGAGCACGGTGGACAGGACATCCGGGGGCGCGTAGGCCAGCAGCACCTTGCCCAAACTTGTTGCGTGCAGCGGTCGGCGCTGACCCACCCGGGTCGGGAAGGTGTTCTCGCGATGGTGGACCTTCTCCAGGAACAGCACGTCGGTGCTGTCACGCACGCCCAGGTTCACCGGCAGCCGCAGCTGCGCCGCGAGCTGCTGGAGGGGCAGGATCGACTGGTCGTGCAGCCGCTGGCGCAGAGGGGCGAACGAGCCGAGTTCGAACAGCCGCAGCCCCAGGCGGTACTGGCCGTGGTCGGTCGACTCCAGGACCCCCGCGGCCTTCAGCGTCACCAGCAGCCGGTGGACGCTGGCACGGGGCGCGCCCAGCAGCCTTGCTGCGTCACCTGCGCCGAGCAGCGGCCACTCCGCGAACAGTTCGAGGACCTGGAACGCCTTCAGGACGGTGCTCGAGGTTGCGGTGGCCATACGCGCCTCCTTGTGACGGTGCACGTGCTGCGACGGGTGTTGCGGTTGAAGATCACCTCCACGCCGATTATGGTCCTACCATTTGACCGCATGACTCGGCAAGGGGCGATATGAACCCGGACGTCCTGGCGCGTAACCGGACCGCGCTGGTCGTGTTCGACATGCTGGAGTGCTACCGCGGCGCCGCCGAGGCCGCCGGTGCGATCGGACCCGTCGCGCGACTCGTCGCGGCGTGCCGCGATCATGGCGTGCCCATCTGTTACGCGCGCGCCGATCACCGTCCCGACGACGCCGACGCCAACCGCACGGTCAGCGACACCAGGCCGGATTTCACGCCGTGGGGTCCGGACGGGCCGGAATTCGGCTTCGACGAGGAGAAGCGGTCCGGCATGGCGGTGCTCGCCGAACTCGCGCCCCAGCCGGAGGACTACGACATCCCCAAACACCGCTGGAACGCCTTCCACGGCACGCACCTGGACCTCAGCCTGCGTAGCCGAGGCGTCGACACGATTCTGCTCGTCGGCGGCTCCACGCATGTCGGGGTTGCCAGCACCGCGTTCGCTGCCCGTGATATGGACTACCAGGTGGTCGTTGTGCGCGACGGTCTCACCGGCTACGAACCGCAACGCAGCTTCTTCGCCGACTCGGTGTTCCCGCGCATGTGCCGCGTGAGGACTGTGGATCAGGTTGTCGCGATGCTGGACGCGGACACCGGCTGAGGACACCCGATGCGGATCTCCACCCTGCTGCGTCACCGCGACTTCAAGCTGTACTGGTCCGGCGTGGTGCTGTCCGAGATCGGCACCCGCGGCACGTTCGCCGCGAACCTGTTCCACATGTACACCCTCACCGGCTCCACCGTGCAGACGGGTCTCGTCGGGATGTTCCAGGCGGTGGCGCTGGTGTTCCTGTCGCCGCTGGGTGGTGCGTATGCCGACCGCATGGACCGCCGACGCCTGCTGCAGGCGACGCAGGCGGTCTCGCTGACGGCAAGCCTGGCCCTGGCGGTGCTGACACTGGTCGGGGTGATCCAGCCGTGGCACATCCTGGTATCGGTGCTGTTCAACACCGCGGCCGAGACCTTCGACCGGCCGGCCCGGCAGGCGCTGATCCCCGCCCTCGTCCCGCGCGAGGAGCTGGTGCCGGCCTTCGCCGTCATCAACCCGTCGCGTGAGGTCGCGATCCTCGTCGGCCCCGCGCTCGCGGGCTTCCTGATTGCGGTCGGTGGCCCGGAGGCGATGTACTTCGCCGACGTCGGCAGTTTCCTGTTGCTGATCGTGGCGCTGCAGTTCATCCGCTCGACGATGCCCCGCGGCGAGGCCCGTGAGGTGTCGGTGTGGGCGAACATCCGGGAAGGCTTCGCCTTCGTGCGGCACCGGCCGCTCATCGTGCAGTTGGTCGGGCTGGATCTGGCGGCCACGGTGTTCGGCGCGTACCGGGTGGTCCTGCCGGCGCTCGCCACAGATGTGCTGGCTGTCGGGCCCACCGGCTACGGGCTGCTGTCGTCGGCGCCCTCAGCCGGAGCGCTCATCGGCTCTGCCATCGTTTTCCGACTCGCCGCGACCGCCCGTTCCGGTCACATCGTGTTGTGGTCCACGGCGGCCTACGGGATCAGCGCGATCGCGTTGGCACAGTCACCGGTGTTCGCGCTGGCGCTGCTGGCCGGCGCCGGGCTCGGTGTCTTCGACGCGATGGCGACAACGATTCGTCACGCCGCGGTGCAGCTGGAAACGCCGGACGCGATCCGCGGCCGCGTCACGGCCACGTATCAGATCGCGTCCCGGGGCGGCCCCGCTGTCGGCGACATGACGATTGGTGCGGTGGCCGGCCTGCTGGGTCCGGTGGGCGCACTCTCACTTGGTGGGCTTGTGCCCGTCGCCGCGGCTGCGGGCGTGACGGCGGCAGGGCGTCGGGTGCGTCAGTATCAGGTGCCTCAGCACCGTGCGGACGCAGAGGTGTAGCGGTGGACGAGCGCCACTGCTGGACGGATGTGCTCGGCGCCGACGAGCGGGTCCTGGACGCGCGTGGTCCTCGTGAGCGACGGCTGGGACGGCGGCCGGCGCTGCTCCTGATCGACCTGTATCGCAAGGTGTTCGGCGACCGGCCCGAGCCGTTGGCCGATGCGATCCAGCGGTGGCCGGCGTCGTGTGGCCCCGCCGCGTGGGCCGCGCTGGGTCCGCTGCGTGACCTGCTCGCCGCGGCGCGGGCGGCGCAGGTTCCGGTGATCCACACCACCGGCGAGTCGCGGCCAGAGGCGACGCTCGGCGGCGCGACGCGCCGGCGGGTCGGCGACGTCGGACGCCCCGCCGACTACGACATCGTCGATGCCGTCGCGCCCGTGCCCGGTGAGAGCGTGATCTACAAGGGACGCGCCAGCGCCTTCTTCGGCACCCCCCTCGCGTCGTGGCTGCGCCGGCTGGGTGTCGACACCGTCGTCGTGGGCGGGGAGACGACGAGCGGGTGCGTGCGTGCCAGCGTCGTCGACGCTTTCTCGCACGGCTACGACGTCGCGGTCGTGGAGGAAGCCGTGTTCGACCGCAGCCCCCTGTCGCACAAGGTCAACCTGTACGACATGCACAGCAAGTACGCCACCGTCGTGCACACCGTCGACGCGGTCCGCTACCTGCAGGATCCGGCCGCACACCCGTTGGCGCCCACATCCTGAGACGGGCGCCTTCACCTCGACGTCACGACTCCGTAGGGTCGACGCGTCAGTCAGGGAAGACGCCCGCAATCGCGCGAGGAGGCGTCGTTGCTGCCAACCTTCTTCTCCGCCCTGGAGCAGGTGCTCGAGCCGACCACGCTCGGCCTGATGCTCCTGGGCGTCGCCATCGGTTTTGTGGTCGGGATCCTGCCGGGCCTGGGCGGAGCAGTGACCCTTGCGCTGATGCTGCCGTTCACGTACGACATGCCGCCTGTGCAGGCGTTCGCGTTCCTGCTCGGCATGTGGGTCGTCACCGCCACCACGGGGGACATCACGTCCGTCCTGTTCGGCATTCCGGGGGAGGCGACCTCGGCCGCCGTCGTGCTCGACGGCTATCCCTTGACGCGACGCGGAGAAGCCGGCCGCGCGCTGGGGGCAGTGCTGTTCAGCTCGGTCCTCGGGGCGTGGATCGGCGCGCTCGCCCTCGCCGCCGCGGTGCCGGTCATCCGGCCGGTGGTACTCGCGCTCGGCCCCCCCGAGTTCTTCGTGCTGACGCTGGTCGGCCTGACGTTCGTCGCCTCGCTGTCGGGGGAGAACGTGCTCAAGGGCCTGATCATGGCGTTCTTCGGTCTGCTGGTGGCCACCATCGGCATCGACCCGCAGGCGGGTATCCCGCGCTACGTGTTCGGGCAGCTGTACTTGTGGGACGGCATCGACATCGTGCCGCTGGTGGTCGGGCTGTTCGGCGGCGCTGAGGTGCTCCAGATCATGCTGTCGAAGCAATCCATCGCCGGCGACCAGGCCGACCGCGCCAAAGGAGTCGCCGGCCTGCGGACGGGCATCACGGACACCCTCCACCACTGGTGGCTGGTCCTGCGCTCCAGCCTGGTCGGGGTCGGCATCGGTGTCATCCCGGGTATGGGTGGGTCGGTCGCGCAGTTCATCGCGTACGGGCAGGCGCAGCAGGCGTCGAAGCACCCGGAGGAGTTCGGCAAGGGCAGCATCGAAGGCGTCATCGCCACCGGTGCCGTCAACAACGCCAAGGACTCCGGCTCCCTGATCCCGACCATCGGCTTCGGAATCCCCGGCAGTGTCGGCACCGCCGTGCTGCTGTCGGCATTTCTGATCACGGGGCTCAATCCCGGCAAGGAGATGCTGACAACAAATCTCGACGTCACGTTCTCGATGGTCTGGGTGACGGTTCTTGCCAACCTCGTCGCGGTGATCGCGTCGTTCGCCCTGCTCAGGCCCCTGACCCGCCTGACGTTCATCTCGGGTCCGCTGTTGGTGCCCTTTCTGTTGATCGTGCTCGCGCTCGGGTCCTACACCGCGTCGAACAGCTTCGCCGACATCGTGGTGATGTTCGCCGCGGCGGCGTTCGGCGTGGCCGCCATCCACTGGGACTGGCCGCGGGTGCCGTTTCTGCTGGCCATCGTGCTGGGCGGCATCGCCGAGCGGTATCTGTTCCTGTCCTACTCGCTGTTCCGCTGGAACTGGATGACCAGACCGATCGTGCTCGGCCTGTGGGCCGTCCTGCTCGTCGTCGCGCTGCGCCCACTGGTCCGCGGGTTCCTCGCCAGGCGCCGGGAGGGCAGCACATGAGCACAACGCAGACTGATCGGCGCCTGCCGCTGTCCGACATCGTCATCTCGCTGCTGTTCGTCGCCCTGTTCGCATGGGCGTACCTCGAAGCGGGGCAGTGGACGTTTCGCAGCGCGCTGTTTCCGAAGCTGGTGACGGCGGCCGGCGCGCTGATCGCGCTGCTGCGGCTCGCGATGTTGCTGCTCCGGCGCAGACGTTCGACGGTGGACGATGCCGCCCGCCCGCAGATCGACGGCGTGACAGTGGTGGATGACGAGGAGGCCGAGGAACAGTCGCTCGAGTATGTCTTCGCCAACGCGGGGCGACGCGTGTGGCTGGAATCGCTGGGATGGGTGCTGCTGTTCTTTGGCGGCCTGTACGTGCTGGGTCTGTACGTGACGGTCCCCGTGTTCACGGTCGCGTACCTGCGGTTCGTGGGCCGGACTCCATGGTGGGTCGCCGCGGTCTACGCTGCCGTGGCGACACTGATCCTGTACCTGGCGTTCACGCAGTTCCTCAGGGTTCCGGTGCCGTCCGGGACGTTCGGCTGACAGTGGAGGTAGTCATGACACGCCCTGATTCACGCTGGCGGACGCTGGTCGTCGTGCTGGCTGCGACTGCAGTGATCGCTGCCGCATGCGGTGGCGACGGTGGTGGCGGCGGCGACGAGGCCTCGTTCGAAGGTGAGACCATCACGTTCGTGGTGCCGTTCAGCCCCGGTGGCGGCTACGACTCGTACGCCCGCATGGTGGCCCCGTTCCTGGAGGAGCAGCTGGGCGCCACGGTCGTCGTGGAGAACCAGGATGGCGCCGGCGGCCTCCTGGCGATCAATAACCTGGTCGCCGCTGAGCCCGACGGCACCCGCATCGCCATCATGAACGGCGTCGGCGCCGGCGGAGCCGCGATTGCCGAGTCCGAAAGTGCGCAGTTCAAGCTCGAGGACCTCAGCTACATCGGGCGCCTCGGTGCCTCCAACCACCTGTTCGTCACGGCCGCCGATAGCGAGTTCGAGACATTCGACGACGTCCTGGCCGCCGACGGGTTCCGCATCGGCTCGACGGGCCCGGGAGCCGCCGACTACGTCAACGCCTACGTAATGGACCAGGCGTTCGACATGAACGCCGAGATCATCACCGGCTTCGAGGGCTCGGAGGAGAACGAACTCGCCGTGACCCGTGGCGACGTTGACGGTATGACCGGTGACTTCGACAGCCGCATCAAGGCCATCGAGGAAGGTGACCACCGGCCGCTGGCGATCTTCAGCGAGGAGGCCGACGAGAACCTGCCCGACGTGCCCCCCATCATGGACTTCGAGTTCCCCGACGAAGGGGCGCGTGATCTGATGCTGTCCAACATCGACCTGCTGGAGCTCGGCCGCCCGGTGGTCGCGCCGCCAGGTGTTCCAGAGGAGCGGCTGCAGGCGCTGCGCGAGGCGCTCGACAATGCGGTCGCGGACCCCGACCTGCAGGCCGAGGCCGAGAAGCAGGGCCGGCCCATCAACTATCTCGACGGTGACGAACTGGAGGCACTCGTGCAGAAGGTGAACGAGTCCCCCGACCACTTCGTGGAGGCGATGAAGCAGGCGTACTCGGGAGCCTGATCGCGTCGGGTCGGCTGCGGCGTTTCACCGGAGGACTCAACGACCGCTGGGCCCTGCTGTCCCTGGCCACGCTCGCGTACTGGGTTGGGACACAGGCCCTGCGGCCGATGGTCGTCCTGCGCCTGGAACAGCTCGGCGCCAGCGACGCGGCCATCGGCCTGATCATCGGTGCCTACTCGTTCAGTTCCTTCCTGCTCGCGGTGCCCAGCGGGCGTGTCGTGGACCGTGTCGGGCTGTGGCACGCGCTCCAGGGCAGCCAGGTTGCCATGGCCGTCGCGGGAGTCGGGTTCGCGACTGCCGCCCACGTCGCGTGGCTGACGGCGGTCCTGCTGGCCGCCGGAGTGGCGGAGCTGGGGGTGTGGCTGGCGTTGCAGGCGCTGGCGAGTCACGCCGGCACCGGCGAACGACTGCGGCGCCGCCTCGCAGTCTTCTCGTTTGCGTGGGGCGCCGGCCTGGCGGTCGGGCCGATGGTGGGCAGCACGCTGTTCGACCGCGCCGGCTTCGCGGCAGTCGGCTGGGTGTACGCCGTCGGTGCGCTGGTGGGGCTGGTTGCGTCGTTCTGGGTGCCGTATCGCCACGGCGGGCACCTCGGCCAGGAACCCGTGCCGCTGCGCCAGGCCGTCCGATCGATGTGGACCCAGCCGGTACTGCGGGGTGTGCTGCTGTCCAGCTTCGTCACGCTCTACATCTACGGCGTACGCAATTCGTTCTACCCGCTGTTTCTGCAGCGGGCCGGTGTCAGCGTTCCCCGCATCGGTCTGCTGCTGAGCATTCTGGGCCTGGCCAGTCTGCTGATCCGGCTGCCGCTGCCGCTGCTGCTGCGGCGTGTCGGCACCGAACGCCTGCTGGTCGCGGCGATGTGGGTCTCGGTCGCGGCCATGACCGTGACACCGTGGCTGGGCACCATCTGGCTGTGGGCCCCCGCAGCCGCGGTGGCGGGGTTCGGCCTCGGCATCAATCCGCCGGTGACAGTCGAGCTCATGGCACGGCACACCGGTCTCGCGGAACGCGGCCTTGCGATGGGGTTGCGTGTGACGTCCAATCGCCTCGCTCAGGCGATCCAGCCTGTGGTGTTCGGGACCGTTGCCGCCGTGGTGGGACTGGCCTCCGCATTCGCCGTCTCGGGGGTGTTCATCGCCGGCATCACGGGTTGGGCGGCGCGCGAAACCCAGCGCGGCCGATCCCGGCAGGTCAACGCAGCTCCTCCAGATCCTTGACAGTCAGCTCGTTCATCAGCGGGGCAAGAGTCTTCATCATCGGCAGGTCGAGGCCGGCCTCCTCGGCAAGGCCGAGCGCGACCTCCATGTCCTTGCCGGGCCACCGGAGGCGGTGCATCCCCCACTCGGCCAGGGGGCGGTTCGCCCCCGACCCGACGGACAGGAACGCGCGCAGCTTGCCGGGGTCGACGCCGAGCGCGCGGCCCAGGCGCAGCGCTTCGACGTCGGCGCGCAGGCACGACCACAGCAGCAGGTTGTTGACCGTCTTGGCGACCTGCCCGGAGCCGACGTCGCCGATCGCGCACACGTCGATCGCGAACGCGGCGAAGGCCCGCCGGCACGCATCGATCGCCGCGGCAGCGCCACCGCAGTACAGCTTCAACCCCGCCTGCTCGGCACCTCGTTCGCCGCCCACCAGCGCGACGTCGATCACATGGACACCGGACTGGGCGGCTTCGGCCGCGAGGTCACGGCACGTGTCGGGACGCACGGACGCGCAGATCGCCACCACCGTGCCGGCGCGAGCGCCGGCGAGGATGCCGTCGTCGCCGGAGAACACCGATCGCACCTGTGCGTCGTCGACCACGACGACCAACACCGCGTCGGCGCGCTCGCCCACTCCACGCACCGAGGCGGCGTCCTCGGCGCCGATCGCGACCAGGGCCTTGCGGGCCTGGTCAGAAGGATCCGTCGCGACGACGTGCCAGCCGCTGCGGACCAGGAATGTGCCGATCGGTCCCCCCATCCGGCCCCACCCGACGATGCCCACCGTCTGGACGGTGCGCGGCGGTGGCAAGTCAGCGGTTGTCGACATTGGCGTCCCCTTTCCCAACTGCTTGACGGAATGATTCAATGGTTAGACCATAGCGGCATCCACATCCTCAGAAGGGGTCGAAATGCAGAGGAACGCGACGTTCGGCGTGCTGCTCAGTCTGTCCGTTCTGCTCGGCGCCTGTGGCGGGCCGCCCACCCAGGAGCCCGATACCGACACCGGCGCGGCGACGGACGGCTCCACGGAGCAGGCGGGCGGGACCACGGAAGGCGGCGGTGACACCGGCTCCGGCCTGGCCGACGTCAACACCGAGCTGGAAGGACTCGAGGACGACGAGCGGCGTGAGAAGCTGGTCGAACTGGCCTCCGACGAGGGTTGCGAGCTCAGCTTCTACACCTCGACCAACGTCGACGAATCGGGACCGCTGACCGATGCGTTCACCGACGAGTACGACATCGACGTGTCGCTGTACCGCGCCGGCTCAGAGACGATTGTCCAGCGCGTGGTCGAGGAGGCGAACGCCAACTTCCAGGGCGCAGACGTGGTAGGGACCAACGGGCCGGAAATGACGGTCCTGTCCCAGGAGGGCCTGTTCGCGCCGCTGGACACTCCGGTCACCGACGACATCGCGGAGTTCGGGGTCACCGAGGACTGGGCGGCGTACTACCTGAACATCTTCGTCCCCGTGTGGAACACGGATCGCGTGAGCGGCGATGCCGTGCCCGAGAGCTGGGAGGACGTCCTGACGTACGACGGCAATCTGGCACTGGAGGCCGGCGACTGGGACTGGTTCGCCACGCTGATGCAGCACTTCACCGAAGACCAGGGCATGTCGGAGGAGGAAGCGCTGGACCTGTTCCGCGAGGCCGCCAAGGGCGCGTCGGTGGTGGACGGACACACGCTCATGACCGAGCTCCTGGCGGCGGGGGAGTACGACATGACGGCGTCGTCGTACCAGAACCGCGTTCCGGGGCTGGCCGCCGACGGCGCGCCGATCTCGTGGGAGCCAGCGGTCCAGCCCTCTGTGGTGCGCCCCAACGCCCTCGCGGTCCACCGGGGCACCCAGTGCCCGGCCACGGCGCTGTTGTTCGTGGAGTGGACGCTGACTGACGGCCAGCCGCAGCTGGTCGAGCAGGATTACACGCCGGCGAACACCACGGTCACGGGGGCGTTCCCAGAGGACGTCGAGACCATCCTTGTGGACGTCGAGGCGCTCATCGAGGACCGCGAAAAGTGGGAGACCCTCTACGAGGAGATCATCCGCGAATCCGGCGCCGAGGTGATCGAGGACTAGCAGATCTTCTTGACTCGGGACTCTAATGGTTAGACCATAGAACCATCTGAGCCATCGAGGGAGGCAATTGTGAGGCGAGGCACAACGATCACATGGTTGATCGCGGGACTGTTCGCAGCCGTGGTACTGGCAGCGTGCGGCTCACCCCCGACGACCGAGAACCAGACCGGTGGCGACGCCGGCGGTACGGAGTCCGCCGGCGGTACCGAGTCCGCCGGTGGCACGGAATCCGGCGGTGGGCAGGTCGGGGAAGGCAAGGGCGCGGAGGCGCTCCAGGCGGTGTACGACGAGGTCGAGGGCCTCGAAGGCGACGAGCGCCGCGAGAAGCTCATCTCGCTGGCGCAGGACGAGGGCTGCGAGATCAGCCTGTACACCTCGACCAACGTCGACGAGTCCGGGCCCATCACCGACGCCTTCACCGACGACACCGACGTCGACATCTCCCTGTATCGGGCCGGCTCCGAGACCATCGTGCAGCGCGTGCTCCAGGAGTCGCAGGCCGGCTACGCCGGCGCTGACGTCATCGGCAACAACGGCCCCGAGATGACCATCCTGGACCAGGAAGGCCTCCTGCTGCCGCTGGAGACTCCGATCAAGGACGACATCGTCGACTTCGCGGTCTTCGACAACTGGGCCGGCTTCTACCTCAACGTCTTCGTCGCGGCGTGGAACACCGACCGCATCAGCGGTGACGAGGCCCCCCAGACGTGGCAGGACGTGCTGGGCTACGGCAAGGGGCTGGCCATGGAGGCCGGCGACGTCGACTGGTTCTCGACACTCGTGAAGTACTTCCAGGAGGAAGAGGGCATGTCGGAGGAGGAGGCCGTGGAGCTGTTCAAGGAGGCCGCCCGCAACTCGACGGTCGTGGACGGCCACACGCTCATGGCCGAGCTGCTCGCCGCCGGCGAGTACGACCTGACGACCTCCTCCTACCAGCACCGCATCCCGCAGCTGGCGAAGGACGGTGCTCCCGTCGAATGGCAGCCCGCCGTCGAGCCGGCGATCGTGCGCCCCAACGGCATCGGCATCCACCGTGACACCGACTGCCCCGCCGGTGCGCTGCTGTTCGTCGAGTACGCGATGACCGACGCGCAGGACATGCTGATCGAGTTCGACCGGTCGCCCGCGACCACCAAGGTCGAGGGCGCGTTCCCTGAGGACGTCGAGACGATCCTGGTGGACGTCGAGGCGCTGCTCGAGGAGGCCGACAAGTGGGACGGCCTGTACGAAGAGGTCATCCGCGAGTCCGGTGGCGAGGTCATCGAGGACTAGAGGCATCGGCTTGAAGATCCGCCTGCCGGCGCGTGCGTGGGTTTGT
Source organism: Nitriliruptorales bacterium (assembly GCA_009377835.1). Taxonomy (GTDB): domain Bacteria; phylum Actinomycetota; class Nitriliruptoria; order Euzebyales; family Egibacteraceae; genus WHTG01. Next base: position 17,698 of record WHTG01000032.1, read on the forward strand.
CCGCGCAGCGCGGCGGGCGGATGTGCCGGTGCTGAGACGCCGTGACGCTCCTACTGGACAACGACGACGTCGAGAACGTGCTGTCGATGCGCGACAGCATCGTGGCGCTCGAGTCGGTCTTCGTCGACTACGCGCGTGGCCGTGCGATCAACCGGCCGCGGTCGCACACCTACACCGACCTCAGTGAGTCGTGGGGGGAGGGTCACCACTATCTGTTCAAGTCGATGGACGGCAGCGTGCCGCGAGCCGGTGTGCACGCGATCCGCATGTCCTCGGACCACACCCACGAGCACGCGGCCGACGGGCGGCGCCGGCGCGACAAGCTGCCGCTCGCGCCAGGGGAACGCTGGGTTGGGTTGATCCTCCTGTTCGACATCGACACGCTGGTGCCGCTGGCGATCCTGCACGATGGGTACCTGCAGCGCATGCGAGTCGGTGCCACCAGCGCACTGGCGGCGCGCCACCTGGCGCGGCCGGACGCCGTCCGCGCAGGGCTGGTGGGGACGGGATGGCAGGCCGGGGCGCAGCTGCTCGGGCTCGCCGAGCTCGGCAGCATCAGTGATTACCGAGTCTTCAGTCCCGACGCCGAGCGCTGCCGCGCCTTTTGCGACGAGTACACCCACCGGCTCGGCGCCGATGTGAGACCGGTCGCCACTGCTCACGAGGCTGTGGCCGGGTCCGACGTCGTAGCCCTGGCCACGAACGCCCACGATCCGGTCCTCGATGGCCACTGGCTGCGGCCGGGGCAGCACGTCGGGTCGGTCCAGGGCCACGAGTTGGACTGGACCACGCTGGACCGCGCCGACCTCATCGTCGTGCGCAGCCGCGAGGAGGCCACCTTCCACCACGCGGCCGGACGGGCGCCCGCGGAAGCCGCGGGCCGGAAGCAACTCGACGAAGAGCTGCGCGTCAAAGTCGCTGAACTCGGCGATGTCGTCACCGGCGTCCGTGGCAGGCGCGACGAACGCGACGTGACTCTGTTCACCGGCGGGGGCACGGGCGCAAGCTCAGGTCTGGGGATCCAGTTCGCGGCAGTCGCGGACGTCGCCTACCGCGCCGCCGTCGCCCACGGCAGCGGCCGCGAGTTGCCCACCGAATGGTTCACGCAGGACCGCAAACCCTGAACCGCGAGGAGCACAGCTGATGGGATCGATCCCCCGCACCTACGGGTCGGATGTCATGGTCGACGCGATGCAGGCGTATGGCCTGAAATACGTCAGCCTCAATCCCGGCTCGTCCTTCCGGGGCCTGCACGACTCGCTGGTGAACTACGGCGAGGGGTCGCCGGAGATCATCGAGTGCCCGCACGAGAAGGTCGCGGTCGGCCTCGCGCACGGGTACACGAAGGCGTCGGGCGAGCCGATGGCTGTGATCCTGCACGACGTCGTCGGGCTGCTGCAGGGCACCATGGGCATCTACTACGCCTACATCGACCGCTCACCGGTGATCGTGTTCGGTGGGACCGGTCCGATGGCGCTGGAGCGACGCCGGCCGAACATCGACTGGATCCACACCGCCAACGTCCAGGGCAATGCCGTCCGGGACTACACCAAGTGGGACGATCAGCGGCCACGATCGACTCGGTACCGGACACCGTGGCGCGGGGCTACCGCGTCGCGATGACCGAGCCGCGCGGCCCGGTGTACATCTGCCTCGACGCCGGCCTGCAGGAGGACACCCTCGACCACGATGTCGAGCCGCCGGACGTCGCCCGCCTCGGGGTGCCGTCCCGTATCGGGGCCGATCCCGTCGCCCTGCGGACGCTGGCGGAGCGCCTGGTCGCATCGGAGCGTCCCGTCATGATCCCCGGGTACGCCGGGCGCGATCCCGAGGCCTTCGGGCAGCTCGTGGAGTTGGCCGAACTCCTCGGCGTCGGTGTCCTGGACACGAACGTCCGTCTGAATTTCCCCAACCGCCATCCACTCAACATGACCGGGTCCGGGGCTCTGGAGGAGGCGGACTGCGTGTTGTTCGTCGACGTCAACGACTTCGGCAAACCGACCCAGAAGCTCGACTCCGTGACGCGCACCATCACGTCGCGGATCCCCGACGACGCAACCATCCTCGACCTGGGGTTCCACGACCTCGAGATCTCGTCCTGGGCGCACGACTTCACGGCGCTGCACCCGATCGACGTGCAGGTCACGGCCGACACCGTGGTCGCGCTGCCACTGCTGCTGGACCTGTGCAAGGAGTTGACGAAGGACGAGGCGTCCGAGCGTCGTGACGCCAGGAACCGACGCCGCGAACGGCTGGCGGCGATCCACGACGAGACGTGGCAGGGCTGGCGCGAGACGGCGGCACAGCGCTGGGACGACAACCCCGTGTCCACGGCGCGCCTGGCGGCGGAGACCTGGGAGGTGATCTCCGACTACGACTGGGTCCTGACCGCGGGCACGGCCTCCGACTGGGCACTTCGCACGTGGGACTTCGACCGTCCCTACCGCCACCCCGGCAAGAGCCTGGGCACCGCGACGCAGATATCGATCTCGCTCGGTGTGGCGCTGGCGCACCGTGGCACCGGGCGCCTGGTCGTCGACCTGCAGCCCGACGGCGACCTCATGTTCGATCCCGGCGCGCTGTGGGTCGCCGCGTATCACAAGATCCCGATGCTGGCAGTCATGTTCAACAACCGCGCCTACTACAACGACTGGGAGCACCAGGAACGGATGGCACGCGCCCGCGGGACGGACGTCAACAAGGCATACCTGGGTATGGAGATCGACAACCCGGCACCGGACTTTGCCGGGATCGCGCGGTCGTTCGGATGGCACGGCGAAGGCCCCATCACCGAGCCCGATGACGTGCGTGACGCGGTGCGCCGCGCCGCCGACGTGGTGATGTCCAGCGGGCAGCCCGCGCTCGTAGACGTCGTGTGTCAGTACAAGTGACAAAAGGAGGTGGCCATGGGCGACGATGCTGCGACACCGGGGCCAATTGACGTCCCTGACGAACACGAAGGGCGCCCACCCGCGGACATCGACGATCTTGAAGTTCCAGTCGACCCGGCTGACCCGCTCAAGCGCGGCGACGAGGACCCGGACGAGGAGCAGCCCGGCCTCGACCCGACACCGCCGCCGCTCCCTGGCGACTAAGATGCGGATGACCCTGCGTTCCACGTCCACGCGGACGTTCGTGCTGTGGCCGGCGCTGGTGGCGGCCGAGCAGTTGCTGTCGGGCCGTGCACTGCGCCCCCGCTGGGCGCCGCTTCTGGCTTGGGGCTACCTGCAGTACCGCTGGTCCGGTGCCTACCGCACGCGCGTCGGGGGAGGGGGGCCGGGGATGAGCCGTCCACCGGAGCGCGTCGTCACCAGCGGCATCTACCGCTGGACGCGCAACCCGATGTACCTGGGACACCAGATCTTCCTCGCGGGTGTCGCGCTGGCGACGCGGTCGCCACTGGCGGTGGCGCTGTTCGCAGTCCACGTGCCGTGGTTCGACGCGCGGGCGCGCGACGACGAGCGTGCCCTCGAGGCGCAGTTCGGGGCCACGTACGACGCGTATCGCCGCACGGTCCCGCGCTGGCTGCCCGTTGCCGATATCTGGAGAAAAAATGGTTAGACCATCAAGCCGGATGGTAACTTTTTCCGGCGTCCGTCTTGAGCCGTACGGCACGTCTCATGGGCGAAGGATCAAGGCCCATCGGCGACCCGCGGCCGTGACCCGGGAGGCGACGTGGCAGAGGTGACGAGCACCAGTCGGCCCAGCAGCCTGTCGATCGCACGGCGCGATTGGCGCTCGGTGTTCCGGCCTCAGGTGCTGATCATCGTCGCCGCGCTGCTCCTGATCGGCTACCTCGCGCTGGTGCCGCTCGGATACCTGTTCTGGGGGACCTTCTGGGACGGGACGAGTGTCACCCTGCGGTTCTTCCGCGAGGCGTACCAGGCGTACGACCTGCTCGGGATGATCAGCAACTCGGTGTGGTTCGCGTTTGGGTCCACCGTCTTGAGCATCACGATCGGGACACTGCTCGCCTACCTCGTGGTGCGCACCGACGTGCCGTTCAAGGGCTTGATGTTCGCTGCGTCACTCGTGCCGCTGATCATCCCGGGGATCCTGCACACGATCGCCTGGATCTTCCTCGCCAGTCCGCGGGTGGGCGTGGTGAACAAGGTGCTCGAACCAGTCTTCGGGCCCGGCACCCTGAACATCTTCGGGATATGGGGGATGATCTTCGTCGAGGGCCTCCATCTCTCGCCGCTGGTCTTCCTCCTCATGGTTGCGGCGTTCCGCTCGATGGACCCCTCACTGGAGGAGTCCGCTCTCATGAGCGGTGCGCGGCTGCGCACGGTCTTCCGACGCATCACGATCCCGCTGACGAAGCCGGCGCTGTTCGCCAGCATCCTGATCATGACCGTGCGGGCGCTGGAGGCGTTCGAGGTGCCGGCGCTGCTCGGCATCCCGCGCGGCGTCTGGGTGTTCACGTCACGGATCTGGCGGGTGCTGAACACCTACCCGCCGAACTTCGGCCAGGCGGGCGCCTACGCCATGTCGCTGCTCGTACTGACGACCCTCGGTGTGTACCTGAACTC
>WHTG01000115.1 GCA_009377835.1 Nitriliruptorales bacterium
CCCCGCCGCCTCCGCACAGTGCCCCGCCGTTGGCCCACCCGCCGTCGGCCCGCCCCACCGGGACGGACACCGCCCGCACGATGGCCGTGCAGCGGTTCGCCGCGGAGCCCGTGCCGCCTGCGGGGGACGTCGCGGCGGTGGGGGGTACGTCTCCCGTCGGCGACGTGTTCCCCCCGGGTGACGCGCCCGCCGGCGGCCCGCCGCACGATGCCGCTGCGGCTGACCTCCCACTGGCCGGCGCCCCCAGACCGGATCCGGTCGTCGGTGAACCGCCGTCACCCGAGCCGGCCGGACCCGACGGGAGCGCACCGTCCACAGCGATCGCGCCGACCTTGTCCGCAAGCCCCCCGCGCCTGGGGCTGGGCGAACCCCTGCAAGACCCATCCCCGCAGCACCCGGTGCAGCGGGCGACTGGCCCCGGCTCTGCTGACGCGCCTCTGAGGCTGCAGCGCACGGTCACGGCCGAGCCGACCAACCCGACGACGCCCGCGCCCCCGAGGCCACCTCGCGGGGGGCTCGGCGCTCCGCTGGTATCGCTGCCGACCCCGCAGGAGGCGACCCAGCAAGAGGCACCGCGCGGCGACGTGTCGCCGCCACAGTCGTCGCCGCCTGAGCGCACGGCGCCGCTGCTCGGCGACTGGGGCCACAGCGACTCCGGGCCTGGTGACGCCGTGCTCGGTGACTCCCTGCTCGGTGACCCGGGGCTGGGCGGATCCGACCCGGGCGAGACCGTCGCCGGCACCGCGGGCGACACGCCGGCGGGCATCTCGGCCACGCCGTTGCCGCTGGCGATTCAGCGCTCGACGCGCCTCGCCGGTGATGCCGATGCCGCGCCGGTGGGTACGTCCCGTGCCGTCCCTCTCGCCGGCGCGGGACAACTCGGGACCCACACGGTGGTGCGGGCCCACGGGATGGACACCCCACCACTCACCCTCGTCCACGATGCGTCGATCCCCAGAGCCACGACGGTGGCGCCGCTGCTGGGATCGGCAGCTTGGTCGGACGGAGCGGCCGCAGGGTCGGTGCAGCGCAGCACGAACCCCGCTGTGGCGACAGCCCAGCCCGCGGCACTGCACCAGCCAGCCGCACCGTCCGGCGGAATGCCGACCGCTGTGGCCCCACCGGTCACAGCGCCCTCGCAGTTCGCGGTCTTCCCGGTGGACACGTTTCCGGCGGGGTCAGGCAGCAGCCCGAGCGCCGCGGCAGTCATGCCTCTGGGCGGCACGACCTCGGCGGGTCCAGCGGTGCAGCGCGCGGCGGTGCAGCGCGCGTCTGACGGCGACTGGCCCCGGATGCCGGATGCGCGGCCGCGTCCCGGCGTCCACCAGCGCGTGGAGTCCGCATCCGCGGCGGCTTCGATGGCGATGCCGCTGCCGGGGCCGTCCACCGCCGCGCGCCCTGCACAATTCAACGGGTGGCGGGGATCGGGCCGCGACGCCGTTGCCGAACCGCTCGCGGTCCAGCGGGTGCCGCAGACCGTGGCCGAGCATCAGCACGAAGGGCTGGAGACCCTGTTGCAGCGGCGTGTTGACGTCGGGGAGATCACCTCAGGCGGCTCGGCACCGGGCGGCACCGAGACGAGGGTTGGGCCGCCCGCCGAGCCGCCGGCGGAACAGGGTGAGGAAGGCGGGACCGGGGGCGGAGGCGGACTCGGCCATCCCCGTGAGTGGGACGCCGAAGTCCTGGAGGTCGCCAGTCGCCGTCTGTACGACCGCATCAGTCGACGCATCAAGCAGGAGCTGCGCACCGATCGGGAACGCGCCGGCCACCTGATGGACGTGAGGAGGTGACGTGCCATGGCGGATCCCACCGCTGACGCTGCGGTCGCCGTGTGCTTCGCAGTGAAGATCGACGGCCAGGACATGGGCGCGTTCACCAGCTGCGACGGATTGTCGTTCGAGGTGCAGGTCGAGCAGCGGGAGGAAGGTGGCAACAACGCGTTCATCCACCAGCTGCCCGGCCGCGTTCGCTACACCAACATCAAGTTGACGCGACCCGTGACGCAGGAGAGCAACCGACTCGCCGCGTGGTTCGCGACGATGACGTACCCCATCAAGCGAACCCAGGCGGAGATCCGCGCGATGACCGCCGACGGGAAGACGGTGGCCACATGGGGGCTGACCGGGGTGATCCCGGTCAAGTGGCAGGGCCCCTCGATGTCGGCGGAGTCGCCCAAGGTCGCCAGCGAGACGCTGGAGATCGCCCACCACGGTTTCCTCAACACGGGCTGAAGGGTCCGCCATGGCAAACGGCACGAAACTCGAGAAGGCCTACCTGGCACTGGTCGCACCGCCCAACCCGGCGGACCGGCCGCCGCCGCTGTCGAGCGTGCTCGGACAGGCGGGCTCCGGCGGCGAGGGCGAAGTCGTCTTCATGTTCAACCCCAAGGAGTTCAGCATCAGCAAGGCCGCGCAGTGGCAGCGGCGGGACCAGGCGGGGGCCCAGCGGGCAACGATGCCTGAATTCACCGGCAGCCAGCCCGGGACCCTCCAGCTGGAGGTCTTCCTCGACAAGTCCGAGGAGGCGGATCCGAGCGTCGCGGCAGACGTCCAGCGACTGCTCGACACCGTCACGCCACTGCAGTCCACGCTCCCGAACCACGGCTCCCCGCCGTGGGTGGTGTTCGGCTGGGGTCAGTTCATGAGCTTCGTCGCGGTCGTCAAGCAGGTGAACGCGCGCTACACGATGTTCCAGTCCGACGGGACACCGATCCGCGCGACGTGCACCCTGACGCTGGAGGAGGTCCCGACCGATCCTCCTCCGCGGCAGAATCCGACATCGGGCGCGCTGGCCGCGAGTCGCAGCCACCGCATGGTCGACGGCGACAGCCTGCAGTCGGTGGCGCAGCGTGAGTACGGCGACGTGTCCCGCTGGCGCGACCTCGCGGCCGCCAACGGCATCGACGACCCGATGCGGGTCATGCCCGGGACTGAGCTGCTGATCCCGGATCCGTCCATGATCGACGAGGGCTAGGACATGCCTGCCCAGACCACGGCGTCGCCGGCCATCACCGTCAAGGCGGGTGGCACGCCGCTGCCGGCCGCCGTGGCGGCACAGCTGCTGGAGCTGCTGGTCGACCAGCGTGGCGACGCCCCGGATCTGTTCCGGCTGACCTTCCACGACCCCGAGCTGAAGCTGCTCGAGGAGCCGTCGCTCGCGGCGGGCAAGGAAATCAGCGTCGAGATCGAGGTGGACCCGAACCTCAAGGGCGTCCTGACGGTCGGCGAGGTCACCTCGGTGGCGCTGGACGACGACGCGTGGGGCACGCAAGTGGTGGTTCAGGGAATGGACCGCAGTCACGTCCTGTTTCGCACCCGCACCGCGAGGACGTTTCTCAACGCGACGTTCAGCGACGTCGTCAAAAAGCTCGCGGAGGAGGCCGGCCTCGGTGCGCAGGTGCAATCCAGTCCGACGGTTCACGAGTATCTGTCGCAATCAGGGCAGACCGACTGGGAGTTCCTCCATGGCCTGGCCGACCAGATCGGGTGGGACCTGTGGCTGGAGAACCGGACGCTGCACTTCGCAGAGCCGGCAACGGCGACGTCCGGATCGGGGCCCGTTCCGAAGCTGACCCGGGGTGTGAACCTGTTCCACCTGACGGCGGTGCTGACGGCCGGCGGGCAGCCTCAGCAGGTCGAAAGCCGTGGGTGGAACCCGCAGGAGAAGCAGGCAGTCGTCGGGCGCGCAACGACATCTCCCACCGTCGGCGTCGACGCGGGGATCGGCTCGCCGGCGTCCTTCCGCGGGCTCTTCGACACCGGCACGATGGACTTGACTCGCGCTCCGCACCGCACGCAGGCGGAAGCCGATGCGGCGGCGAGCGCCGCCGCCGAGGACGTCGCGTCCGCCTTCGTCGAGCTGCAGGCCGCCGCGTTCGGGGATCCGCGTATCAAGGCTCGCGGAGTCGTCGAGATCGCGAATGCGGGGGACCGCATCAGCGGCCGCTACGTCGTCACCCAGGTTCGCCATGTGTGGGAACCCGAAGCCGGCTACCGCACGGAGCTGAACATCACCGGGCGGCAGGACCGGTCGCTGTTGGGGCTGGCCGGCGGCGGCACTGCGCACGCTGCCGCTGCCCCTCAGATCCACGGCGTCGTCGTCGGCGTGGTGACGAACAACAAGGATCCGGAGAACCTCGGACGCGTCAAGGTGAAGTTCCCATGGTGGTCCGACAGCGAGGAGTCCGACTGGGCGCGCGTGGCGCAGGTCCTGACCGGCAACGGCTACGGCGCGCTGATCATGCCGGAGGTCAACGACGAAGTGCTCGTCGCGTTCGAGCACGGTCACATGGACCGGCCCTACGTCGTCGGGTCGCTGTACAACGGCAAGGACCATCCGGCCAAAACCAGCGATGAGATCATCGGCTCGGGCGGCAAGGTCGGATCGCAGCGACTGGAGAGCCGGTCACACCACCGGCTGGTTTTCTTCGACCAGGAGGGGTCCAAGGAGGGCGTCACGCTGCGGACGGGTGACGACAAGTACTACATCAACCTCAACAAGACCGACACGACGATCGTCGTGTCCAGCGACGGGGACGTCCGGGTCGAGGCCAAGAACGGCACCGTCACCGTCGAAGCCCAGGAGATGCAGCTGAAATCCACCGGAAAGCTCGAGGCCACGGCGCAGGGTTCGGCGACGCTCAAGAGCGCCGGGAAATTCACGGTGGAGGGAACCGGCGGGCTGGAACTGAAGAGCAGCGGCGTCGTTGAAGTCAAGGGCTCACTGATCAAGCTGAACTAGCACGGGCGGGAGAGGTTCATGGGCACACCAGCCATCCTGATGGGGGACCGGATCACGGGCGCCTGTCCGATCCATCAGATTCCCAATCCCGCCAGCGGGGTGCCGCAGCCGGCACCGCCGATGCCGTTCAGCGCGCCGCTGCTGCAAGGCCTGGCGAACAAGGTCCTGATCTCGAACAAGCCCGCCGCCGTCGTCGGTTCCTCCGGCTACAACACGCCACCCCACGTCGGCCTGCACGCCAGCGACCCGTTCATGATCCCCACACAGCAGGTCGGCCGCATCACCGGCGCCAGTCCCACGGTGATGTTCGAGGGAAAGCCGGCCGCGAAGAACGCGCCACCGCCGATGATGTGCGGCACTCCCGGCTCGATCGTGGGCACGGGCACGACCGTGCTCGTGGCATAGGGGGGCAGCGATGAGCAAGGACTTCATCGGCCAGGGCTGGCGGTATCCCCTCGGGGTGGACGCCACGGGCGGTATCGCCCTGGTCAGCCGCGACCGGGAACTGGAGGAGGCGATCCGTCTCGTCCTCTCGACCGCCTACGGCGAACGGCCCATGCGTCCCGAGTTCGGCTGCGGCATCCACGACCTGGTCTTCGCGCCCGCTGACGCGACGACCGCCGGGCGCATCGCGTACGAGGTCCGCATGTCGCTGGCGCGGTGGGAACCGCGCATCGTGGTCAGCGAAGTCCAGGTGACGATCTCCGACGACGACGCGTCCACGCTCTACATCGACATCCGCTACACGCCGACGGGCGCGAACGACCCCCGCAACCTCGTATTCCCCTTCTACGTCATTCCCGCGGAGGGCTGACTCATGGCGCTGCCTGCCCCAGACCTTGACGACCGCCGGTTCCAGCAGCTGGTCGACGACGCGAAGCGGATGGTGCAGCAGCGCTGTCCGGAGTGGACCGACCACAACGTGTCCGATCCCGGCGTCACGCTGATCGAGTCGTTCGCGTTCATGGTCGATCAGCTCGTCTATCGCCTCAACCGGGTTCCGGACCGCAACTACGTCAAGTTCCTCGAACTGATGGGCGTGACGCTGTTCCCGCCGGTCGCGGCCCGTGCGGACGTCACCTTCTGGCTGTCGGCGGCGCAGGCGGACACGGTGCCGGTCCCGGTCGGGACCGAGGTCGCAACCTTGCGCACCTCCGCGCAGGAGGCCGTGGTGTTCCAGGTCACCGAGGAGCGCCAGATCGTCGCCTGCGAGGTGGAGCAGGTCGGGTCCTTCACCGAGCCGAACGACTACCGCGACCACTCGGCAGAGTTGGAGGCGCGCCAACCCTTCGCCTGCTTCGACAACCCGCCCAAGCCCGACGACGTGCTGATGATCGGGCTGTCACAGGCCGTCCCCGGCTGCGCAGTGCTGCTCAATCTGGACTGCCACATCGAGGGCGTCGGAGTCGACCCACGGTTTCCGCCTCTTAGCTGGGAGGCCTGGACCGGTGAGAGCTGGGCGCCCTGTGAACTGGAACGCGACACCACCGGCGGCCTGAACCGGGGCGGCGAGGTGGTCGTGCACGTGCCACGAGGTCACACCGTGTCGGTCATCTCGCGGCTGCGTGCCGGATGGCTGCGGTGCCGCGTCATCCCGCCGCTGGCCGATCAGCCGTTCTACGCGGCATCGCCGACGGTCTCGGCGGTGTCGGCCGTCACCATCGGCGGGACGACCGCAGCGACACACGCCGAACTCGTCTTCGACGAGATCATCGGGTTGTCGGAGGGCGTGCCGGGCCAGCGCTTCTCACTGCGGCGGTCGCCGGTCGTGCCGACCTCCCAGCCGACCACTGTCCAGGTCGCGGGCGGATCCGGATGGGACGAGTGGACGTCCGTCCCGAGTTTCGCCGACAGTCACCCGGACGACCGGCACTTCATGCTGGAGGCGTCGGCCGGTGAGGTGCTGTTCGGTCCGGCCGTGCGCCTGCGGGACGGCACCATCCGGCAGTACGGCGCGGTCCCTCCGAAGGGGGCACCGATCCGCATCCCGTCCTACCGCACCGGAGGCGGCAAACGCGGCAACGTCAAGAGCAAGGAGATCAGCGTCCTGAAGTCCTCGATGCCGTACGTCTCCAGCGTCGTAAACCGCCGCGCCGCGAGCGGCGGCGTGGACGGGGAGACGCTGGACAACGCAAAGGTCCGCGGCCCGATCGCGATGCGGACGCGCAACCGCGCGGTGACCGTCGAGGACTACGAGGAACTGGCCCGGGAGGCGGCGCCGGAGATCGCCCGCGTGCGCTGCGCACCGGCCGGTTCCGAGGGCGTGGAGGCGGGGGCGGTGCGCGTGTTGGTCGTACCCGCCGTCGAGCAGGACGGACGCCTGCAGTTCGAGCAGTTGATTCCCCATGACGACACGTTGCGCAGGATCGCCGAGCACCTCGACGCCCGCCGCCTGATCGGTGCGCGCGTGCTGGTCGAGCCGCCCGTGTACCAGGGTGTCACCGTCGTCGCACGCGTCCGCGCCCGCCCGCGGACCAGCGCTGCGACGGTGCAGGAAGCGGCCCTGGACGCGCTGTACCGCTACTTCGACCCGATGGTGGGTGGCGCGGAAGGCCGCGGGTGGCCGTTCGGTCGAGCGGTCCACGTCGGCGAGGTGTATTCCTGCCTGCAACGCGTGCCCGGGACCGAGTTCGTCGAGGACGCCCTGCTGTTCGCGGCTGATCCCGTGTCAGGCCAGCGTGGCGAGAAGGCGGATCGCATCGAGTTGTCCGAGCACGCCCTGGTGTTCTCGTTCGAGCATTCCGTGATCGTGGAGGAATCATGAGAGACAACGGCCATGCGGGTGCGACCGGACCGAAGCGGGCGACGCGCGGGCTGATCCAGGATCTGGAGTCACCCCACCCGATCGGGTTGACGCTGCCGGGCGTCTTGCAGGACGACGAGTTCGCGCAGCGGTTCGTGTCGGGGCTGGACACGGTCGTCGCACCGGTGTTCTCCACGCTGGACAACATCGACGCGTACTTCGACCCCCAGTTGGCGCCGGCCGACTTCCTCCCGTGGCTGGCGGGATGGTTGGCTGTCGATGTCGACCCGGCCTGGCCGGAGCAGCGCATCCGCGACCTGCTGTCCAAGGCGGCTGATCTCCAGGCGAAGCGGGGCACGGTCACTGGGCTGCGGGACCTCATCACGCTGCACACGGGTGCGGTGCCGATCGTCAGCGACAGCGGGGGCGCGTCGTGGTCACCGGTTCCGGGCGGTGAGTTGCCAGGGTTCGCCGAGGCCGTCGTCACCGTGCGCGCAAAGCCAGACGGGCTGGATCAGGCGCGGATCGAGCAGCTGGTGTCCGAGGGGACGCCGGCGCACGTCGTGCAGCACGTCGTCGTGGAGGGTCCCGAGGGAGAAGCGGAATGATCATCTGCCAGGTCTGCGGCTACCAGAACGAAGACGACGACACCTTCTGCGGAGGCTGTCCTGCGTACCTGCCGCACTCGGGGGTCCGCGTCGACGACGACCTGCAGCCGATTGCGGAGGAACCCGATCCCGAGCTCGAGCCCGGTGACTCCGGGGGTCTGATCCGTCGCGTCAAGGAAATGGTGGGCATGGAGTCTGACGCGGCGCCGGCGGGCGCCGTGCTGGTCCAGGAAGGCCCCACCGAGACCGAGACCGAGATCGCCGAGGCGACGGCGACCGCACAACTGGCAGAGGTCGAGGCCAAGGCGCGGGAGGAGGAGGCCCGCCAGGCCCGGGAGGCTGAACGCAAGGCACGTGAGGAAGCCGCCGCGCGCGCGGCCGCCGAGCAACAGGCGCGTGACGAGGCCGACGCCGCGGCTCGCTCACGCGCCGAGGCCGAGGAGCGCGCCAGGGCAGAGGCCCAGGCCAAGGCGAAAGCCGAAGCCGAGGAACGCGAACGTCAGGCGGCCGCCGAGCGCGCGGAGGCGGAAGCGCGCGCAAAGGCGCTGCGGGAGGCCGAGGAGCGCGCCGCAGCGCAACGCCGGGCGCGGGAGGCAGCCGAGGCTGCGGCAGCCGCGGAGCAGGAGGAGGCCGAGCGGGCACGCAAGGAGGCGGAGGTCGCGGCCCGGCGGGAGGCGGAGGAACGGGCCCGGCGCGAGGCCCAGGCGCAGGCCGAGGCCGAGGAGGAGGCCAGGCGGCGTGCCGAGAATGCCGCCCGCGAGCGGGAGGAGGCCGAACGCAAGGCTGAGGAGGAGGCCAATCGCCGCGCGGCGGAAAAGGCCGAAGCCGAGCGCAAGGCCGAGCAACAGGCGCGCCGCCGGGCGGAGGAAGAGGAGCGGGCGCGCCAGGCGGCCGAGAAGCGTGCAGAGGAGGAGCGCCTGGCACGCGAGAAGGCAGAGAAGGAAGCCGCCGAAGCGGCCGAACGGGCGCGCCGTGCCGCAGCGATGGTCGCCAAGGCACCGGCACCGGCACCGGCACGCGCCCGCACCGGCGCGGCGCGTGCACCGGCTGTCGCGGCCGCTGCCGCCCCTGCGGCGGCAGCCACCGGTGCAGCGGTTGGCACGCCCGCCGCGGTGAAGCCGACCGAGCAGCGGCCCGTCGCGCCACCACCCCGGCCGCCCAAGGGCAAGACCCCGCCGAGCCGCCGCGCGGAACCCGGGGACATCATCTGCGGCCATTGCGGGGAGCCCAATCGGCCCGAGCGGAAGTTCTGCCGCCGCTGCGCAACATCACTGGCGGAGGCCGAAGTCGTCAAGATCCCGCTGTGGCGGAGGATGTTCACGCGCAAGAAGAAGACGGTCGCCGTCGGCGAGCGGCCCGGGCGGGCGGGGCGGGACGGCTCGAAGGCGCCGGCCCGGCACCGCGTCACGAAAGGCGCCCGGACGATCGTGCGGTGGTTCGTCGCGCTCGTCCTGATCGCCATGATGCTGTTCACAATCGCGGGGGCACTGGGCGTCGGGCCGGGGCGCGGCTTCATCAAGGACAAGCTGTCGTCCATCACCGAGCGGGTGCGCGGGGTCGTGGCCCCCCAGATAGACCCTGTGAACCCACACAGAGCATCCAGCTCCAGCGAGACCTCGGGACATCCGGCGGATCACGCCATCGACGGCTTCGACAACACCCACTGGGCGTCCGGCGTCGAAGTGTCGGCGCGGCCCGCGTTGACGATGACGTTCGCCGAACCCGTCGATCTGGCGAGAGTCGGCTTCCACTCCGGCGCCTCCGGTGACGCCTTCCGCAAGCAGGCACGGCCCAAGGAAATCCGCCTGCTGTTCCCGGACGGGACTCGCAGCGATCTGCAACTGAAGGACGTGCCCGACTTCCAGACCTTCAACATCGACGCCACACGCGCGAGGCAGGTCCGCCTCCTGGTGCGATCCGTCCACCCCGGCTCCA
>WHTG01000252.1 GCA_009377835.1 Nitriliruptorales bacterium
ACCGCGGACGCCCAGGCGGGCTCCACGTCCTGGCCGTGGCGGGGCCGCGCCGACACCCCGATGCGCAGGCGGCCGGGAGGGGCGCCGACCTCCGCGACAAAGGGGCCGGCCGGTGGTGCCGGGTACGGGTCGCCAGACGCCGGGCCGCTCACGGCATCCAGCACAGCCGCCGAGTCACGCACGGAACGCGTCAGCACGTGCTCGCTCATCGACCCGGACAGGATGTCGCCGTGTTGCGGCCCGAGGGGCACGCGGGCGCGGGTTGGCTTCAGCCCGAACACTCCGCACCAGGCGGCCGGGTAGCGGATCGAGCCGCCGAGATCGTTGCCATGCGCCATGGGGACCACCCCGGCGGCGACCGCCGCGGCGGAGCCACCGCTGGACCCGCCGGTCGAGCGGCCGAGATCCCACGGGTTACGGGTCGGGCCGAACAATGCCGGCTCCGCCGTCGGTGACAACCCGAATTCGCAGGTGTTGGTCTTGCCGAGGATGACCAGCCCCGCGCGGCGGTAGCGGACAGCCAACTCCTGGTCGTGCGTCGAGATGTTGCTGGCCAACCAGCGCGACCCCGCCGTCAACCGTGTGCCGGCGACGTCGACGAACAGGTCCTTCATCAGAAACGGGACGCCGCCAAACGGCCCGCCGCTTCGCGGTGGAATCGGCTCGAGCCGCGTAACGACCGCGTTCAGCGCCGGGTCGAGCGCCTCGATGCGCGCCAGCGCCGCGTCGACGAGCTCGCTGGCCTTCACCGCACGCGTGCGGACGAGATTGGCCTGTGCGGTGGCGTCCAGCCACTGGTACTCGTCCACCGTCATGCCCGCTCCATCTCCGCCGTACCCGGTTCCAACCTCTGGGCGCCAGATGGGACCTGGCGGGCCGCCAGAACCGACCTGGCGCCGTAGAGGTGACAGCACCGGAACCGAAAGGAGATGCGACGTGACCACACACGATGTGCTCGTGACCGGGCCAGCCGAGCCCAACGAGTCGCCCCACGTGCAGAGGCTCGTGGACGACTTCATCAGGTTGCAGGAACGCAACCGAGGGGCCGAACTGGCGGCCGTCCTGACGCAGACCGTGGTCCTGGACCTCAACGTGCCGCAGTGGCGCTTCCAGGTCGGCGGCGACCTCGCGGTCGCCGCGGCCTTCGCCCAGTCGTTTCCTGCCGGGTTCCGCACGACGCGCTCGCGGTGGCAGCCGACCCCCAACGGGGCGGTGGTCGAGTACGACGGGTGGGATGCCGAGGCGAACACCTATTACCGTCACCTGGCAACCCTGGAGATCCGGGACGGGAGGATCGACCGGCTGACCATCTACTGCACCGGCGGCTGGGACAGCGACACGCTGGAGCGTCAACGACGTGAGGCACCAATGGTCGACGACGAGGCCACGGGGGCGGCGCGATGAACGCGCAGGCGACGCTCCAGGCCGGTGACATCGAACAGGTGATGGGCAGCCTGCTGACGGACATAGCGGCCACGGCGGGGCTGCAGATGATCCACATCGGCATCAAGACCGGGCTGTGGCAAGCGATGGCCGGCGCTGGGAGCCTCACGCCCGCCGAGGTGGCGGCACGCGCCGACGTCGCCGAACCGTACGCCCGAGAGTGGCTCAACCATCAGGCCGCGTCCGGCTATGTGGACTACGACGCCGCAACCCGGACGTTCGAGCTGCCGCCTGCCGTCGCAGCGGTCCTCGGCGACGAGGCCCAGGCGCGACTCGTCGAGGGGTTCGCGAGCATGCTCGCGTCCATGACCGTGGACAACGCGCTCGTCGAGGAGGCGTTCCGCTCGGGCATGGGCGTCGGCTGGCACCAGCGGTCGTCGGCGCACTGGCACGGCATGGACCTCGCCACCCGGGCCGCAGTGGTGCCGGCGCTCGTGTCGGCGTGGATCCCCGCACTCGGCGAGGTCGAGGGTCGGTTGCGCGCCGGCGCAAAGGTCGCCGACGTGGGCTGCGGCTACGGTGCGCTGCTTCTCGCACTGGCCGAGGTGTATCCGGAGTCGCGCTTCTACGGCTTTGACTACCACGACGCGTCGGTCGCCCAGGCACGCAGATCCGCCGCGGCCGCCGACGTGGCGGACACGGTGACATTCGAGGTGGCGGACGCGACAGCCATTCCCGGGGATGGCTATGACCTGATCCTGTTCGTGGACAGCTTCCATGACCTGGGCGACCCCGTCGAGGCGCTGCGCCGTGCCCGCCAGGCGCTCAGCAGCGACGGGAGAATCCTCCTGGTCGAGTTCGCCGCCGGCGACACGCTGGAGGACAACTTCAACCCGCTGGGCAGGCTGCTGTACGCGTCGTCGGCGCTGGTGTGCACCCCCAACGCACTCGCGCAGGGAGCGACCGACCCGCTCGGGTCCGCGCCCGGAGCCGCACGACTGACACAGGTTGCACATGATGCGGGATTTACGCGTGTGCGCCGTGTCGACGTCGACGCGCCGATGAACCTCCTGCTCGAGTTGCGTCCCTGAACCGCACGTCCACAACGGCCGCTGGAAGGAGGACAATCACGTCCGTGATGGATGCAGCGGACCGGCAGCGGTTGGTGGGGCGGAACTCGGCGCTTGCCGCGCTGCAGTCGGCGGCCACCGCCGCGGCCGGCTGGCCCTCGTCACCGGAGAGCCCGGCATCGGCAAGAGCAGGCTCGTCGCGGAGGTGGCCGACGACGCAGCGCTCAGCGGTGGGCTCGTCCTGTCGGGACAGTGCTGGGACGGAGACGGCGCGCCGGCGTACTGGCCGTGGGTGCAGGTGCTGCGCGCCGGCATCGAGGCCGGCGGCAACGCTGGTGCAGCGGCCAGGCTCTTACCCGAAGACCCTGTGGAAGGGCCAGCGGCGGGCCTGCCCCCAGCGGAGGACCGCTTCCGCCTGTTCGACGCTGTGGCGTCGTTCCTCGCGCGGCTGGCGCACCAGCGACACGTCGTGGTCGTGCTCGACGACGTGCACTGGGCGGACGAGGGCTCCCTGCGGCTGCTGGAGTTCGCGGCGCACCACCTCACCGCCCACCCGGTGTTGCTGTTGGCGGTCTACCGCGACGAAGAAGCCGGTCCGCTGCTGCGCCGACTGGCCGCCGTGCGCGAGCAGGTCCACCTGACAGCGCTTCCGCAAGCCGAAGTCATGGCGCTCATGGCTGCCGTTACCGGCACCTCGCCACCACAGCACGTGGCGGAAAACGTGTGGCGGCGCACTGGAGGCAACCCGTTCCTGGTCCGGGAGCTGACGCGCCTGCTGGTCGCCCAGGGCAGCTACACCGAGGCAAGTGTTCCTGTTCCGGTGCTGCTCGCCAGCGTCCGTGACATCCTCGAGCGCCGTCTCGCGCGGTTATCACAGCGGTGTGTCGACCTGCTGACAGTGGCCGCCGTGACCGGACCGGAGGTGCGCCTCCACGTCCTGGCCAGGACGGTGGACGAACCCGCCAGCGTGCCTGTCCTGGTCGACGAGGCGGTGGCGGCGCGCGTCCTGCACGAACCCCCCGCACCGGCGGACGCCTACCGGTTCTCCCACGACCTGTTCCGGGAAACGATCCTTGCCGGCATGGCCGCCGACCAGCGGATCGGGCTGCACCTGACCGTCGGGAGGGCGCTGGAATCGCTCGCAGCCGAAGGTGCAGTCGTGCATCCGGCCGAACTCGCCGCACACTTCGGCGCGGCGGTCACCGCCGCGCCGTCGGATGCCGTCCGCTACGGCATGCTCGCCGGCGAGCAGGCGATCTCCCGGCTGGCCTTCGAGGAAGCCCGTGCGCATTACGAACGCGTGCTGTCCGCCCTCGACCTGATCGCCGACGGCTCCGCGGACCAGCGTCTGGACGTGCTGCTGCGGCTGGGCGCCACACGCAACCAGGCCGGCGACGCCCCGGCTGCCCGCTCCGCGTATCGCGACGCCGCCGAACTGGCACGGGCGGCCGGCGACGCCACCAGCCTGGCGAGGGCGGCGCTGGGCGTGCACGC
>WHTG01000046.1 GCA_009377835.1 Nitriliruptorales bacterium
ATGCCCTGACCGCCGAGAGCAGCCCCCGCGCCGGCGGCGGCGGTGGCGGACACCGTCGCGGGTGCCGCGGCGAGAACCGTCACCAGCACGCGCTGACCCATGTCAGGCGTCGGCGGAAGGCCTTCCAGGCGACGCCGACCACGACGCAGCGCCCTCGTGACACCGGCGCACTCAGGACGCGCTGCGATTTCAGCCGCGATCGACGCTGCGCGTTGCCCTGGGAGCAACCCGAGGACCCAATCGGCCAGCAGCGGGACATCCTCGCAGGCCTGCGGTTGCGGCGGCTCGGCACCGGGTTCCGGACCGGCCAATGCGAGCAGGGCGTCCGTCAGCGCGCCATGCGCGTCCGCGGCGTTCTGCTCCTCGGTGGCGACGCCCTTGTCGTGTGCCAGCAGCAGCGCGCGTCGCTGCCCGTCGCCGAGTTCGGTCAACGCCCGTTCCGCCGCGTCGAGGTAGCGAACATCCGGTCGGGGCAGCTCGGGCAGCAGTGCCGTCAGCGACGGTGACGCCGGGGGGGCGTTTCGCTCACGCAGCTCTGCGCCGGCGATCTCGAAACAGCGCGACCGGACCCATCCCTCCAGGGCGGTGTCGTCGTCGGGCGGTGAGGCCCACAGTTCCCCGTAGACCTCACGCAGCAGGGCCTCGACCTCAGCCGACGAAGACAGAACCCGGCGGGCGATGGCATGTGCCGCGGGGATGGTCCGGTGGAACGTCTCGGCCAGCGCGAGTGGATCGCGGCCACGGAGGCCCGTCAGGAGTTCCCCCTCCGTCGCCCGCCGGTGGTCGGGCAGATCGGTACGCAACACGGTTGTCTCCCGCCTCGGGTAAATCGGCTGCCGGCGGCAGCGTAGTGCACGCTAGGCCGTTCGCGGCCCCTGCACGCGCAGGCGGACCCCGCTCCACCGAGGGTCATGGTGCGGGAAGTCGCCGCGCCAGTGCACGCCGCGGCTTTCCTCGCGCAGCTGGGCGCTGCGAACAAAGAGCCTCCCTGCGGCAACCATGTGGTGCAGTTCGATGCTGTCACGGGTCGGCGCGGGGTTCTTGCCGATTGCCGCTGCGGTTTCGTCGAGCACCCTGTCGGTCTCCAGCAGGCCGGCTGCGGTGCGGATGGGCCCGGCGCCCGCCGACATCGCAACCCGCAGCGAGGCGCGTCGCAGCAGACCGTCCGCCGGGTGGTTGCCGTCCAGGAGAGGCGCGTCTCCGACCTCACGCGCCGCGCCGGCGCGCTCGCGCAGCTGCGCACGGATGGCTGACGCGGCGCGGTGACCGAACACGCACGACTGCAGCAGCGAGTTCCCGGCCATGCGATTCGCGCCATGCACACCCGTCGCTGCGACCTCTCCAGCCGCATACATGCCCGGTACAGATGTCCGGGCCCATAGGTCGGTCGCGACGCCGCCGATCATGTAGTGCTGAGCCGGCTCGACAGGTACCGGTTCCGTCGCCAGGTCGAAGCCGTGGCGTCTGACCCCGGCGGCCACGGTCGGGAAGTCCTGCTCCAGTGTCGCTTTCGGCAACGCGGTTGCGTCCAGCCACACTCCGCCGTCCTGGTCGAGAATCCCCTTCGTCACGATGTGGCGCGGCGCGAGTTCGCCATCCGGATGACGCTCCGGCATGAACCGCCGGCCCGTGGCGTCCACCAGCGTGGCGCCGGCGCCGCGCAGCGCCTCGGTCAGCAGCAACCGCCAAAAGGAGCCAGGTTCCGACACCTTCAGGCCGGTCGGGTGGAACTGGATGAACTCGAGGTCGACCAGCGCTGCCCCGATGCCCGCCGCCAGCCCGATCCCGTCCGCCGTCGCGCCGTCCCTGTTGGTCGTGGCGGCGAACAGCCCGCCGCAGCCGCCGGTCGCCAGCAGCACGGCATCGGCTCGCACCAGCGCGAGACCCGGCGTCTGCGCCGGGCCCAGCGGCGACCCGTCGACGGCATCGAGCACGACCCACACGCCCGCGACGACGCCGCGTTCCCGACCCGTGGCAGCCGTCGCAATAGCGCATGCGATCCCCTGTAGGCGCGTCACGCGGCCGGACGCTGCCACCCGTAGTGCGCGGAAGATCTCGGCACCGGACGCGTCGGCGGTGCGGACGTTGCGCGCGACGCGCTGACCGCCCTCGCGTGCGAGCGCGAGCGAGCCGTCGGCGGTGCGGTCGAAGCGCGCCCCCCTGCGGATCAGATCGTCCACGCGCG
The DNA here is from genome assembly GCA_009377835.1 of Nitriliruptorales bacterium. Lineage (GTDB taxonomy): Bacteria > Actinomycetota > Nitriliruptoria > Euzebyales > Egibacteraceae > WHTG01. Next base: position 2,186 of record WHTG01000046.1, read on the forward strand.
CCGGTCCCTCGACCGCCATCACCGCCACGGCGCGTTCGTCGCACAGTCCGTCGCCGGCGCGAATGGTGTCCTCGGCGTGCATCTCGGGGGAGTCGTCAGGCCCGACCGCGGCGGCCATGCCACCCTGCGCCAGCGGCGTGGAGCCCGACGAGCCCATCTCGCCCTTGTCGATGACGGCGATCCGAAGCGCCGGCTCCAGGTCGAGCAGGTCCAGCGCAGCGACGAGTCCAGCGACGCCCGCGCCCACGATCGCGACGTCGAACCGCACGTCGCTGCCGCCGTCGACCGTGTTGTCCGCCATCAGGGCGAACGCTACCGCCTCCTGGCCGCACAGCCCCACCTGCGGCTGCCGGGGTAGGGTGGCGCTTGGGCGGGACGAGCCACCACCAACCACCATCGAGGACGCTGACCATCGTGAATCGCGTGAATCGAACCAGGGTGATCACGACCGTGCTCCTGCTGGGTCTGATGATCTGGTTCGTCAACGGGATGGACACGGAGGACAACGGGATCAGCTACAGCGAGTTCCGAACGGCCGTGGCCGAAGGCCGCGTGGACACCGTGACGATCACCGGGCAGAACGTGGAGGGGACGTTCGCCGGGGACGAGGATCCGCCGGACAGCTTCACCACGACGCTGCCACCGGAGGGATACGTCGGACAGGACGGCATCGAGCCGTTCCTGCGCGACAATGACGTCACGATCACAGCCCGGCCCGAAGACAGCGGCGGAATCCTCGCGCTCCTGCTGACATTTGCCTTTCCGCTGGCACTGTTCATCGGGTTCTTCTGGTTCATGAGCCGCCAAGCGCGGGGCCAGGCCGGCGGGCTGATGCAGATCGGCAAGTCCACCGCGAAGCTGCACAAACCGCACGAACCGAACACGCGCTTCGCCGACGTCGCCGGGTACCGCGAGGTGAAGGAGGAGGTCCAGGAGGTCGTCGCGTTCCTGCGCGAGCCGGACCGGTTCCGCAAAGCCGGTGCGGAGGTACCCAAGGGCATGCTGCTCGTCGGCCCGCCCGGTACCGGCAAGACGCTGCTGGCGAGGGCAACCGCCGGTGAGGCCGGGGTGCCGTTCATCTCCGTCACGGGTTCCGACTTCATGGAGATGTTCGTCGGTGTCGGCGCCAGCAGGGTGCGCGACCTGTTCAAGACCGCGCGGGCGAACGCGCCGTGCATCATCTTCATCGACGAGCTCGATTCCATAGGCCGCAAGCGCGGCGCCGGGCTGGGCGGCGGCCACGATGAACGCGAGCAGACGTTGAACCAGCTGCTCGGTGAGATCGACGGATTCCAGGGTTCCGAGGGCGTCGTGATCATGGCGGCGACCAACCGGCCCGACGTGCTGGACCCGGCGCTTCAGCGTCCCGGGCGGTTCGACCGCCAGATCGTCGTCCCGCTGCCCACGCTGGAGGAGCGCGACGAGATCCTGCGGGTCCACACCAAGGGCAAGCCGCTGGCCGACGACGTCGACCTGCGCACCTTCGCGCGCGGGACGCCCGGGATGGCAGGCGCCGATCTGAAGAACCTCGTCAACGAGGCTGCGCTGATCGCGGTGCGCGGCGGCTCAGACCTGATCCGCGCGCGCGACCTGGAGCAGGCGCGCGAGCGCCAGACGATAGGCCGCGAACGGTCGTCGCTGCGGCTGGACGAGGACGAGAAGCGGGCGGTGGCGTATCACGAAGGCGGTCACGCATTGGCAGCGTTCCTCGAAGCCGAGGCGGACCCGGTCTACAAGGTCACCGTGCTGCCGGTCGGCATGGCGCTGGGCGTGACGACGCAACTTCCCATCGACGAGCGGCACATCTACCTGCGCACCTATCTGGACGCCAAGCTGAGGGTGATGCTCGGAGGGCGCGCCGCGGAGCTGGTGGTTCTCGGGCAGCCGACCACCGGCGGACAGCACGACCTGACGCAGGCGACGCAGCTGGCCCGCGCGATCGTGCGTGAGTTCGGGATGAGCGACGCGCTGGGGCCCGTGGGATTCGGTGAGCACCGCCAGGTGTTCCTGGGCGAAGAGCTCACGCGCGGCCACGAGTACTCCGAGAAGACGGCAGAGGTCATCGACGGCGAGGTGCGGCGGATCCTGGCCGAGGCACTGGCCGATGTCGTGGCTTGCTTCACCGAGCTGCGCGGCGGTCTCGATGCCATGGCGGACCTCCTCGTTGAGCGGGAGTCGCTGACCGGTCAGGAGGCACTGGACGCTGTCAGCGGTGCGCTCACGGCCGAGCAGCGCGCCCGGTTGCGGGGACGCGCCACCGTGACGGAGATGCCGAAATCGGTCGAGGATGCCGTCCGGGAGACCTCCGACAAGGGCGCCGCATGACGGCACTGGCATTCGTCGGCGGGACCGGGCCGCTGGGACGCGGACTGGGGCTGCGGCTGGCGATGGCGGGACACTCGGTCGTCCTCGGGTCACGATCGGCTGAACGCGCCGAAGGGGTCGCCGCTGAACTCGACGCACCGGTCGGGGGCACGGACAACGCGGCTGCGTGCGCGGGGGCAGAGGTCGCGTTCGTAACCGTGCCGTTCGAGGGGCAGGAGAGCATTCTGCCGACACTGGGCCGGGAGCTGGAGGGCAAGATCGTGGTGTCGACCGTGGTGCCCATGGCGTTCGACGCCGGGGGGCCGCACCCGCTGGCAGTATCCGAGGGCTCGGCGGCCGAGCAGTGCCAGGCGCTGCTTCCTGGCAGCCGGGTCGTGTCGGGCTTCCAATGGCTGCCGGCCCCCACCTTGCTCAAGGCTGAGGTGGTGGTCGAGATGGACGTTCCACTGCTGGGTGACGACGAGGCTGCGGTCGAGCAGGTCGCAGCCCTGGCCCGTGACGTGAAGGCCCTGCACGGCTTCATGGCGGGCCCGCTGCGGCTGTCCAGCACGGTCGAGGGACTGACTCCGCTGCTGATCAGTGTCAACCGGCGCTACAAAGCGCACACGGGCGTGAGGTTCGCCGGTCTGGCGCGCGACTGAGACACCTTGGACAGCTGCGGCGGAAAAGTCCGTGACCGGGGGCCGAGCGATGCGACACTGGACTCCCGCCTTGCGTCAGGAGCACCAGTGGCTTACGCCCCGGGTGACAAGCTAGTCCACCCACAACACGGCGTCGGCACCGTCGACGGTCCCCCGTCGGTGGCCTCCGACGGCCGGACTTACGTCCAACTGTTCTTCGAGACCGCGTCGTTGAAGATCATGATTCCGATGGACTCGCTCGACGAGGTCGGAATCCGGCGGTTGTCCAGCGTCGAGCACGCGCAGACCATCCTCGCCACGCTGGAGGAACCGGCGGAGGTGTCCGCGCAGTGGTCGGAGCGCAACGCCGACACGATCGCCCGCGTGAAGTCGACGGACCTGGACCAGGCGGCCCTCGTCGTCCGTGACCTCACCCGGTACGAGCAGCGTGCGGCCAAGCCACTGAGTGCCGCGGAGCGGGGGGCACTGGACCGCTGCCGGGACACCGTCGCGCAGGAGTTGGCGCTGGTGCTCGACCTGTCCCAGGAGGACATACGCGCCCTGATCGACGCCAAGATCGCTGCCGGGACGCCCGACGACGATCAGGGTGGGGACGCCCCGGTCGCCGTGTAGAAGGCCGCGGCCTTGTCCATCGCCTCGGCGAACTCCTGGTCCGGGTCCGAATCGGCCACGATACCCCCGCCCGTGCCGTAGGAGGCCATCCCCTGGTGCACGACCGCGGTGCGGATCGCCACGGAGAGGTCCACCATCCCCGGCGCGACGACTCCCATCGCGCCGCAGTAGACGCCGCGGCGGACTGGTTCGAGGAGCGCCGTACGGGCCACGGCCATCCGCTTCGGCGTGCCGGTCACCGACCCGGAGGGGAACGTAGCGGCGACCAGCGCGGCAAGTCCCACGTCGTTGCGCATCCGGCCGCGTACGGTGGAGGTCAGGTGCCACACCGTCGGATGCGCCTCGAGCGCTGCGTAGTCGGCGACGCGGACGCTACCGGGTTCGCAGGCGCGCCCGAGGTCGTTGCGCTCCAGGTCCACGATCATCACGTGCTCGGCGTGGTCCTTGTCGCTGCCGCGCAGTTCGTCTGCGCGGCGTTCGTCCAACACGGGGTCCTCTTCGCGGCGCCGCGTGCCCTTGACGGGGCGCGTCACAACCAGGTCGCCGTGCGTGCGGAGGAACGTCTCGGGCGACGCGGAGACGACAGCCGTTCGGCGGTCGAGCACCATCATCGCCGCATGTGACGCGCCGGGAGTCGCCTGCCACAGCCGGGCGGCAAGTAGCTGCGCAGAGGCGGTCCACGAGACGGCGACCTGCAGGGTGAGATTCGCCTGGTACAGATCACCGGCCGCGATCCATTCAAGGATCCGCGCAACCGCCGACCCGTGGTCGCGGCGTGCCAAGCCCAGCCGTGCGTTTCTCGGTGGCGGCCGGGACGGGATGCCGGCGCGCGGTGCGCTGGCGATCCACGATCGCAGTGCGGCCGTCTGGTCTCGCTCGGCGACGACCCACCCCCGCCCATCAGGGTCGATCGCGATCGCCCACTCGTAGACGCCGAAGTCGACCTGCCCCACCGGGGCGACCGCCGGGCGGGCGTCGGGTGGAAGCCCGAGCAGTCCCGCGCTGAGATCGTCGTTGAGGCACCCAACGGCGCCGGTGCGAAACGGCGGCCCATCGGTCGGCTCGTCACGCCAGCCGACGGCGGCCGCATAGCTGTCCAGCGCCGCGAGAGATCGCAGCCTTGCCACTGGATCCGCGACGAGCAGCTGCCAACCACGCACCGAGACGACGGCCGGACGCGTCAACCGGGGGTCCCCGCTCAACCCAAGCAGGTCAGGGGTGTGGTCCAGGTGCGTTACGAGGATCCGCTCCGGGGCGACCGCGCCGATCCTGGCGGGCATGGTCCTCAGGACTGGGAGGTGACGTTGTACTTGCGCCTGAAGGCTGTCTCGTCCAGATCGTCAAGGTCTGCGTCCAGCGTGCGCTCGTACTCGTCGGCCTGATCGCGGTCGGTGAAGGTCTGCGCCCATACGAGGTTGCCGGTCGCCGCGATCTGCAACTGCACGTCGTACATCGTCGACCCGTTGTATCCGCTCCGGGTGCGAGTCAGGACGCGATACGTGCGTCGCGGCGAGTCATCGCTCACTGGGTCCTTACAGCCTTGTCACAGCAGTCGCGGGAGGGCCCCACATGGCCGCACCTACCCCCGTGAGGGCAACCCTGGGACCGCGGATCGGTGCCAGCAAACGGTACCCGACCGGCTGCTACAGCCGCAACGTCCAGCAGGGCGATGCATAAACTCGCGGTTCAACCACCTGCGGAGGCGGCGTTGAAGGTTTACACGAAGCGCGGCGACGACGGGACCACCGGCCTGCTCTACGGCGGCCGTGTTGACAAGGACGACCTGCGGACCGAGGCGTACGGAACCGTCGACGAAGCCTGCTCCGCCCTGGGCCTGGCACGCGCGCACCTGACCGACGAGCCAGAGTGGCACGACCGGATCCTCGCGGCACAGCGCGAGATGTTCGTCCTCGGCGCCCAGCTGGCCACCCACACCGACCACTGGGAACAGCTCAGCGACGGTGTTTCCCGTGTCACGCCAGAGATGATTCCCGCGATGGAGCAGGCGATCGACGCGTTGACCGCCGAATACCCGCTGCCGGGGGAGTTCGTCGTACCAGGTCAGCGTCCCGCCGGGGCCGCGATCGACTTGGCGCGCACCATCGTTCGTCGCGCCGAGCGTACAGCGGTCGCGATGCATCGTCGCGAGATGCTTCCCGACGACCTGCTGGTGCGGTACCTCAACCGGCTCTCGGACTACCTGTTCGTGCTCGCCCGGAGCGTCGAGGGCGGCGCGTACACCCGAACCCGAGCATGAGGATCGTCAGCCTCGTTCCGAGCATCACGGAGGCGGTGGCGGCACTGGGCGGCGACCACCTGCTCGTGGGCGTCACCAAGTACTGCACCGTAGGTGCGCCCGGCACGGCGGAGCGGATCGGGGGGACGAAGAACCCGTCCTTGCAGGCCATCGCGCAGCTCGCGCCCGATCTGGTCCTGGCCAACACCGAGGAGAACCGGGCAGGGGATCTGAAGTCGCTGCGAATGGCCGGGCTCCGCGTCCACGAGTCGTATCCCAAGACGGTCCCCGCCGCTCGCGACCTGATCCTGGAACTCGGGTCGATCCTCGATGCAGCGGAGCGCGCCGCGGCCATCGCCGCTGACATCGACACCGCGCTGGACCAGGCACAACGGCAGGCGCCCGCGCAGCGGGTCGTGGCGCTGACGCTGATCTGGCGCAAACCGTGGATGGGCGTCGGCGCCGACACATACGCCGACGACCTGCTGTGGCGGTGCGGGTTCGCAAACGCGCTGTCCGGGTTCGGGCAGCGGTACCCCCGTCTGGAAGAGGGGTTGCTGTTGGGCGCCGACGTCGTGCTCCTGCCCAGCGAGCCCTACGCCTTCGGCGACGAGGACCTGCCGGCCGTCGACCGGCTCGCGCCGGGGACGCCGGCGCGGCTGGTCGACGGCGAACTGCTCACGTGGCACGGACCGCGCACGGCGCAGGGCCTGCGCACGTTCGCGGCCCTGGCCGCCGAACTTGGTCAGTAGGTCGTCAAGCAGCCGCAGGCGGTGCGACCGTCAGTGGTCGTCAAGCAGCCGCAGGCGGTGCGACCGTCAGTGGTCGTCAAGCAGCCGCAGGCGGTGCGACCGTCAGTAGCTGTGTTCCGGATCCGGGTAGTCGCCTGAAGCGACCTCGGCCGAGAAGGATTTCACGGCATCGGTCATCACCTGGCGAAGATCGGCGTACGGCTTGACGAACCGGGGCAGGCGTCCTGCCGTCAGCCCGACCATGTCGGACACGACGAGCACCTGACCGTCGGTCTGGGGTCCGGCACCGATGCCGATTGTCGGGACGTCGACGGCCTGGGTGATGCGGCGGCCGACGTCGGCTGGCACGGCTTCGACGACAACGGCGAAGGCACCTGCCTGGGCGAGCGACACCGCGTCTTCGACCAAGCGGTCAGCCGCAGCGTCGCTGCGGCCCTGGACCTTGAATCCGCCCAGTTGGTTGACCGACTGCGGGGTCAGTCCGATGTGCGCCATCACCGGCACACCCATGTGAGTCAGTCGCGACGTGAGGTCGACGACGGGACCGGCGCCCTCGACCTTCACGGCCGTCGCCGCACCTTCCTGCAGGAACCGCACGGCGTTGCGGATGCCGTCTTCGATCGACGCCTGGTAGCTGCCGAACGGCATGTCGCCGACGACCATGGCACGTTTGGCGCCGCGACTCACCGCGCGGGTGTGGTGCAGCATCTCTTCGACCGTGACGGGCACCGTCGAGTCGTAGCCGAGGACCACCATGCCCAGGGAGTCGCCGACGAGAAGCACAGGCACGCCGGCTTCGTCGAGGATCTGGGCTGTCAGGTAGTCGTACGCGGTCAGCACGGCGAAGCGCTCTCCGCGGTCTTTGAATGCCCGCACGTCGTGGACCGATACGGGACGGGACGTTCCATGGACGCTCATGGTCGATACTCCTCGCCTGCCGGCCCGGCAGCCCGCGTCAAGGCCACGCGTACGGGTCCAGCGGCTGACAGAAAGCGTACCCGTGCGAGTGCTGTTGCAAAGAGTTGGTCGTGCGACCGTCCGTGTCGACGACGAGGTGACCGGTGCAATCGGTCTCGGTCTGGTGGCGCTGGTCGGTGTCGGTCACGGATCGACCGACGCCGACGCAACGTGGCTCGCCGCCAAGACGAAGGGACTCCGCGTGTTCCCGGACGACGACGGACTGATGAACCGTTCCGTCGCCGAGGTCGGCGGCGGTGTGCTTGCGATCAGCCAGTTCACCCTCTACGGCGACGCGTCGAAAGGCCGCCGACCGTCGTTTGTCCGCGCCGCGGATCCCGTCCATGGCAAACGGCTGTACGAGGCCTTCTGTGACGCGCTGGACGTCCCGTGCGAGCGTGGCGTCTTCGGCGCGCACATGGTGATCGAGATGGCCGCCGATGGCCCCGTAACCATCCTCCTGACACGCGATTAGCGCCTCAGGATCCCGCAAAGCGGATGTCGACGCGGCCGGCACCGTGCCCGGTGCATCAGCCGCACGACCACTCAGTCGCCGCTGGTCACGCCCGTGGGTCGTGCGGCAGGGGCGTCTGCTCGGACCATCCCTGTGTGATCGGCAGCCGTCGATCCTTGCCGAAAGCGCGTTCGGTGATCTTCACGCCGGGCGGCGCTTGCCGGCGCTTGTACTCGGCGCGGTCGACGAGTGTTGCGACCTTGCGGACGGTCGCCTCGTCGAACCCGTCGGCGACGATCTCCGGAACCGAGGCATCGCGTTCGACGTACGCCTCCAGGATCGGATCGAGCACCTCGTAGGGTGGCAGCGAGTCGCTGTCACGCTGGTCGGGGCGCAGTTCAGCCGACGGGGCCTTGGTGAGAATCGCCCCGGGGATCACCTCGGACCCCGCGACCACGTTGCGGTGGCGTGCCAGCTCGTAGACCAGCATCTTGGGGACGTCCTTGATGACGGCGAAGCCACCGGCCATGTCTCCGTACAACGTCGCGTAGCCGACGGAATACTCGCTTTTGTTGCCCGTCGCGAGGACGATATCGCCGCGCTTGTTCGACAGCGCCATGAGCAGGCTTCCCCGGATGCGGGCCTGGATGTTCTCCTCGGCCAGGCCGGACTCGGTGCCGGCGAACGGCTCGGCCAGCGCGACCGCGAACGCGTCCATGACACCTTCGATGCCCAGCTCCAACCAGCCGATGCCCAGACCCGCGGCCAGTGCCTTCGCATCGACGATCGACCCCGCAGAGGAGTACGGCGAGGGCATCGCAACCCCGGTGACATTCTCCGCACCGATCGCGTCGGCGGCGATCGTTGCCACCAGCGCCGAGTCGATGCCGCCGGACAACCCGATCAGCGCCCGGCGGAACCCGTTGTCGCGGATGTAGTCGCGGGTCGCGAGAACGAGCGCGGCGTAGATCTCGGTGCAACGGTCCATGCGGGGGTGTGCATCGCCCGCGATCTGCGCCACGCCGGAGGCGTCGTCACCGACGGGCAGATCGACGACCACCACGTCGGTGGCGAACTGGGCGCCACGCGCGACAACAACGCCGCCGGGATCCATCACGAACGAGTCGCCGTCGAACACGATCTCGTCCTGGCCGCCCACCTCGTTGACGAATCCCAGCCAGATCCCGTACCGGGTCGAATGCCGGCGGGCCCAGCGTTCGCGGTCTTCGCGCTTGCCCCGGTGATAGGGGCTGGCGTTGATGTTGACCACGACCGTCGCACCGGCAGCCGCGGCTGCCTGCACCGGGCCTTCCTCGCCCCACATGTCCTCGCAGATGGTGATGCCGACCTGCGCGCCTCCCGCAGCGATCACGAGGGGCTCGGACCGGGGGCGGAAATACCGGGCCTCGTCGAACACACCGTAGTTGGGCAGCCTCTCCTTGCGGTACACGGCCTCGACCAACCCGGCGCGGCACACCGCCGCGGCGTTCGCCAGTGGCGGGTAGCCCCATGCGCCGGGCGGTTCGTCGACACTCTCCACCAGCCCGACGACCAACGGCACCTGCGACGTCGCCGCTGCGATCCGCTCCAGCGCGGCCGCCGTCGCGGCGACGAAGGAGCGCTTGAGGACGAGGTCCTCCGGCGGGTAGCCCGTGAGTGTGAGCTCGGGTGTCGCGACCAGCTGGGCACCCGCGGCGCAGGCTTCGCCGTACGTGCGGAGGATGTCGTCTGCATTCGCCTCGACAGCCCCCACGACGGGGTCGAGCTGCGCCAGCGCCAGTCGCATCAGTCCTCCGGCCTTTTACATGTCGGAAACACGAGAGCAACCGCTCCGAAAGCCCTCGTCCTTACCTTGTCGACTGTACCCAGGCCTTGCAGGGTCGGCGCTCAAGCAGCCAAGGGCGGTAGCGCGTCGGCCCACACGCTCGGCGAACTTTGTTTCCAGGAGGAAGCCCATGAGAAGGACGATGGTGGTGGCCGGCGGCGTGGTGCTGGGGGTGGGGCTCCTTGCGGGGCCGGCCGCCGCGCAGGAGGCCGAGCTGACCCTGGAGTCGGTACAGGCGAACATCGACATCATCTTCTTGATGATGGCCGCGGCGCTGGTGTTGCTGATGCACCCCGGGTTCGCGTTGCTCGAGAGCGGGCTGGGCCGGGCGAAGAACTCCGCGCACATCATCATGAAGAATCTGATGACGCTGACACTGGGAGTCGTGTCGTACTACGCGGTTGGGTTCGCGTTGATGTACGGCACCCAGGTTGGCGGCTTCATCGGGACCGACGGGTTCTTCCTGCAGGGCCTCGCGTCATATGAACCGGTCACCGGCGGGTCGTTGTCTGCCGACTTCCTGTTCCAGGCGATGTTCGCGGCCACCGCGGCGACGATCATTTCGGGGGCGTGCGCCGAGCGGATGAAATTCGGGCCGTACATCGTCGTCATCCTCGTCGTGACCGCCGTGATCTACCCAATCGTCGGCGCCTGGAAGTGGGGCGGCGGCTGGCTGGCTGAGCTGGGCTTCCTGGACTTCGCCGGTTCGACGATCGTCCACATGACCGGCGGTATCGCGGCGTTCATGGGCGCCGCGATCCTGGGGCCGCGACTGGGAAAGTTCGCGGCTGACGGCACACCCCGGGCGCTGCTGGGACACTCCATCCCGCTGGCGATGCTCGGCGTCCTGCTGCTGTTCTTCGGCTGGTTCGGATTCAACGGCGGGTCGGTGCTCATCGCAGACGGTCCCGTGGTCGCGAGCGTGCTGCTTGCGACGGTGCTGGCAGGCGCGATCGGTGGCGTCGCCGCCGCGCTCATGACCCGGGTGCGGTATGGCAAGTACGACGTGGCGATGACCGGCAACGGCATCCTCGCCGGGCTCGTCGGAGTAACCGCAGGAGCCGACGTCCTGGACAACCTGGGCGCGCTCGGCGTCGGTCTTGCCGCAGGCATCCTTGTGACGCTGGTCGTGCCGCTGGTGGACCGCATTCGGGTCGACGACCCGGTCGGCGCGGTGGCAGTGCACGGCGCCTGCGGCGCGCTGGGCACGGTCTGGGTCGGCCTTGCGCACAGCACCGAAGGCCTGCTGTACGGCGGCGGCGCCGGGCTGCTGGGTGTGCAGGCGATCGGCGTGGCCTCGGTGGCGGCGTTCGTCGCGGCGACGAGTGGGCTGGTGTTCTTCGGCCTCAAGGCGACAGTCGGTATCCGCGTCACCGAGACGGAGGAGATCGAGGGTCTGGACCTTCACGAGCACGGCTCCTACGGCTATCCCGAACTCGCACTGGGGACGCAGGCGTACCCGGCCGGTCCAAGGTTCGGCGAAGGCGCGGCCCCGGCACCGGCCGCGGCCGGGACCGCCGTCCAGGCGCAGGCGATCCTGCAGCAGTAGGCCACCGCCGCCACGCAGCCGGACCGCCGGACCGTCAAGGTCCGGCGGTCCGCTCCTTTAGCATCGGCGCTACCCGGGACAGGAGGGGACGCCGTGGACCGCCAGCAGGAGTACGTGCTCCGAACCGTCGAGGAGCGCGACATCCGATTCGTGCGCCTGTGGTTCACCGATGTGCTCGGCATGCTCAAGAGCGTGTCGGTGACGTCGTCGGAGCTGGAGGGCGCGTTCACCGAGGGCATCGGCTTCGACGGCTCGGCGGTCGACGGGTTCGCGCGGGTCCAGGAATCCGACATGCTGGCGGTGCCGGACGCCTCCACGTTCCAGGTGCTGCCGTGGCGGGGGGAGAACGCCGGCGTAGGACGCATGTTCTGCGACATCCTCACGCCGCAGGGAGAGCCGTTCGCCGCCGATCCGCGCCACGTACTGCGCCGCAACCTCGCCAGGGCGGGGGACATGGGGTTCAGCTTCTACGTGCATCCCGAGATGGAGTTCTTCCTGTTCAAGGGCCCTGACGACCCGACGCCGCTGGACAACGGCGGGTACTTCGACCAGACCCCGATGGACGTGCAGCAGGATTTCCGGCGCGAGGCGATCCAGACGCTGGAGGCGATGGGCATCTCCGTGGAGTACTCGCATCACGAGGTGGCGCCTAGCCAGCACGAGATCGACCTGCGATACGCCGACGCGCTGACGATGGCTGACAACCTGATGACCTACCGGCTGGTCGTCAAAGAGGTCGCCATCGCGCGCGGCATCTACGCGACGTTCATGCCCAAGCCGCTGGCGGAGCACTGGGGGAGTGCGATGCACACCCACGTATCGCTGTTCGACGGCGACACCAACGCCTTCTTCAATCCCAATGATCCGTCGCATCTGTCCGAGACGGCGAAGCAGTTCATGGCAGGTGTGCTGGCGCATGCCCGGGAGATCACCGCAGTGTGCTGCCAGTGGGTGAACAGCTACAAGCGATTGGTGCCCGGATTCGAAGCCCCCGTGTTCGTGTCGTGGGGCCGCCACAACCGGTCCTCGCTGCTGCGCATCCCGATGTACAAGCCAAACAAGCCTGCCTCGACACGCATCGAGTTCCGTGCGCCGGATCCGGCGTGTAACCCGTACCTGACCTTTGCAGTCGTCCTCGCCGCGGGACTGCGCGGCATCGAGAAGGACTACCAACTGCCACCAGAGGCCGAGGACAACATCTACGAGATGACCGACAGCGAACGACGCGCCGCCGGTATCGGATCACTGCCGCGCAACCTCGACGAGGCGCTGAGCGAGATGGAGGAATCGGAACTGGTCGCCGAGGCCCTCGGCGAGCACGTCTTCGAGTTCTTCCTGCGCAACAAGCGGGTCGAGTGGGACGAGTACCGCTCCCAGGTCACGCCGTTCGAGGTCGCCAAGTACCTCCCGACGCTGTAGGCCGCACGTGCCGGTGGATCCTGCGGCCGCTGCGGGGGTGACATCCAACCCCGATCGTGCGGAGGCCGCGTTGCGCCGGTTGGTCGAGCGCAACCCGCAGACGATGGATCGTCTGGGGGAGGAGGGGATTGCCCGCCTGGCGGTCGTCGCCGCCGTCAGCGGGCCGTTGGTCGACGGTGTGGCCCGGCACGACCGGATGGCGGCGGTACTGACGGGGTCACTGGAAGAGCGGCCCGCCGGTCGGGTTGCCGACGACTGCCGCAGTGCGCTGACCGGCGCCGAGAACCCGGCAGCCGTGCTCGCGGTGGAGCAGCGCGCAGGGCTGCTGCACATCGCGCTGCGCGATCTGCTCGGCATCGCCAGCACACCGCAGATCGCCGTGGAACTCGCGGACCTGGCACAGGGCATCCTCGCGGCCGCGACCGAGCACGTCACTGCCCACACCGGTGGGCGCCTCGCCGTCGTCGCGATGGGCAAGCTCGGCGGACGGGAGTTGAACTACGTCTCCGACGTCGACGTCATCTTCGTCGGCAGCGACGACGAATGGTCCGCCTCGACACGGGCCGCGGAGCGGTTCATGCGACTGATGGCCACGGTGACGCCGGCTGGGCGCGCCTACGAGGTGGACGCGAACCTGCGACCGGAAGGCAAGGACGGATCGCTGGTCCGCAGCATCCAGGCCTACCGCTCGTACTACCAGCGTTGGGCGAAGACGTGGGAGTTCCAGGCGCTGCTCAAGGCCCGGCCTCTGGCGGGGGACGCCCAGCTGGGCAGTTCCTTCGCCGAGCTCATCGAACCGTTCGTGTGGCCGGACCGGCTGCACGAACAGGCCGTGGAGGAGATCCAGCAACTGAAGGGCGTCGTGGAGAGTTCGGCGCCCGTGCGGCGTGCGGGCCCGCGCCAGGTGAAGCTGGCCCCGGGTGGGCTTCGTGACATCGAGTTCGCGGTCCAGCTGCTGCAGTTGGTCCACGGCCGACACGATCGCAGCCTGCGCAGTCCCAACACGCTCGAGGCGCTGGACGCACTGGCATCCGGTGGCTACGTCGGCTATGCGGACGCCGCCGACTTCCGTCATGCGTACGTGTTCCTGCGAACCGTCGAACACCGGTTGCAGCTGGCGAACCTGCGCCGTACGCACACACTGCCTCATGGCGACGACGAACGCCGCAGACTGGCGCGGACGGTGGCGGCGCACCTGCCGGAGCCCCGCGCGGAGGGTGAACACGCTGACCTGTTGCAGCGGTTCGACACTGAGCTGGCGCGGGTGCAGGGGGAAGTCCGCCGGCTGCACGAGAAGCTGTTCTACCGGCCGTTGCTCGAACGGTTCGCGCAACTGTCGTCGGCCGAGCAGCTGCCCGTGGGCGCCGACGAGGAACGTGGACTGGCCGCCGATGCCGCCCAGGAGCGTCTGACGGCGCTGGGTTTCGCGCGCCCCCAGGTGGCACTGGGCCACCTGGACGCGCTCGCCGGAGGGGTGAGCCGCCGCGCGCGGCTGTTCCGCACCGCGCTGCCGGCCATGCTGCCCACGCTGGCCAGCGCTCCGGATCCCGACGAGGGTCTCGCGGCGCTGCGGTCCCTCGCGGACAGCACCAAGGAGTCGCCGCAGCTGTTGCGGGCGCTGCGCGACCATCCGCCGGTGGCGGACATGCTCGCCCGGGTGCTGGGATCGTCCCGTGTGGTGGGCCGCTGGCTGGAGCGGCAGCCTGAGGTACTCGCGCTGCTGGTGGATGACCAAGGTCTGCAGCGGCGGCGGAACGCCGACGACTACCTGCGGCTCGCCGACGGGCTGCGGCGCCGGCGGCAGGTCGGCAACGAGGAGGGTGCGGCTCTGCGACGCATGCGCCGCCGCGAGGCGGCCCGCATCGCGTTTCGCGACCTGGCCGGCCTTGCCGACGTCATCGATGTCGCGACGGAGCTGTCGGGGCTCGCCCAGGCCTGTCTGCAGGCGGCGCTCGACTCGGTCGTCCCGGACGGGGTGACGATGGCCGTCATCGGTATGGGCAAGCTGGGGGGATCCGAACTTGGTTACGCCAGCGACCTCGACGTCCTGCTGGTGGCTGAGCCCGGGGATGCCCTGGCGGCGGCAGAACAGGCGGCGGAGCGGTTTCTCGAACTGCTCTCGGCGATCACACCCGAGGGACAGGCCTTCCGCGTCGACCTCAACCTGCGCCCCGAAGGCAAGCAAGGCCCGCTGGTCCGAACGCTTTCCTCGTACCGCAACTACTACGAACGCTGGGGTGAGACCTGGGAGCTGCAGGCCTTGACGCAGGCGCGGCACGTCGCCGGCGATCGTGCGCTCGGCCGGTCGTTCGTGGCAACAATGGCCGACCTGGTCTATCCGCCGTCGCCGCCGGCGAAGCGGCTGACGGACATTCGCACGATGAAGGCCCGCGTCGAGCGGGAGCGCGCCGGCGACCGCCCGCAACGCACCGGCCCCCGGCGCCGCATGGCCCCCACCGGTCGACTGGGCGGAACACCGGAAGGTTCGCCACCGCGACGCCGCACGAGGATCGACCTCAAGCTGGGTCCCGGCGGGATGGCGGACGTCGAGTGGACCGTCCAGTTGCTCCAGCTGCGTCATGGGGGGCGGCGACCGGCGGTGCGGCGGCCCGGGGCACTGGCGGGCGCCGCGGCGTGTGTGGACGCCGGGGTGCTCAGCAGCCAGGACGGGCAGTGGCTGCAGAACGGGTGGCGGCTGCTGGCGGCTGTCCGCAACATGCGGTATCTGACGGGGACGCATGACACGCATGTCCTGCCGTCCAATCCGCGCGAGATGGAACGGCTGGCGCGGATGCTCGGCTACCCCCGACCCGGTGGACAGGCGCTCGCCGAGGAGGTTGCGCGCGCGATGCGGCGCGTCCGCAAGGTGCACGAGCGCTGCTTCTACGATGCCGCCACGCCCTGATCACGCCTGGGCCCTTTTCGGGAAGCCTGTGGGAAGGGGACAGCGGCGACTGACGAGGGGTGGCCTTCTGGCCAGGCGTACCGGCAGCCCCGTAGGGGATACCCAGGCCAGACGCAGCAGCCGACCAAGGAGCCTCGACGATGTACATCGGACTCGGCACCCTAATCCTGGTGATCATCCTGATTCTGATTCTCACCTGACACCCCCGAACGACACGCCAGGCCCCGGCGACGCCGGGGTACTGCTGTGTGTGGATGTCGCAGACTCCCGTCAGGCCGGTGCGAGATCGACGAGCGTCGCAAGGCGTTCGCGGTGCCAATCGGGCGTGCCCAGTGCGATCGACGTCGTCTTCGCCCGCTTGAGGTACAGGTGCGCGGGGTGCTCCCACGTGAATCCGATCCCGCCGTGCATCTGCACGCACTCCTCCGCTGCACGCACCGCGACGACCGAGCAGTGCGCCTGAGCGACCGCGACGGCGACCTCGGTGTCCGCGTCGTCGGCCGCGACACATCCGACCGCGTAGCGCGCGACAGCGCGGGCCTGGGTCACAGCGACCCACAGATCCGCCAATCGGTGCTTGAGTGCCTGGAAGGATCCGAGCGGGCGGCCGAACTGGTACCGGGTCTTGAGGTGGCCGATCGTCATCTCCAGGCAGCGCTCGGCCACGCCGAGCTGCTCCGACGCCAGCACCGCCGCCGCTGTCAGGAGCGCGTCGGCGAACGCGCGCCGTGCCTGCTGACCGGTCGCGACGCGTGAGGCGGCGGCGCCGTCGAATGACACCGTGCTCAGCGGTCGGGTGAGATCCATTGAGACGACCGGCTCGACGGAGGCGTCGGCGGCGTCCACGATGAACACCGCGGCACCGTCGCCCTCCCGTGCGGGAACCACGAAGCGGTCCGCGACCAG
>WHTG01000049.1 GCA_009377835.1 Nitriliruptorales bacterium
AGGCACGTCTGCAGAAAGCGCAGCGTATGGTCGGTGGTCTCCTTCGGGTCCGGGCCCCACGGGCTGCGGAGGGGGTATGGATAGGGGACGTGGTACGCCCCGGGCGTGGTCTGCGGGAGGTCCTGACGCTGCGACCAGCGTCCCATGAGCGCCAGGGCCCCCTGTGTCCGCCCGTGGAAGGCGCCCGAGAAGGCGACGACCTGGTCGCGCTGCGTCGCCCGGCGCGCAAGCTTCAACGCCATCTCGACCGCCTCGCTGCCGGACGCGGCGAAGAGCACGCGGTAGTCGTCGGGGTCCGGCAGCTGTGCGAGCAGACGCTCGGCTAGCTCGACGCGCACGGGTGAGCCGAAGCTCATCGCCTGCGCCGCGGTGCGCGCCTGTTTCGCGACGGCCTCGGCGATCCGCGGATGCGAGTGGCCAGCGTTGACCGAACCGAATCCGGCGACGAAGTCGAGAAACCGATTGCCGTCGACATCGGTGATGACGGCCCCGGAGGCTGATTCGACGAACAGCCCGTGCGGCGTCAATCCCAGGGACAGCCCTGCCGGCGGCTCGGTCCGTGCGAGCCGCTGCGCGAGCCGCCTCGTCCGGGGTCCGGGATGGTCGACGCGCAGCGCGGGTGCGTCGCCGCCCGCGGCTGGTGTCGTGAGGCTCGCTGTGTTCACCCGTGCCCTCCTAACGGCCGGCGGCGGGGCTCATTGCCCGCCGACCGAATCGTATATGGTGCAAAGTCATGATCGCTCATCGCGGTGGGACTGCGACCTCTACGCTGACGGCTATGAGCCCCGCCACCCGAGGGATGACGGCGGCGTCAGCACCCCCGGAGCTCCCGGCGTGGCTTGACGCCATCGGCGAGATCGCGCGCGCCGTCAACCGCTCGCTGCCGCTGGCGGAGATCCTCGAACTGATTGCCGCCACCACCGCGCGGTTGACGGGATACGACTTCTGCGCGGTCTTGCTCGAAGACCCCGAGGGTGAGTCGCTGCTCATCAAGGGTTCCTTCGGTTTGTCGCCAAAGTACGTCGCCGAGATCAACGCGAGGTCGCCGATCATGCTGCGGCCGGGCGGGCACGGTGAAGGACCCTCGAGTCGGGCATTCCGCTCGCAGCGGCCTGTCGCGCTGCTGGACATCCACGAGGACCCAACGTGCCTGCCGTGGGAAGGTGTCGCGTCCGAGCAGGGTTACAGCTCGATCCTCTCGGTCCCTCTGGTCGCCGCGCACGCTCCGATCGGTTTGCTGAACTGCTACACCGCCCAGGCACACGCCTTCAGCCCGCACGAGATCATCCTCATGGAGACGATCGCCAACCAGGCCGCGGTCGCCATCGAGTCCACGCACCTGCGCACCCGTGAGCAGTCGAGGATCGCGGAGCTGGTACGGCTCAATGAGGCCCTCGATGCGCAGCGTTCCGCACTGCAGCGCGCCGAAGAAGTGCACCGCGAGCTTATGCGGGTGCTCCTCGACGGCGCAGACCTCCCCGAAATCGCAACCGCTCTGGCGCGGACGATGTTGTGCACCATCGTCGTCGAGGACGCCCACGGTGCGATGCTCGCGACGTCCCACGCGGCCGATACGGCACAGGCGCCGCCGTCTGCGCACACTGACGATCCGATCGTCGCCGCCGCAATCCTTGAGGCGATCGACGGACGTCAGACCGTGGCCGTCCCGGCGGCTGCCGACAGCGGCGACCACGACTCACTGCTGACACCGATCGTCCTCGAGCGGGAGGTGGCCGGCCGTCTGTGGGCATGCCGCCCCGCCACACCGTTCGGGCCGTTCGACCGCCGGTCGTTCGAACGGGGTGCCATCGTCCTCGCGTTGCGCATGCTGCACACGAGAATCGCGCAGGAGGTCGAGTCGCGGCTCTCCCGCGACGTCATCGACGATCTGCTCAATCCTGACGCCCCGCCGAGCGAGGGGATCGTCGAACGCGCGCGCCAGTTGGGGATGGACCTGTCGGTGTCACATGTCGTCCTCATCGCCCGGCCGGACCCGGCGCCGGCACAAGGCGCCCTCCTCCGGATGCCTGACGCGGGCCGCACGCACAGAGGCCTGCTCAGCGCCGTACAGCGCAGTCTGGAACGGAAGAAGGTTGCCGCCCTGGCGGCGGCACGCGGGGACGACGTGGTCGTCCTGTGGCCGGACGTCCAAGGAGCGTCGCCGGCTGCCGAACTCGCTGAGGATCTGCAACGGGAGATTCGTGCCTACGCCGCCGGGTGGACCGCGTCCGTGGCGGTTGGACCGAGTTGCACGAGGGTGTCGGAGTACGCCGATGCCTACCGGCTTGCCACGGGCGCGCTGGATCTGGTCCAGGAGAGCGGCCGCCGCGGTCACGTTGTCTCGCTCGGGGACCTCGGGGTGTACCGGTTGCTGTTGCAGGTCAAGCGACCGGCCGAACTCGCGCACTTCGCGCAGGGTGTTCTGGGTGTGCTGCACGACTACGACGAGCGCCGCGAGACGTCGCTGGCACAAACCCTGCGCGCGTACCTCGATGCGCAGTGCAACGCGGCGGATGCCGCAGCGGCCCTCAACGTCCACGTCAACACCGTGGCGTACAGGCTCCGCCGCGTGCAGGAGCTGCTCAGGATCGACCTGCGGTCACCCACGACCCTCGTCGAGGTCGAATTCGCGTTCATGGTCGAGCGGATCCTGGGCCACCGTGCCTAGCCACGAGGGAGCTGCCCCGGCACTCCAGGTCGGCGACCGCGCCCCCGAATTCGCGTTGCGTCGCACCTTCGAGGAGTCCATCCGGCTCTCGCAGCTGCTGCTCCGCGGCCCGGCGGTGGTCCATTTCTACGTCTTCGACTACGGCGGCATATGAACGCCGGATCTGCTCCAGTTGGAGCAGATGGCCCCGGAGATCGAGGCGCTTGGGGGGTCGGTCGTGGCGATCGCCGTGACGGCAACGTTCTCCCAGCAACAGTTCGCGACAGACCTGCAGCTCAGCTTTCCGCTGCTGTCCGACTGGGGCGGCGCCGTGAGCAGTGCGTGGGGCGTGCGCTACGACGTGTGGAAGGGCCACGAGGGTTTGGCGAAACGATCGCTGTTCGTGATCGACCGTGAGGGTGTCGTGCGGTACGTATGGTCGACTGACGACGCTGCGATCCTGCCGGACTACTCAGAGGCGGTTGCGGTGGTCAAGTCATTGACGGCGAAGGGGTGACATGAGCATCACGCTCGAACAGGCGTCGACGATCGTCGATGCTGTCCTCGCAGCGGGCGAACACCACGGTTTTGCGCCGCTGACGTGCGCGGTACTCGACCCGGGAGGACACGTCGTCGCGCTCAAGCGCGCCGACAATTCGGGGATCCTCCGTCCGGACATCGCGATCGGAAAGGCGTGGGGGGCGCTGGGAATGGGTCTGCCCACTCGCGTCCTGGCACAGCGGGCGGAGCACATGGCGCAACTCTTCACGGCCCTCGCCGCCGTGTCCGGTGGTCGCATGGTGCCGGTCCCGGGTGGCGTCCTCATCCGGCACGCCGGACAGATCATTGGGGCAGTGGGGGTCAGTGGCGACCTCTCCGAGCCGGACGAGCAGTGTGCGGTGGAAGGGATCGAGGCCGCCGGGCTCGAGGCCGACGTCGGGGATCTCAGCGACTGACGAAGCCAGCCTCCGCGTCATCACCCGCCGTCGGCGACCGCGCGGGCGGCGCGCGCCCCGTACCGACCCTCGTGATACTCGATCTCGAGCGGAAGGTTGAAGCACGCGGACAGTGATCTGTCGGTCAGGACCTGATTGATCGGGCCGGCTTCGACGATGCCGCCGTCGCGCAGCAACAGCGCGTGTGTGAAGCCTGGGGGGATCTCCTCGGCGTGATGGGTGACGAAGACGATCGCCGCGAGAGATCCGGCGGCGAGGTCGGCGAGCACGGCAAGGAGGTGCTCCCGTCCCGAGATGTCCAGGCCCGCCGCCGGTTCGTCCAACAGCAGCAGCTGTGGCTGCGCCATCAAGGCCCGAGCGATCTGCGCGCGGCGCCGCTCGCCCTGCGACAGCGTGGCGAGGACACGATCCTCCATGCCCGCGAGACCAAGGTCTGCCAGCAGCGACGTGGCGTGCCTGCGGTCGTGGTCGTCGTAGGTCTCGCGCCAGATCGCGAGGTGTGCGCGGCTGCCCGTGAGCACCGTGTCGACAACCGACATCCTGTCGTCGACCATCCGCTCGAGCTCTGCGCTGGTGTAGCCGATGTCGCGGCGTAACTGCCGCAGGTCGACCTTCCCGAGCCGGTGACCAAGCACGAAGACCTGCCCGCGAGTGGGGAACCGATAGGTCGCGGCGATGTGCAGCAGCGTGCTCTTGCCTGCGCCGTTGGGGCCGAGGACAACCCACCGTTCGCCGCTCCCGACGCGCCAGTCCACTCCCGTGAGCATCGGCCGTCTGTCCTCGGCAGCGACGAACACTTCGTGGAACCGCACAACCTCGTCGGTCACATCACGTCCTTCTGAGCCGTCGCCCGTGCGGGGTCAAGGGACGAGCAGCACCTTGCCGGTCGTCTGGCGCGCCTCGAGCCGCTCGTGCGCGACGGCTGCGTCCTCCAGCGGGTGCGTCTCGCCGATGCGGACGTCGAGTTCACCGTCACGCACCCAGCGCAGGACATCACCTGCCCGCTGCAGCAACTCGTCACGGCCAGCGACGTAGTGCGCGAGCGTCGGGCGCGTCAGGTACAACGATCCGCCGGTGTTCAGCCGCTGAGGGTCGACGGGCGGGACGGGACCACTCGCCTGCCCGTAGAGCACCATGTGGCCGCGCGGTCGCAGAGAGGCGAGTCCGTCGTCGAAGGTGTCCTTGCCGACACCGTCGTACACGACGTCCACCCCGCTGCCGTCGGTCAGGCTCGTGACGGCGTCGGTGAACGGCTCACGGCTGTAGATGATGACCTCGTCCGCACCCGCCGCTCGCGCGAGTTCGGCCTTCTCGTCTGTCGAGACGGTTGCGTACACCGTGGCGCCGCACCGCTTCGCCACTTGTGTGAGCAACAGGCCGACCCCTCCCGCGGCAGCATGGATGAGCACCCTGTCGCCCTCGGCCAACGGCACGGTGCTCGTCGCCAGGAAGTGCGCCGTCATTCCCTGAAGCAGCACGGCGGCTGCCTTGGTTGCCTCGAGACCGTCGGGCACGGGGACGAGCCTCCCCGCTGGGACGACCGCGGCGTCGGCGTACGCGCCGGGAACCATGGCGTACGCGACCCGGTCGCCCCGAACGAAGTCCGTCACACCGACGCCGACTGACTCGACGGTTCCCGAGGCCTCGACACCCAGCGTCGCCGGCAGCGCCAGGGGGTAGCGGCCGAGGCGGTAGTAGACGTCGATGAAGTTGACCCCCGCCGCCTCGAGGCGCACAAGCACTTCACCTTCCGTCGGTTCCGGGGTGGCGACGTCTGCCACGCGCATCTGGCCGGGACCACCCGTGTTGTTGATCTGGACTGCGCGCATGAGGACTCCTTTTGGCAGTGCCTGCTACAGGCCGAGCAGTGTCGCGGCGTTGCGCTCCAGGATGGCGTCTTTCTCGGCGTCCGTGAGCGCGCTCATATTCTTGATCCAGTTCACCGCGTCGGGCAGGAACATCGGGGCCGGGTAGTCGGTGCCGAGCACCACGCGGTCGATGCCGACAGTGTCGACGAGATAGCGAAGTGCACGCTCGTCGTAGGTGCAGCAGTCGTAATAGAACTGGCTCAAGTAGGTGCTCGGCGCCCGTTTGAGGACGTGACGGTCATCCGGGCCGCGGCCGAACGGCGGGTTGAGCTCGTCGCCCTGCAGTTCAGGCTTCATCGCGCCGGCAACCTTGTCCATGCGCGCGATACCGAACGCGGTGTAGCCACCGCCGTGGGCCAACAGTGGCTTCAGATTCGGGCACTCGTCCATGACGCCCCCGAAGACGAGGGAGGCAAAGGAGATCGTCCTGTCCGTCAGGTTGCCGATGGCGTTGCCGAGTTTGTAGCGGCTGATCCTCACGCTGACGCAGGTGACCGCCGCCTGATGGAAGAACACCACGGCGCCCAGCTCCTCGGCCGCACGGAAGAAGGCCAGGAATTCCGGCTCGTCGAGGCTGTGACCGTTCACGTGGTCGCCGATCATCACGCCCTTGAGTCCCAGCTCCCGCACCGACCGTGTCAACTCGTCCACTGCGCTCGGCACGTGCTGCAACGGTACGGTTCCCAGCCCGGCGAAGCGGTCCGGGTGCTGCTGGGCCATCTCGGCCATCTCGTCGTTGCAGTCGCGTGCGATGGCGCGCGTCGCCTCCACCTCGTTTGAGTACTGGTAGAAGTCGACCGTCGGCGAGACCAGTTGCATGTCAACTCCGAGGGCGTCCATGTCCTCCAGTCGCTCGGGGAGGGATTTGGCGAAGCCCCCGGTGTCCAGCTGGCCCTGGTCGGCGCCGAGGCCGTGCCATGTCCCTGAATCGGCGATTGCCTGCTTGAAGCGTTCCGGCGTGACATGGGCGTGGACGTCGATGATGGGCACGTTCGCTCCTCGTTATCAGTGGATTCGTTCTGGCGCCGGCACGGCCTGCGGATGGCGTCGCCAGGTGACGGTCAACGCGCCCTGGACAAGGAGGACCACAGCGACCGCGCCCCAGGCGAGTGTGTAGGACTGCGTATTGTCCACGATCGCGCCGAACGCGATCGGTCCGGCCAGGCCGCCGAGGAAGAGGCCCCGTATGACGACGCCTGACGCCCGACCGGCCCGTTCACTGCCCGCGGTGCGGACGACGGCGAGCATGATGACCGCGGTCGCCGCCATCGCGGAACCACCGAATGCCAGCAGTCCGAGCCACAGCGACCACTGACCGACATACTGGCTCGCCACGATCAGCCCGAGGGCGAGGAACGAGACGAACGACAGGACGGTCAGGGCCTGGAGCGGGTCGTCACGGTGTTCGGTCAGGCGCCCCCACCCGATGCGTGCGACGATCCCGGCCGCTCCGATCACGCCGGCGGTCATGCCCGCGACCGTCGGCGACAAGCCGACACGTTCAAAGGCGAACAAGGGAACGTAGGTCAGCACCGGCTGGATCGACAACGCGACGGTGCACGCATAGACAGCAAAACGCCGCACCATCGGATCGCCGGCGGCACCGGCTGAACGGGCCACGGCGGCGATCTTTCGTTCCACGTCGGGGACGATGAGCCGCGTTGCCACCAGACCCACGAGCCCGATCGCGACTCCGGTGGAAACGGCGCCCCGCCACCCGATCAGCAGCGCCAGCGGTGGCAGCGCGAATCCGATGAACGCCTGCGCGATGGGTGGACCGGACTGCTTGACCCCGATCAACACCCCCTGCTGCCCGTGTGGGATGTGCTCGGCGACGAGCTGGTTGGTGACCACGTTCGCCACCGCCTGGCTCGCACCGCACATCGCCGCGGCGACCCACAGCCATACCAATGACTGGGCCGCGGCCATTGCCGCGACCGCCAGCGCCCCGACCGCGAAGACGCTGTACATCATCCGCCGGCCGCGAACGGCGTCGACCAACCGGCCCGCCGGTCCGCTCGTCGCTGCGGCAACGGCGAAGCCCACCGTGGCCAGGCTTCCGAGCTGGGTGCGGCTCAGGCCCAGGTCGGCCACCACCAGCGGCGCGAAGGTCGCAACACCCATGAGGGCGAAGATGCCCATGCCCATGGCCATCGCAAGGTTCGTGGCGAAGAACCCACGCCAGACCCGTGGGGTCTGATATCCATCTCGCGGCTCGTCGTGAACCGGCTGCTGCCGCATGCTCGACGTCACGGCGCTCCTCGCTGTGTCGCCCTCGCCGGCACGGCGGAGGACGTCGGCGGCAGCTGAACGAAGGTCAATCAGCATCCCACGTTCGAAACGCCTGGCGCCAAACGACGGTCCTCTGTTCCATCACAGCAGTTCTTTGGGCTCCACCGGCAGCGGCACGGGCTTGCCGGTGCGCGCAGACAGGTCCATCGCCATCGTGAGCAACAGGTTGCTGTGACCGTCGGCAGCCGTCGCGTGCGGCGTGGTCAACCCCGTCGTCAAGCGGTTGTACCAGGTCAGCGTCTCCTCGCGCATCGGACCCCACAGCAGACCCCCGGAGACGTCACCGGGCGGGTAGCTGGTCATGAAGTCGACATGTCGCGGGGCGTCTGGGCCGAAACCCTTCGACGTGTAACCCGCGGGCTGAGGGGTGTGCGACGCGAGCACCACGTCGCGGTGCGTGTCCTCGATGTCGATCACACCGTCGGTGCCCACGATGCCGATCTCCAGGCCGTACACCGACCCTGGCCACACCGTAGGCAGCGCCCAGTTGATGTTCATGCTGAAGATGCAGCCGTCGTCCATCGTAAACACGCCGAACGTGCCGTCCTTCGTTCCCAGTTCGGCCAATGCCGACTCGACGGAACGCGCGTACACCTCGACCGGCGTCTTGCCCTCCATGAGCCACATGCTCATGTCCAGGCTGTGCGTCCCCGAGACGACCATGGGTGTGAGGCGGCTGCGGTCGGCTGTCTTCGCCAGCGTGGCCAACGGCACCATGCGGTTCATGAAGGCGCGCGTGACCACAGTCGTGACATCTCCGACCTGCCGGTCCCGCAGGCGTTGCTTCACAGCCTGGAAACGCCGGCGGAAGCGCTGTGTGTACCCGACCACCGCGTCCACGCCGTTGGATTCGATGACCTGGAGGACCCTTGCCGACTCGACCGGGTCTGATGCCAGCGGCTTCTCGATGAACAGCGCGTGCCCGCGTTCAGCCGCCGCAATGATCGGTTCGACATGTTCGTTCTCGGCGGTGGCGATGATCACGGCCGTGACCTCCGGCCGGCCGAGCAACTCGTGGACGTCAGTGGTCACGAAGTCCGCTCTCGTGTCCTTCGCGAGCCGCTCCGCGTAGTCGCGGTCGATGTCACACAGCCCGAGCCACCCGACAGCGATCGTCTCCCGGGCCAGCTCTGCGCGGATCCGTCCGATGGTCCCGCATCCGATCACTGCCAGGCCGATTGGCTCACCCATCTTGTCCCTCCATGTCGTGTGGAAGAGGCATCTCAGCACAACCGTCAAGGGACGCGCCGACGGCGCGCCCGGAACGAGTGCTGTTGCGCAGACCCCTGACGTACGCGCAGCCTGGCGACATGAACACCCCGTACTACCGCCCCGATCTCGCGCTCGTCCACGACCGGGGGTTCGCCTTCCACGCGGACGGCTGTGCACCGGACATCCTGACGCTGCTCGAACCAATCCTGCAGCGGCGCGGGATGGTTCTCGAGCTTGGCTGCGGCAGCGGGCACCTCACGCGCCATCTCGTCGAGGCCGGACACCGTGTCATCGCCACGGACGCCTCGTTGGCGATGCTCGACCTGACGCACGACCACGTGCCGGGGGCTGAGGCAGTCCGGCAGCTGGTCCTCCCGGACGACCCGATGCCGCCGGCCGACGCCATCGTCTCCGTGGGACACGCGCTGAGCTACCTGCCTACGCGACACGCGGTCCACCACGCCCTCGCGTCGGCCGCTGATGCGCTCAATCCGCAAGGCGTTCTGGCGTTGGACCTGTGCGACCTCAGCTGGGGCGCCCACCGCAGCGAGGAGGCGACAGTCGGGCGGGTCGGCGACGACTGGGCCATCGTCACCCGGTACCTCCTCCCGAAGCCCGATGTGTTCGTGCGCCAGATGGCCGTGTTCCTCCGCAACGACGACGGCTCATGGCGCCGCGACGACGAGCGCCATGACAATGTCCTGGTCGACACGTCGCAGATACCCACGCTGCTGGCTGGACACAGCGTGCAGGCAACTGTCGGACCGTCCTTCGGCGCGTATCCACTGCCAGAAGGTCTGATGGCCGTGGTCGGCCAGAAGCGTCCGGCGGCGGCAGCCCGCGCGCCGCAGCCCCTCAGTACTGGTACCGGGTAACTTCGCGGCCGGTCCGATCGCGAACGATCAACTCGCCGCCTTCGTCGGCCAGAACCTCGTCGGCGAGGCCGTTGAAGTAGCGCCGGGGATTGTCCTTCCCGTCGCCGGTGTGCACGTCCACCCACTCGCCTCTGGCCAGCCGGTAGCCGTTGCCGATCTCCAACACACCGCCGTCGGTGTGCTCGATCGTCCAGCCGCTCACGTCGACTGCGGGATCGGTCGCCGTCAACGTGACGTACTCACCGCCGTTGTGTTGCAAATCGTTCCCCTGCGGGTCGGCGACAACCTCGGTGACCTCGACGCCGGTGGACTGGTCCGGGGAGGGCTGTTCGGTCGGTTTCGGATCAGGCTTCTCCACAGGTGATTGCTCCTGCCGCTGGTACCTGACGACGACGATCCGAACGCTGCTTCCCGGCTCGAGGTTGGTTCCCGCAGAGGGCTGTTGGCGGATGACGGTTCCCTGGGGTTCGGCTGGCTCCTCGTCGGGTCGCAGGGTCTGCTGCTCGGTACGCACCTC
Source organism: Nitriliruptorales bacterium (assembly GCA_009377835.1). Taxonomy (GTDB): domain Bacteria; phylum Actinomycetota; class Nitriliruptoria; order Euzebyales; family Egibacteraceae; genus WHTG01. Next base: position 10,368 of record WHTG01000049.1, read on the forward strand.
GACCTCGTAGTCAGCCCGGCGCAGCGTTCGGACCGCCTGGCGGCGCCTCATACCGATGACGTCCGGGACCTCCGGCGGCTGGCCGCGGCCGTCGGACACTCGCAGCACGACCAGCTTTCCCGGATCCACCAGGGTGTTCGGTCTGGGCCTTTGACCGATCACGGTCCCGGCCTCTCGGTAGTCGCGCACCCGACGCCGTTCGATGTTGAACTCGTAGCTGCCGCGGAGCTCCTTCACCACGGCCCTCGCGCGCGTGCCAACCCAGCGCGGCACCGGTACCGGATCCACCGCCGGCGGAGCCCTGAACTCGGCGGGATCGAACTTCTCGACGGCCGCACGCATGTAGCGCGCCCACAGGCGTGCGGGAACCGAACCGCCCGTCATCTGCGTCTCCCCAAGAACGTTGCGCAGCACCCTGGGTCGCTCGAAACCGATCCACACAGCGGTGGACAGCTGGGGGACGTAGCCGGCAAACCACGCATCCTTGTAGTCGTCGGTGGTTCCGGTCTTCCCGGCCACTGGCCGGTCGAGTTGCGCCGCGGTCGCCGTACCGTCCTCGACCGGCTCCTGCAGTAGCTCGTTGACGCGCGCGGCGTCGTCGCCGCTCATACGCTCCCTGCACGACACGGGGTATTCGACGGTGTCACCACCCGCCGCCGCGCCGAGTTCGATCCGTGTGATCGGCAGGGGCTCACAGTGGCTTCCGCCGTTGGCGAACGTCGCGTACGCCGCGGCCATGTCCAGCGGGTACACGCTGCCACTGCCCAGCGCGACGGAACACTGCTCCGGCAGCTCGCCCCCGGATAGCCCAAGCCGCCGTCCTGTCTCGACCAACCGCTCCGGTCCCAGCAGCCCGGCGAGCTTCGCGTGGTACACGTTGTTCGAGACTCGGACCGCTTCCGTCATGTCCTTCACCCCGGGGTCGGGGCTGTAATTCTCTGGCCTGTAGGGCCCGCCGTTGTCGCTGCAGCCGCGGATGGCCTTCCCCCCGTCCGTCCGCTCCTCCCACCCGACGGGTACACCCTCGGCCAGCGCCGCCGCGACGACGAACGGCTTGAACGCGCTGCCGGGCTGTCTCCCGCTCCCGCCGAGCCCCGCCACCGCGGGATTCACCATCGTCCGGCGGCAGTCGTCGCGTGGGCCTTCACAGCGACCGAACTTGTGCGGTCCGACGGCCATCGCCAGGACGGCGCCGGTGTCCGGCGCGACCGTCACGAGCGACGCCATCGGTGAGGAACGGGGTCTGCCCATCGTTGCTGCGATGGCTGCGTTCGCCTCGTCCTGCAACCGCGGGTCCAGCGTTGTATGAACCCGCAGGCCGCCGCCTTCCACCAGGCGTTCTCGGTGCGACGGATCATCGCCGAGCGCGTCCTCGTAGCGAGGATCCCGGAGCAGGAGCCGGCGCACGTACTCCACGAAGAACGGTTCGGCCGGCGGTGGCGGCGGGTTGTACTGCAGCCCCAGCGGCCGGTCCAGGTGCTCCCGGGCGGTTGTCTCGTCGAGGCGATCGGTAATCACCATGCGACGCAGAACCGTGTCACGCGCGCGTCGGGCAGCCTCTTCGTCGTCGACCGGATTGCGTTCCGACGGAGCCGGGATGAGTCCGACCAGGACGGCGGCCTGGCCCACATCGAGCTTCGACACCGGCCTGTCGAAGTACAGCTCCGCCGCCGCGCCGATCCCGTACGTGCCTTGCCCGAAGTACGTCTCGTTGAGGTAACGCTGAAGGATCTCGTCCTTGCTGAACCGGTCCTCCGCCTGAAGTGCGTACCAGGCCTCGGTGAACTTGCGGGTGGCGGTCTGCGAGGCATCCAGATAGACCGTCCTGACCAGCTGCTGCGTGATCGTCGAACCTCCCTGCTCGACGTCACCCGCGCGCAGGTTCGCAAACACGGCACGCATGACCGCGCGGTGGTCGACGCCCGGGTGGTCGTAGAAGCGGTCGTCCTCGGCGGCGAGCAGTGCGTCGACGACGATGTCAGGAACATCGTCCAGGGTCACCCTCACGCGGTTGACGTCGCCGTACAGCGTGGCGAGTTCCGACCCGTCGGCCGCGAGGAGAACGGATCGTTCCGAGATCGCCGGCGGTTGCCCCGGCAACGGCGGCGCGTCGCTGAGCCACGCGAGCAGGGGTTGCCCGAGGGCCACTGCGACTCTGGGTGGCAGGACGTAGATGAGGCCGACGACGAGGACGGGAGCGGCCAGGAACACCACCGCCGCAGCAAGAAGTCGTGTCCGCCACGACGTGGCGCGGATCCGCCGGACCGCGCCGGCCAAGGGCGACACCAGCCGTGCACCGATGTCCGCCATCTCAGCGGGCTCGGGTCGAACATGGCATGCCGAGGCACCCTCCTTCCGGCGGCATCGTCCCCACAGGCCTTGCGACACAACCGGCCCCGTCGGTTGCGACAGGACCGCATCTGACATCATGTACGGTATCGGAGACCGCGCGAGCGGCCGGGAAGCACCCCCACAGACGACGAGTTCGGCGAGACGACACCATCACCGCACTCCCCACTGCGCCGCTGGGCGGCACCGGCATGCATGTCACAAGGGTCGGCCTCGGTGCCTGGGCCATGGGCGGAGGTGCCTGGGCCTATTCGTTGGGACCGCAGGACGATCGCGACTCGGTCGCGACCATCCGCCACGCGGTGGTCGCCGGCGTCAACTGGATCGATACGGCAGCCGCCTATGGCCTCGGTCACTCCGAACGGGTCATCGCGCGGGCACTGCGCGACATCCCGGAGGCCGAACGGCCCTACGTGTTCACCAAGGCAGGACTGGTGTGGGATGAGTCAGACCGGTCGCTCGAGCCGCGCAAGATCGGGACTCCCACCAGCATCCGGGGTGAGGTCGACGCGTCCTTGCGCCGCCTGCAGACCGACCGCATCGACCTGTATCAGATGCACTGGCCACCGACGGACGGCACACCGCTGGAGGACTACTGGCAGACGCTGCTCGACCTGAAGACCGAGGGCAAGGTACGCGCCGTCGGGCTTTCGAACCACGACGTCGCGCAGCTCGAAGCGGCCGAGGCACTCGGTCATGTCGACTCGCTCCAGCCGGTGTTCAACGCCATTCACCGGGACGCGGCGGCGGACGTCGTGCCGTGGTGCACCGAACACGGCACAGGGGTGATCGTCTACAGCCCGATGGCGTCGGGCCTGCTGAGCGGTGCGTACACGGCCGAGCGGGCCGCCTCGCTCGACGAGGGTGACCGCTGGCGGACCGTGCATCCCGACTTCACCGGCGAGGCGGTGCCGCGCAACCTGGCCGTCGCCGACCTCCTGCGAACCGTAGCCGGGCGGCACACCATGTCGGTGGCCGCGGTGGCCGTTGCCTGGACCCTGGCCTTTCCCATCACCGGCGCCATCGTCGGCGCCCGGACGCCCGAGCAGCTCGACGGCTGGCTCACGGCCGCCACGACATCGCTCGAGCCGGCGGACCTCGATGAGATCGCCGCCGGCATCCGGCACATCGGGGCGGGCTCGGGTCCCGAACATCCCAAGCACGACGATCGGTAGGCACGTGGCGACGAACGGCTCTGGATCATCGGTACTGACCGTCAACGGCGAGCAGGTCACCGTGACGGCTGCGGAAACGACGCCGCTGATATACGTGCTGCGCAACGACCTGGGTTTGAAAGGTGTGCGCACCGGCTGTGTCATCGGCGAGTGCGGGTCGTGCACGGTCATCGCCGACGGCCACAGCCTGCGGTCGTGCCAGATCTCACTCGGCGACGCGGCGGGCATGGATCTCGTCACCCCGGAAGGGCTCGGCACCCCCGACGCGCCGCACCCCGTCCAGGAAGCCTTTCTGTCCGAGCAGGCTGGCCAGTGCGGCTACTGCATCAACGGCATGATCATGGCGGTCGCCGCGGCCGTCGACGCCGGCACGATCGCCGGCGAGGAGGACGCCCGCAAGGCACTCGAGGAGCTGATCTGCCGCTGCGGCACGCACACGCGGATAGTGAAGGCGGCCCTGCGGGCCGCCGGCGTCGAAACCGAGGATGCCGGCGCACACGGATCCGTCGAGCGGCTGCCAGGTGCGGAAGCCGACGCGCAGGCCGGCCTGCCGGAGATCGTCGACCGCTATCCGCGGATGGAGCAGTGGCTGCGGCTGACCCAGGAGGGGTACGTCGAGGTGGACTCGCCGAAGGTCGAGTTGGGTCAGGGCATCTCCGGTGCGCTGCGCCAGATCGCGGCCACGCAGCTCGGCCTGCCAATGGACCTGGTCACGCTCGCACCAACCACAACGGGCCGGTCGGTCGATCTCGGCCACACCGCCGGCAGCAACTCCGTCGAGCACGGCGGTATCCCGCTGGCGTACGCCGCGGTCGCGTTCCGCCGCGCCCTGCTCGAGCGCGGCGCCGCGCTGCTTGACGCCCCCGCGTCGCAGGTCGAGCTCACGGCCGCGGGCGTGGTCCGCCCCGGCACCGATGCTGCGGTGTCGTTGGCACAGCTGGCGACCGGGGAACCGCTGACCGGTGCGATCACGGCTGCCGACGTCCCGGACTGGACGGCCGCGGGGCTCGGCGCGCCGCTGCCCCGCGCCGACCTGGTGCGCAAGCTGACCGGCGCCGGCGTGTACCTGCACGATCTGGAGCTGCCGGGCATGCTGCACGCAAGGGCGCTGCTGCCGCCCAGCTACGACGCGCAGGTCGCGACCGAACCGGACCTGCAGCAGATCGCCACCGCCGTCGGCGCCCGGCGCATCCTCCGCGACGGGCGCATCTTCCTGGTCGTCGCGGAGCGCGAGGATGTCGCGATCCGCGGCGTGAACCGGCTGCGGGACGCGGTGCGCTGGTCCTACGACGGGCCCGACGAGCCGGTCGACGTGCTCTCGTTGCTGCGAACCCTCGACGGCGATGACCATCAGACCCGGCTCGACGACGGCATCGGAGAGGCCTTCGCCGCCGGCCGCACGCACAAGGCCACGTACTCCAAGCCGTACGAGGCCCATGCGCCGATGTCCCCGTCGGCGTCGATCGGCATGGCTGACGGCGACCGCCTGCGCATCTGGACCCACTCCCAGAGCCCCTACCCTCTGCGCGCGGAGCTCGCCGTGTTGTTCGAGCGCGACGAGGACGCCGTGGTGGTCGTCCACGTCGAGGGTCCCGGCGCCTACGGCATGAACGGCGCGGACGACGCTGCCGCGCTGGCTGCGCTCGCAGCCTTCGCCGTGCCCGGCGAGCCGGTGCGCTTTCAGCACTCCATGGACGACGAGTTCGGCTGGGACCCCTACGGCTCGGCCATGGTCGCCGACCTCGAGGCGAGCCTGGACGAGAATGGGCGCATCGTCGGCTACCGGCATCGCAGCTGGACCGACACGCACTACGCCCGCCCGGACGGCAATGGTGATCGGTTGCTGGTGCAGTGGCTGGGAGAGCGAGGTCCTGGACGCCCGCGCTTCGGCGGCCACGAGGGTGGCTGGCGCAACACGGTACCCCTGTACGACGTCGGCGCCCGCGACATCGTCACCCGGCACGTGCGCGGTCCCCTGCGTACCGGTTCGCTGCGGTCCCTCGGCTCCTACATGCACGTCTTCGAAATCGAGTCGTTCATGGACGAGCTCGCCGAGCTCGCCGGTCAGGACCCCGTCGCCTTCCGGCTCGCCCATCTCGACGATGAACGCGGCCGCCATGTCCTCGAGGTCGCAGCGCAGACGGCCGGATGGGAACCGCACGTCGGTCCCAGCGGTCGCGGCCAGGGGGTCGCGTTCGCCCGCTACAAGGACGTCAAGGGCTACGCCGCGCAGGTCGTCGACGTCCGTGTCGACCCCGAGAGCGGCACGTTCACCGTGACCCGCGTCGTCGTCGTGTGCGACGCCGGGACTGTCATCAACCCCGACGGGCTGCGCAACCAGTTGGAGGGCGCCACCATCCAGAGCCTCAGCCGGTGTCTGGGAGAGTCGCTGACGGTGACCACTCGCGGGGTGAAGGAGCGCAACCTCTCCGATTACCCGCTCATCGGCTTCTCGGGGATCCCCCGGCTGGAGGTGGTGCTCGTCGACCGGCCCGGCTACCCACCGCTGGGGACCGGCGAGTCCGCCACCCCGCCGCTGGCCGCCGCCGTCGCCAATGCGATCGACGACGCTCTCGGTGTGCGCCTGCGCAACCTCCCCCTCACCGCCGCGAGCCTGGAGCGGCGCCTGCTCGAGCTCAGCGAGGCCGAGATGGCCCGCGTCCGCCTCTGAGCCTCGCCGGCCGACCCGGTCAGCGGGGCGGGATCACCGGAAGCTGGACCCAGGACTCGTGGTGACCCCCGCAGTGCAGCGTGACCGTGTTGGCGAAGATCTCGTCCGGCCGATCTCGCGGATCGTCGTGGAGGAACGGGCCGCAGCCGCGCAACTCGTTCTTGAAGTTGGAGAGGAACCCGCCGCTGGGTCCGGGGTACTCGTAGTCGCGCCCCCGAACGGTCAGCGCGATGCGTGAGCCGGCCGGCATGACCAGGCTCGTCGGCACGATCTCGATGTCGAGTTCGTAGACCTCGCCGGGCTCGAGCGGCTGCACCTCGTCGTGGGTGTGGTACGGCCGGTAGTGCTCCGACACGGCGAGGTCCAGTTTGCGATGGGAGGCCCGCAGCCATCCCTGTGCGATCGGTGTGTGGGGGTCGATGGCCCCCTGGAACACCACCTCGTCGCCCTGCGGGTCGAACACCCGGACGACCAGGAACAGGTCCGCGTCGGACGTCGTGGAGGACACGAACAGCTTGGCTGCGATGGGCCCGGTGATCTCCGTCTCCTCCCCCAGCGCTTCGGTCCAGAAGGTGACCCCGTCGCCGGCGGCGTCGTAGGCGACGGTCGACTCCGTGGGGAGGGGTTCCTCGGACAGCGCTTCGGAGCCCGGATCGAGGTAGCGACGGGTCCACTGCGTCCGCGCCAGCGGCCACTCCTGCTCGTCGCGTGCGACGAACCCGTCGAAGGTCCGGACGTTGAGCATCACGCGTGGCCGACGGTCCCAGCCGTTGTCCTCCCCCTTGAGGAAGTGGCCGAAGAACTGTTTCTGCAACGCGACGCCGTAGTCGGTGTAGAACTCGGTCCAGTGCTCGATGCCGTGCATCTCGAGCCACTTCTCGGTCGCCGCGGCCCGCACGAAACCCTCGATGTTGCCGCGCAGGTGCAGTCCCTGACCGCCCCAGTTGCCGGCGGTGAGCAACGGCACGTCGACCGTCTTCCAGTCCGCCGAGCGAACCCGGTGGTACTCGTCGTCGAGGGGATGCGAGAAGATGTCGTCGCCAAGGGCGCAACGGTTGGCGGCCAGCGTCTGCTCGTCGAGCGTCTCGTCGCCGCAGACCAGGTCGCCGGTGATGGGGTTGACCGGACCGTTGCGTCCGAGGCCGTACTGGACCGTCTTGACCTGCATGTCGTACCAGTTGGCCCAGAACGTCGACAGGATGCCGCCGTGGTGGGTGGCGTCCCGGTAGAAGTCCGCCGACCCCTCCCACACGCACATCGCGGCGAGGTGTTCCGGACGCTCCCGCGTGACGTGCCACTGGTTCATCCCGTAGTACGAGATGCCGTTGAGCCCGACCTTCCCGCTGCTCCACGGCTGCGTGCCCGCCCACTCGATGCAGGCGGTTAAGTCGCGGGTCTCACGCGGCGAGAACGGATCCACGTAGCCAGGCGAGCGGCCGGTGCCACGCGAGTCGACCCGGACGCAGACGTAGCCGTCGGGCACCCATTTCTCGGGGTCGACGACCTCCCAGTTCTGATAGGCGTTCGTGGAACCGGCCGCGACATCCGGATGCTGGTCCACCATGCGCTGCCAGGCGCTGGGATAGCCCTCCTGGAAGGGCAACCCCTTGGCGTACGGGCCGTAGGTGAGGATGACCGGGTCCTGCCCCCCCTCGGGTGAGCGGAAGACGTCCGCGCGTAGCACGGCGCCGTCGTCCATCTCGATCGGCGTATCCCAGTCGATGCGCATGCCGTCGCGTTCTTCGCTGCGTTCAGCCACGGGTGG
>WHTG01000085.1 GCA_009377835.1 Nitriliruptorales bacterium
CGGCCCGGTCGACGTCAGGCGGGATCACCGGGGGCGGAGCGGCACCGGCGATGGCCCAGTCGGGCTCCTTCAGCCCGTGTCCGGTCAGCACGCAGACGACCGTCTGACCCGGGCTGAGGTCGCCCGTGTCCAGCAGCTGCAGCAGCCCAGCGATGCTCGCCGCCGAGGCCATCTCGCAGAACACGCCTTCCGCGGCCGCCATCTTGTACGCGCGGAGGATGTCACGGTCTGTCACGGCGCGGATCGAACCGGACGATTCCGCGGCGGCCGCTTCGGCCTGCTTCCACGACGCAGGGTTGCCGATGCGGATGGCGGTGGCGATCGTCGACGGCGACTCGACGACATGACCGCGCACGATCGGCGCCGCGCCGGCGGCCTGAAAGCCGCGCATCACCGGCAGGGACTGCACCAGACCGTCCTCGTGGTACTCGCGGTAGCCCATCCAGTACGCCGTGATGTTCCCGGCGTTGCCGACGGGCATCACGTGCACATCGGGCGCACGGCCCAGGAAGTCGCAGACCTCGAACGCGCCGGTCTTCTGCCCCTGGATGCGGAACGGGTTGACCGAGTTCACCAGCTCGACGGGATACTTCTCTTCCAGCGTCCGGCAGATGTCCAGGGCCTTGTCGAAGTTGCTGTCGACCTGGATCACCTCGGCACCGTGGATCAGCGCCTGCGCGAGCTTTCCCAGCGCGATCTTGCCTTTGGGGATGAGCACCCCGCAGACCAGTCCTGCCTTGCCGGCGTACGCGGCGGCAGACGCCGACGTGTTGCCCGTGGACGCGCAGATCACCGCCTTTGCGCCGGCCTCCACAGCCTTCGAGATGGCCAGCGTCATGCCGCGGTCCTTGAACGATCCGGTGGGGTTGGCTCCCTCGAATTTCAGCCACACGTCACAGCCGGTGCGGTCCGACAGGTGCTCCGAGCCGATGAGGGGGGTACCACCCTCGCGCAGCGTGACGACGGGGGTGAGGTCCGTGACGGGCAGGCGGGGCCTGTACTCCTCGATGACTCCTCGCCACTGATGAACGGCCACGGCGGGAGTGTAGGCCGCTATGCCTCGCCGCCTTCGACGCGCATCACGCTGGCAACGTCGCGGACGGACGACAGCCGGCGCAGGTCCTGCAACGTCCGTTGCAGGTCGCCGTCGCGCGCCGCGTGGGTGATGAGCAGCAACTGCGCGGAATCGCCGTGTCCTTCCTGCCACACGCTCTTGATCGAGACGTCGTGGTCGCCGAACGTCGATGCGACGCCCGCCAGGACACCGGCCTCGTCGGCGACGTCGAGCAGCACGTAGAACTGGACGGTCAGGTCCTCCATCGGGCGGACCGTCTTGCCATGCCGGCGCAGGGAGTTGACCGGCCGTTCGCCCGACAGCACGCCGCGGGCGACGTCCACGACGTCACCGACGACGGCGCTCGCCGTGGGCAGCGAGCCGGCGCCGCGGCCGTAGAACATCAGGTCACCGACTGCCTCCGCCTCGACGAAGATGGCGTTGAAGGACTCGCGCACGCTGGCCAGCGGATGCTCTCGTGGCACCAGCGCGGGGTGAACGCGGACACCCACGTCCCCGTTGGAGCTTTCCGCGATGCCGAGCAGCTTGATCACGTAGCCCATGCGCCGCGCGTGCGCGATGTCGGTGGCCGTGACACCTGTGATCCCGTCACGGAAGACGTCGCCGGCGACGATCCGCGAGTCGAACGCCAGCGAGGCGAGGATGGCCAGCTTGGACGCGGCGTCCGCCCCGTCGACATCGGCCGCAGGGTCCGCCTCGGCGAATCCCAGACGCTGCGCCTCGGCCAGCGCCTCGGCGAAGTCGACGCCCTCCTCGGTCATCTTGGTGAGGATGTAGTTGGTGGTGCCGTTGAGGATGCCGAGGATGCGGCGGACACGGTCTCCGGCCAGCGACTCCCGCAGCGGCTTGATGATCGGAATGCCTCCCGCGACCGCCGCTTCGTACTCCAGCCACGCATGGTTCTCGTCGGCGAGGTCGGCGAGTTCGAAACCCACGGTCGCGACGAGTTCCTTGTTCGCCGTCACGACGCTCTTGCCGCTCTTCAGCGCGCGTTCGATCAGCGTCCGCGCTGGATCCACGCCGCCCATCACCTCGACGACGATGTCGACGCCGGGGTCGTCGACGACCTCGGCCGGGTCGCTGGTGAGCCGGGCGACGGGGATGTCACGGACCCGCTGCGGGTCACGGACCGCGACCGGCCCGACGATCAGCGTCGCCCCGAGGCGCGACGCGATCTCGTCCGCGTGCTCGCGCAGCAGCCGCACGACCCCCGTGCCGACCGTGCCGAATCCCAGGAGCCCGACCGTCAACGTCCGATTCGTCATGGCCGCGGAGTCTACGGCCGCGCCCGGCGCGCCCAGCCGGCGGGTCAGAGGACCACGTCGTGCGCGACGAGATCCTCGGTCGTCTCGCGCGTGACCAGCAGGCGCGCGTGGCCGTCGCCCACGAGGACCATCGCGGGGCGCGCCAGCCGGTTGTAGTTGCTGGCCATGCTGTAGCCGTACGCGCCCGTTGCTGCCACGGCGAGGAGGTCACCCTCACGCAGGTCCGCCGGCAACCAGACACCGGCGGCGATGACGTCGCCGCTCTCACAGTGCTTGCCGACGACGTCGAACGGCCGTGCGTCGCGGGGCGGACTCGGCGCGCCTGCCGGCACCACCTCGTAGCGCGCGCCGTACAACGACGGCCGCACGTTGTCACTCATGCCGCCGTCCACGGCGGCGAACGACACGACACCAGGCACGTCCTTCACCGTGCCGACGGTGTACAGGGTGATACCCGCAGGTCCCGCGATGGAGCGCCCGGGTTCGACGGTGATGCGGGGTGCGGGCACGCCGTTCGCCTTCGCCTCCTGGTCCACCGAGTCCAGCAGGGCGGCCGCGTACTGGGTGATCGACGGCTCCGGGTCGTACGGCGTGTACGCGATCGCGAGCCCCCCGCCGACATTCAGCTCCTCCAACCAGACGCCGTGGCGCCGGTGGATGTCACCGAGGAGCACGATCAAAGTTCGCACGACGGCCTCGAACGCGGCGCTGGTGAGCAGCTGGCTCCCGACGTGTGAGTGGAGGCCGGCCAGCCGCAACCCGTCGGTCTTGAGAACCTGGTCGATCGCGGTGTGCGCGAGCCCCGCGGCCAGACTCAACCCGAACTTGGCCTCGTCGTGACCGGTGGCGATGTGGGTGTGCGTGTCGGCGTTCACGCCTGGCGTGATGCGCACGAGCACGTCGACCTCCCGCCCCGCGTCGCGCGCCAGCGATGTCAGACGCTCCAACTCGGTGAGGCTGTCCACGACGACCCGGCCGACACCGAGATCCACGGCATCGCGCAACTCCGCGGGGGCCTTGTTGTTGCCGTGGAAGATGACGCGTTCCATCGGGAACGACGCCCGTTGCGCGGTGTACAGCTCGCCGCGGCTGGCCACGTCCACCGACAGGCCCTCGGCCGCCGCCAGCTGGAGGACGCCGGTGACGCACAGAGCCTTCGACGCGTACGCGACGGTCGCGCCCTCCCCGAACGCCCCCCGGTACTCTCGCATCCTGCCGACGAGCTCCGCCTCGTCGACCACGTACAGCGGGGTGCCGAACTCGCTTGCGAGCGACCGTACGTCGACGCCACCGATCCCGGTCAGCCGCCCGTTGTCGATGACCGCGCCGCGAGGGAACGGGCGCGTCACAGCTGCGGATCGATCACGTCGGTGGCCGTCTCGGCGGCCCGCTGTACCGGGCCGCGGTCGTTCCAGTCGCTGGGGTGCACCTCTTCGCTGCGCTCCAGGTCGTCGTCGAACTGCCGGTCGAGGATCTGCGCGGTGCCCTCGTCGAAGACCACGATGTTCGCTTCCTCGTTGATACCCAGCGAACGCTGGTCGAAATTGCCGGAGCCGATGGTCGCCACAACGCCGTCGGCGGTCACGATCTTCGCGTGGAGCATCGTCGGCTGGTACCGGAAGATGCGCACGCCCGCTGCGAGCAGCTCGTCGTAGCTGGTCTCCCCCGCCACCTGGACGACGCGCTTGTCCGCGTGGTCGCCGGGGACGAGGACACGCACGTCCACGCCGCGCTGCGCCGCATGGCACAGGTAGCCGATGAACCGCTCGTCGGGGACGAAATAAGCGGTGGTGATCCGCAGCCTGTCCTGGGCCAGGCAGATCAACGACGCCATGACGCTGGCCAGATCGCTCCACCCGAACTGCGCGGCACTCTGGACCACCTGCACCGTGACGTCACCCTTCTGGGGCTGCTCCGGAAAGCGGTCGCGTTCGTCGAACAGCTCGCGTCCCGTCTCCGCCCAGTTCGACACGAACGATGCCCGCAGCCCGTCCACCGCCGGACCGCGGATGCGGACATGCGTCTCGCGCCAGTGGTCTGGATCCTGCGCGTCGCCGGTCCACTCCTCGGCGATGCCGACGCCTCCCGTGAAGCCGAGGTCCTCGTCGCAGATCAGCACCTTGCGGTGGCTGCGATGGTTGCTCTCCCAGACCTTCCACGTGACGGGCGGGCGGAAGAACTCGACCTGAGCGCCTGCGTCCTCCATGTTGTGGATCAGCTCGCGGCTCATGCTCTGCGCACCGACGGCGTCGAGCAGGATGCGCACCCGGACTCCAGCCGAGGCGCGGTCGCACACGGCCTCGGCGAATTCCACCGCGATGTCGCCCGTCCAGTAGACGTAGGTCGCGAAGTCGATCGTCTCCCGCGACTGGCGGATCGCGTCGAGCATCGCCGGGAAGATCTGGTCCCCGTTGCGCAGGATCTCGACGACGTTGCCCTCGGTAGCCGGTACGCCCAGCAGCCCTTCCAGCGCGCGCCGGTACCGGTGTGTCAGTTCAGCGGACATGCCGTCACATCCTGTCCGGCGCGCTCACACCCAGCAGGCCCAGCGCGTTGACGAGCGTCTGGCGGGTCGACACGCACAGCCAGTAGCGGGCACGGGTCAAATCCTCGTCGTCGCCGACGACCTGGCACTCCGTGTAGAAGCGGTGGAATGCCTCCGCTAGCTCCTCGGCGAACCGCGCCACACGGTGCGGCGCCCGCTCCTGCGCCGAGTACTCGACGACCTCCGGGAAGGTGGAGATGCGGCGGATCAGCTCCTCCTCGGTCTCGTGCGTCAGCAGCTCCAGCCGGGCGTCGTCGACCGTCCCCGGCGCCACCCCCCGCTCCGTCGCCGTCCTCATGATCCCCGCGATCCGGGCGTGCGAGTACTGCACGTAGTACACGGGATTCTCCCGGTCCTGGCGCACGACCTCGGCGATGTCGAACGCGAGGGTGACATCCAGCGAGGTGCGCAGGAACGTGTAGCGGGCGGCGTCGGGACCGACCTCCTCGATGAGTTCGTCGAACGTCACCATTTCGCCGGTGCGCTTGCTCATCCGAATTTCCACGCCCTCGCGGTACAGGTTGACGAGCTGGCCGATGACGACCTCGATCGTCCCAGGCTTCAGGCCCATGGCGGCGGCGATGGCCAGCAGCCGGTTGACGTAGCCGTGGTGGTCCGCGCCGAGCAGGTAGATGCACACGTCGAAGCCGCGCTCCACCTTGGAGGCCATGTACGCGCAGTCGGCGGCGAAATACGTGGGGCGGCCGTCGGCGCGAATCAGCACCCGGTCCTTGTCGTCCCCGAAGTCGGCGGTGCGCAGGAACAGCGCACCGTCCTGCTCGTAGGCATGCCCCCCCTCACGCAGCCGGCGCACGACGTCGTCGACCGCACCCGAGTCGTGCAGGGTGCGCTCGCTGAACCACTCGTCGAAGTCGACGCCGAACGACGACATCGTTGCCTTGATGCGTTCGAGCATCCGGCGGTACGCCGCCTCGGTGATCTGGCCCGCGCCATCCAGCGCCTCGGGGTCGAGGTCCTCGGCCAGCTGCGTGATGTAGGCGCCGCGGTAGCCGTGCTCGGGGGGCTGCTCGCCGCGGGCGACGGCGGCGACGCTCTTGCCGAACAGGTCGAGCTGGTTGCCCGCGTCGTTGAGGTAGTACTCGCGGTGGACTTCCCATCCCGTGGCCTCGAGCAGGCTGGCGATGGCGTCACCGGCGGCGGCCCACCGACCGGACCCGACGTGCAGCGGGCCCGTCGGATTCGCGGAGACGAACTCCACGTTGACACGGCGCGCGTCGCCCTGAGTCGCGCGGCCCCATGCGGTGCCCTGTGAGACGCTGGCCGCGACGACCTGTTCGAGCGCGACGTGTGACAGATGCAGGTTGATGAACCCGGGGCCGGCGATCACCACCCGGTCGACGTCGGCCGGCAGCACGAGATGGTTCTTGATCCTCTCGGCGATATCGCGCGGCGCCCGCCCGACCGGCTTGGCGAGGGTCAGCGCGACGTTGGTTGCCCAGTCGCCGTGCTCACGCTGGCGCGGCCGCTCGAAGACCGGTTCGCGGTCGGGCAGGCCGGCGTCGGCGAGGGCCTGGCGAAAGATGTCCGCCAGCTCCGCCGGCCCCGTCGGAGCGGCGGTGGGCATCACGCCTCCCGTTCGGCGAGCAGACGGCTGACGAGCTCCATGAGGTCGATGGGATCGAACGGTTTCGTGACGTAGGAGTCCACGCCGATGTCCGTACCCTTGCGGACGTCGGCTTCCATCGCCCGTGCGGACAGGAACACGATCGGGATGTCTCGGGTCTCCTCGTCGGCCTTCAGCGTCTCGGCCACCTGCCATCCGTTGACCTGGGGCATCATTACGTCGAGCAGGATCAGGTCGGGCTTGGACTCGCGCACCTTGTTCAGGGCGTCCTGGCCGTCCACTGCCGTCACGACCTCGTGGCCTTCCATCTCGAGGTTGACCGCGAGCAGTCCCCTGATTACGTGGTCGTCGTCGACCGCCATGATGCGCGCCAACCGCTTCGCTTCCCTTCGTTGCCGATCCATCCGTCGGGGCGGCATCGTAACCGGGCGACGACCGCCACCCTACTCGGCGTAATCGGGCCGCCGTGTTCACCCTTCGGTCGCCGTTCACCGGGGGCGTACACTCGCCGCTGCCCCCGCCCGCGTAGCTCAGGGGATAGAGCGTCTGCCTCCGGAGCAGAAGGCCGCAGGTTCGAATCCTGCCGCGGGCACCTCAGATCCTCGTCAGGCCTGGGCTGCTCAGGTAATTCATCCGCCAGGGCGCGTGTTGTGACCGCGATCTGGTGTGACGCACCCTCGCCGACGCCGCACTGCCTTGGGCGTGTGCCGACGCGGCGCACGGCCGAGGCTGACGTCGATGCTGAACCGATGGACTCACATCTCCGCAGAACTTGGCCTCCCATAGCCGCAGATAGTGGCCTCGCGTTTCCGCAGAAATACTACTCTCGTTTCTGCAGATAGGGCCACAGCCAAGAGAGGGGACCGACCGTGGAAGACATGGTCACCCGCCGCACCGCCGAGATCGTCCGAGCCCGACTCCGAGACGAGCCTGTGATCGCTCTGCAAGGACCCCGGGCTGTGGGCAAGACCACGCTGCTCCGAGCGATCGCGGCTGAGCACGGCGTTTCTGTGGTGGACCTGGATGACCTCACCACGCGCGACGCCGCGAAGGCGGACCCGTCGCTGTTCGTAAGTGGGGATCGTCCAGTGTGCATCGACGAGTACCAGCACGTCCCGGAACTGCTCGACGTCATAAAGGCGCACCTGAACCGGGACGGCTCCCCAGGGCAGTTCGTGCTGACCGGATCGACGCGCCACGATGCGCTGCCACGTGCCGCCCAAGCCCTCACCGGCCGACTGCACCTGCTGCCGGTGTACCCGCTTTCGCAGGGTGAGCTGGTTGGCGGCCGCGAAGGGCTTGTCGAGGCGCTGTTCGGCGACCCGATGTCGTTGGTGCGGTCACGGCAGGCGCAGACCCCACGAAGCGAGTACATCGATCGGATCGCCGCCGGAGGATTTCCCTTGGCCGTGACCCGCAGCGAAACGTCCCGCAACCGCTGGTTCGACGACTACATCACGCTGAGCATCGAGCGCGACGTCAAGGAACTGGCCCGCATCCAGCAGCGTGACGCACTGCCGAAGCTGTTGCGTCGGCTGGCTGCCCAGACCGCCCAGATGTTGAACATCTCGGCCGCAGGCCAGCAAGCCGGCCTGACGCCAGACACCGCCGAGCGCTACACCAAACTGCTCGAGGCCGTATTCCTTGTCCACCGACTTCCTGCCTGGGGGACGACGTTGCGGGCGCGCGCGGTCTCCACCCCCAAACTCCACGTCGTCGACTCCGGCATGGCGGCGCGGTTGCTTCGGCTGTCGCCCTCAAAGCTCGCACAGCCTGACGCGACGAGCCTCCAGCAGGTCGGGCATCTGCTCGAGACGTTCGTCGTGATGGAGTGCCTGAAACAGCTGTCGTGGATGGACAGCAACGTCCTGGCGGGTCACTGGCGTACCTCCGACGACCAGGAGGTCGACCTCGTGCTCGAGCGCGACGACGGACGGGTGACGGCTGTCGAGGTGAAGGCGGGGGCGCGCATCTCGGGCAAGGACCTGTCGGGGCTCCGGGTGCTGCGCGGCCAGCTTGGCGACCGGTTCATCGGAGGCGTTGCGCTGTACACAGGCGCGCGGTCATACACGGTGGATGACCGGCTGTACGTGCTTCCCGTCGACACGCTCTGGACCCCGTAGCTGCGCCCCGACGCTGCGCCCCGACCTCGCGCGCGTCTGTCAGCGTATGAACTGATCACCGCGGTCGCCCTCGCCAACGACCTCCGTTGTTCACGCGCAACGACGCCGACTGAACCTTACAGAACGCAAGAGGCCGGGCGTAACCGTGCGACGAGTGTGTCAGCGTCAGAGTGGTCGGCACGGCTGGCGGCCACCTCTTCGGATCAGCCTGAATGGTTCTCTTCAGGGGAGGAATTCACCTGGCCACCAGTCGGGAATTTCACTTGGCCATTGACACGGGCGAAACCCCGATCCCCGACGCGGTCGCTGCACGCAGACGGTCGTGACGGCGGGCGCTCACCGGCGTCGTCGGCACCGGCGTGACCTGTGTCAGGTCACGCCCCGACGAGAAGCCCGACGCCGATTGCTCCTGTGAGCAGATAAAGCAGACCTGGAATGTCGAAGAACGTCCACAGCGGCCGCGGGAACCTCGCCTGGTCTTGATTTTGGCCTGGAAGGCCTGAAGCTCGGAAGCTAGGGTCAGCGGGCTCACAGGAGGTCCCATGGCACGCATCAAGACCGTCTCGCCGGAGTCGGCTCGAGGGATCCGAAAGCTCGCTATGTGGCAGGCGAAGCGACAGTACGGCTACGTCCCTGGCATCGCCAAGATTGGCCTCGTCGATCTTGCGGTCGGTCGCCACTTAGGCGCCGTCTACGACCGCCTGCACCTCCGTAAGTCTTCGCCGTTGACCCGCCTCCAGCGAGAGATGCTCGCCGTCGTCGTCAATGGCCATGTGAACGGAGCCCCCTGACTCGCGCTTCACACGGCGGCCGTGCGCCGCCTCACCGGGGACGAGCACCTGAGCCCCGAGTTCGCCACCACGTGGCGGACGTATGACCTCGACGACAAGACTCGAACCCTCCTCGAGTACGCCGAGAAGCTGACAAAGTCGCCCTCCATGATCGACGATGCCGACATCGACTCCCTGCGCTCGTCCGGCTGGAGTGAGGAAGGCATCTACGAGGCAACTGCCCTTACCTCGCTCTTCAACCTCACTGGCCGCATGGAGGCGGCATCCGGGCTGCCGCCCGACGAAGTTCCCGCCGGCGCCCGCATGCGCGAAACCACCGTAAAATCCTAGTCATAACAAGCCGCTGTCGAAGGATCGGCGGCGCGTCTGGAAGCCTGCCGAGCTACTAGCCCTGGTGGCCTCCTCCCGATGGCAAGTCGACCGCCACGCTGGAGAAGGGTGGTGGCTACCTGCCCTCCCTCGCCGGCTCGACCTCTGACGGCCCCGGGGCTGCCATGGCGTCGGACTTGCCGTCTCCGGCGCGCTGGTGGCGGGCGTTCTGCGCCAGCGAGATCGTGTCCCAAGCGTCTTTGAACGAGATGTCCACGCTCGTCCACGAGTACGGCCTCGGTCGACAGCCCGCCAGGCCGATTCAGTGGCCTTCTAACGCGGACTTCGCTCCCGCGAACCGCCGACGCGCAGCGTGTTCCCGCAGGTGAGCACAGCGCTTGACCGTGAGTAGCTCCGGAGCAGAAGGCCGCAGGCTCGAATCCTGCCGTGGGCACACTGCCGCGGGCACCATTCTCCTCAGGGGTGGAGAGCCGAGAGCGTCCCGACTACCACGCAGGTTGGCGGCGCGCCGGGCGGGCGGCGGCGACCGCGACCGCGTTGGCAAGCACGACCATGCCGATGCCGATCCACTCGTGCAGAACGAGTACCTGTCCGAGCAGCACCAGTCCGGCGAGGGCGGCCCAGACGGGGTGAACACTCAGGAACAATCCGCTGGCGATGCCGCCGAGCAGCGAGTGCGACGAGGCTTCGGGACTAGCGTCGGGGGCCGGTACGGCGACGGGCGGTGTTGTCGTGGTGGAGGCAGCGGCCATGACCGCAACCGGGGCGCGAATCATCGGCCACGCCCCCCGCATCCTGGAGGAGGCGCCGGCGATCATCGCCGCGGGACAGGCACTCGGCATCAGCCCCGAGGCCACCACCCGCCAGCACCTCCGTCCGGGCGTCGTTTACCGGCCCGTGCGCGACGCCCAGCCCGTCGCCGTCTGGATGGCATGGTGGCGCGACAGCCCGCCGGCCCACGCAAGCACCCTCGTTCACCTCGCCTGCGACCTCTACGCCACCACAGCCAAGTAGGCGTCCCCACGCTCCGGGCGTGTCCTTCGAAACCCTTGACCGTGGCACGTTCGACGGCCGCTACGGGCGCGAGCTGCTCTGCTTCGTCGGGGCATACGTGCACCAGGTGCCTGTCTGCACTGCGTTGTGGAGGTGGGCGCCCAGCCGAGGGTGGACACGTTTTATACGCGCGATCGCGTCGCGGATCCGGGCGGTGACTGCCTTTCGCGCGCGCTCACGTTCGTCCCCGAGCCTGCGGTCGCGGCCCCCGAGCCCGGTTGCGGCCGACAGTTGGGCGATGAGGCTGTCACGCTCGACGCGAGCCTTCTCGGCTCGATACAGGTCGTTGTCCGCCTCCGCCTCGTCGATGTCCGATTGGAGTTCATCGAGCCGCCGCCGGTAGGACTCCTTCGCGCGGCGGTCGAGGACGTCGTCGGCACCCGTCTGCGGCGGATGGCCAGTGTGCAGCTCGACGGCGTGGACGGACTGCGCCGGGCGCGCCACCAGCACCGCCAGGTCGTGCAGCCCCTTCGTGTCCGGAAGGTGAGCCTCGATGCCACCGTAGGAGATGGTCCAGACGTCACCTGCCCGGTGGAACGCCGGCGCCGACTGGTCCATTGAGGGACGGCAGGCAGCAGCCTCGCTGCGGCTGCGCCGCGCCATCGCCGCAGCGCCCAGCTGCTCGTGCAGCGCAGCTGCCGCCCGGAAGTGCTCGCCGGCCTGGTCGACGTCTCCGCGCGATCGCGCCAGCAGGCCCAGGTAGTGGTCGACGGCGCCGAAGTACGAGGCGCAACCCCCCACCACGATGTGCAGGCCCGCGTACGGCAGCAGCATCTCGTAGACGTGCGTCCGCTGGTCGTCCGTGCCCGCCGCGGCGATTGCTTCTGCAGCGAACGTCAGCATCTCAAGATCATGAGTTCGTGGCAGGCGCCCGAGGTCGAGCTGACCGAGTGCGCGGCTCGCAGCGGCGAGGTCGTCGTTTCCGACATGTGTCGCGGCCTGAAGCAGGGGCAGCTCGCGCCACGGCTCGGACGCCAGAGCGACCTCCGGGTCCGGTGCCGCAGCTGAGATCCCCCCCGCGCGCCTGACACCCCACAGCAGGGTCTCGTAGACACCGCGGGCGTCCACCTCACCAATCGTCTCGCCGAGAGTGAAAGCCTCGGCGGCGAGGTCTCGCGCGCGGTCCAGATCGCCGGCGATCAGCGACAGCGTGGCACGTCGGGACGTTGCGCCGTACCGCGCCCGCGCGTGGCCCAGGTCGTGGCTGTGCCCGCAGTACGTCTCCAGTTCGGCAAGCGCCTCGGGATCGCCCAACTCGAGGAGCGCCGTGGCCCGGAGCAACCGCGCCTGCGTCACCATCTCGCGATCGTCTGCCGCGACACTGACCGCGAGCATCTCCTCGATGACCGGCAACCGCGCAGCGGCGGTGCCGCGGCGCCAGCGGCTGTCGTGCAGCGCGAGCAGGCTGAACGCAATGGCCGCGTGGTCGTCCTGTTGCCGTGCGGCTGCCACGGCCTCCTCGGCCAGTGCCGGTGCGCGGTCCCAGTCCTGCTCGTCCAGCGAATGGTGGAGGTCGCGGGCCAGCGCACCGAGCACTCTCGGGCGCAGCGAGGGTGCGCGTTCAGGCAATGCTCGCGAGGCTTCCTCGAGAAGCCGGATCGCCTCGGCATGA
>WHTG01000021.1 GCA_009377835.1 Nitriliruptorales bacterium
CGTCGACGCCCGCGCCGAGACGCGTGATCGTCATGTGCCGCTCGACAGGGAGCAGTCCGGCACCTTCGCCGGCATCCGCAACGAGGAGGCGAACCGAATTGGTGCCGACGTCCACCGCGGCAACCCTCGTCATGCCGGCTCTGCGGTGACGCAGGGCGCGGGACACGGCAGCGGCTCGACACGTTCGGCCACCCATCGCCCGATCGGGTTGTCCCGCGTCGCCAGGTGGTGCGCGTAGAGCGCGTGCAGGCACTTCACCCGCTCCGGCATCCCACCGGCGGTGTCGTCGCGGGGCACGCGCGCGCCAAGTTGGTTACGCGCCGCGACGTAGCGCTCGCTCGCCGCGGCGTACTCGGCGGCCAGAGCCGGGTCGTCGCGCAGTTCATCCATGAGGCCGCGCATGACACCCGACGCCTCCAGGGTGCCGACGGCCTTGTTGGCCAGCGGACACGACAGCCAGAACATGGTCGGGAACGGCGTCCCGTCCTCCAACTGCGGGTCGACACGAAGCACGGCGGGCAATCCCCAGCCGCAGCGCACAGCCGTGGCCGAGCGCCCTCGCAGAGGGCGGCCGATCATCGCCGAGGCGCGGGCGGCGTCCACCGCGTCCATGGCCGGTCGCTGCAGTTGCGCCCCGTAGGACGCGTCCGGCGCCGGGCGCAGCGCATCGTCCAGACCAGCGGAGGTGGAGGGCATGAGCCCAGACTACGAGCCCGCCGTGCGTCTCAGCGGCGGAACAACGCCACGAACGCCTGCGAGATGCGCTGCCACAGCGTGAGTCGCCGCGGGGATGCCAACGGCCTGCCGTTCGGCCTGACCCGATCCGTATCGGGACGGCCGTCCGTGACGACGTATGGGATCTCCCCCGGCTTGACCAGACCGAGCCGCTGGCGCGCGAGCAGTTCGATCTCCTCCGGGTCCTTCAGCCGCGCCTGGCTCTCTTCCAGCTCGGCCGCCGTCTGACGCAGCTCCGCCCGCGCCACCTGCAGGTCGTGGACCCGCTCGGCGGCCGCCGTGTAGCTCTGCAGCGGCCGCACGACCATTGTCGACAGCACCACGACGAGCACGAAGAACGCGACGACATACGGCCGATCGCCTCTGACGGCGCGTCGCCATGCGGCGTCGCCCCCGCGCTGCCTCAGGGGCCGCGTCATCGCCGCACAGGCGGCGTGGCCACGCCCGCGGGACCCAGCACGCCGACGCGCCGGCTGCGATGTCACGCTCGCGGCCCGTCCGCGGCCATCGAACGGGGAAACGCGCGGCGGCCGGCGTAGCGCGCCGTGTCGCCCAGCTCCTCCTCGATGCGCAGCAGCTGGTTGTATTTGGCGACCCGGTCGCTGCGGGCGGGCGCACCCGTCTTGATCTGCCCGGCGTTGGTGGCGACGGCAAGGTCGGCGATCGTCGTGTCCTCCGTCTCACCGGACCGGTGGCTGACCATGCACGTCCAGCCGGCACGATGGGCAAGGTCCATCGTGTCCAGCGTCTCGGTCAACGTCCCGATCTGGTTGACCTTGACCAGCACGCTGTTGGCGGACCCTTCCTGGATGCCGCGTCGCACTCGTTCGACGTTGGTGACGAACAGGTCGTCGCCAACCAGCTGGCACGAGTCCCCGATGCGCTGGGTCAGTTCCCGCCACCCGTCCCAGTCCTCCTCGGCCATCCCGTCCTCGATCGACACGATCGGGTAGCGCTGGGTCAGGTCCGCGAGGCGGTCGACCATCTGCGCAGCCGACAACGTCAAACCCTCGCCCGCCAAGCGGTACTCGCCGTCGTGGAAGAACTCCGTGGACGCGACGTCCATGGCGAGGGCGACATCCTCGCCAGGCTCGTACCCCGCGGCGCTGACCGCCTCCATGATCAGGTCGAGCGCGGCGTCGTTGGAAGGAAGGCTCGGTGCGAAACCACCCTCGTCGCCCAGGCCCGTGCTCAGGCTCCGTCCGCGCAGCACCGACTTGAGCGAGTGGTACACCTCCGCGCCCACCCGCACCGCCTCGGAGAACGTCGCCGCCCCGAGCGGGGCGACCATGAACTCCTGGAAGTCCACGTTCGAGTCCGCGTGCGCTCCGCCGTTGAGGATGTTCATCATCGGGATCGGCAGCACGTGCGCGTTGGGCCCGCCCAGGTAGGCGTGCAGCGCAAGAGCGCTGGCCTGCGCCGCCGCGCGCGCGACGGCGAGGCTGACCCCCAACAGCGCGTTGGCGCCCAGATTGCCCTTGTCGTCGGTGCCGTCCAGCTCCAGCAGGACGCTGTCGATGTCGCGCTGATCCGTCGCCAGCCTGCCCAGCAGCGCGGGTGCGATGACATCCTCCACGTTGCGCACGGCCGCCTGCACACCCTTCCCGCCGTAGCGTCGTCCGCCGTCACGCAGCTCGACGGCTTCGAAGGCGCCGGTCGACGCGCCGCTGGGAACGGCGGCGCGTCCGAGGGACCCGTCGACGAGGAGGCAGTCCACCTCGATGGTCGGGTTGCCGCGGGAGTCGAGCAGCTCCCGAGCGGCCAGACGCTCGATCTCTACCAAAGGTTCACCTCCGGGCAGGCCACTGTAGGCCACACAGACAACTCAAACAACACCGTCAACATCCTTGCCCCTGGGATATTGGAGCGCGAACGCAGGGTACGGGGTCACCGCTGGTGTTCGTGCACCTTCGCCTCGTCCCAGCGGCGAAGCCACTCCTCGCGGGTCACCGCCCCCAGGTCCTCATCAGGGTCGGGAACCATGGCCTCGAAGCGCCGACGGAACCGCGCGGCGGCGCCGCGCAACGCCATCTCGGCATCGATGCCGTGCCGGCGGGCGAGGCTGACGACGCTGAGCAGGAGGTCGCCGACCTCGTGCTCCCGTTCCGCGTCGTCGCGTGCGGCCAGGAGTTCGTTGAGTTCTGACCGGATGCGCGCCACCGCATCCTCGTCGGCGGCCCAGTCAAAACCGACCTTCGCGGCACGGCGCTGCAGCTGTTCGCTGTACGCGATCGAGGGCTGGCCTGTCGCGACGCCGTCGAAGACACCCGACCGCTCCGGTTTCTCCTCCGCCTTGAGCGTCTCCCAATTTGCGAGGACCTCGTCGGCGTCGGCGACGGACGCATCGCCGAACACGTGCGGGTGGCGGCGCACGAGCTTCTCGACGATGCCGCCGGCAACGTCGTCGACGGTGAACTCGGCGGCGTCGGTCGCGATCTGCGCGTGAAACACCACCTGCAGCAGGACGTCGCCCAGCTCCTCCCTGATCGCATCGGGCTCACCTGCGTCGATCGCCTCGAGGAGCTCGTACACCTCCTCCACCGCGTAACGCGCCAGCGACCTGTGATCCTGCTTGCGGTCCCAAGGGCATCCGTCGGCCGCGCGCAGGCGCTCCATCACGCGGACGAGTTCGAGCAGCGGCGATCCGCGCGGCTGCACACCGAAGTACACGACCTCGACCTCGACACCTGCCCGTGCCGCCTCCATTCCCAGCGTCCGTGTGAACGCCTCCTGGTCGGTGCTGCCGAACAGGTAGACCACGTCGCCCTCGTCCCGCGCGCGGTCGACGATCGACTCCGCACGAGCCTTGTCCAGCGGCGACAGCCCGCTGAGAAGATCCGTGCGTGACAACGCCCTCGGCTCAGCCGGCTCGCCGACGATCTCGAGCCGCAGATCCGCCATGGTCAGGTGGTCCACCAGGGGATGCTGCGCAGACCCGACCAGCACGAGGTCGGACGCCATGATCGCAGACCATGCATGGAGCGGGAGCAGCCCCGGCAGCTCGTCTGCCGTGTCGACGAGAACGAGGCGCGACATGTGCTACCCGGTCGGTGCGTCGGTGGGGATCGGTGGCGCCTCGGTGGCGCCCGGTTCGTCCAGCGGCGGAATCTCCTCGGTGGCGCCGGCGCCGGGGGCCTCACTGGTGTCACCCAGCGGCTCGACGGGCTCGACCTGCTGCGCCTCGGCGTTCCAGGTGCCGAACCGCGGGTTCACATCCACCTCGGCCTCCTTGCTTCGTTCGCCCAGGCTCTTCTGCAGCACCTCCCCTTCCTGGGTCTCGGTCAGTTCGGCGCGGATCTCGTCGCTCACGTCGTCGAGTTCCTGTCCCTCGGACAGCGACAGGACCTCGATGACGTGGTAGCCGAACTCTGTTTCCACCGGACCGACCAGGTCGCCCTCCTCGGCCTTGAACACCGCGTCCTCGAATGGCCCGACCATCTGGCCGCGGCCGAACTCCGGCAACTCGCCGCCCTGCTGTGCACTACCGGTGTCGGTGGACTCCTTCTCGGCGAGCTTCGCGAAATCGGCCCCGTCGCGCAGGTCGGCCATGATCTGGCCGGCCTTGCGTTCCTGCTCGACCAGGATGTGGCGCGCCGTCGCCTTCGGGCCGAACCGCGCCTCCGCGTTCTCCTCGTAGAAGTCGGCGACCTGCTCGTCACTGACCTCGACGTCCTTGGCGACCTCGGCCGCGATCTTGTTCTGCAGCACGCGCTGGCGAATCTGCTCCGTGATCTCGTCGTCGGTCAGCCCGCTCTGATCGACGGCGGTTTCGAACGCTTCCTCGCCACCGAGCTGCTCGACCAGCGCGTCGCGTTCCTCCGCCACCTCGGCATCGGATGCTTCGATGTCCAGCTCCGTCGCCCACTGTTCGAGCAGTTCCGACAGCACCAGCTGGGTCAGGATCTGCGCCTGCAGCTGCGACTGAGCCGCACCGGTCGTGTCCTGCTCCAGCTGCTGGGAAATCTGCGGTTGGGTCTTCGCCTGTTCATAGCGCTGCTCGACCTCCGAGACGAGCACTTCTGTGTCGTTGACGGTCGCGGCGACGTTGGGATCACCGGTCCCCGTCAGCGTTGCGCATGCGGCCAGGACGACGCTGCACAGCGCCGCGACGGCAAGGCGAACAAGGGTGAACTTCTGCACGACAAACACCGTTCTGTTCGTGAATTGACCGCCCAGTCTAGGTGTTGCGCCGCCGCGCCCCATCCGCGCCGTCACGCGCGGACCTTCCTGGGCTGCAGGCGCTGCGGTCCCAGGATCGACTGCAGGGTCCGCGCCAGCCATCCGACCAGCTCGCCCGAGCGCGGCATCGGGATCTCCAGCGCCTCGGCCGCGTGGTTGTAGACGGCAGCGCGATGCTCGCGCCGCAACCTGATCTCCTGCCAGTCGGCGAGAATCACCGGAACGCAGCGAACCGTGCGGCGTGGCGTGGTGGAGATCTCCCGTATCCCCCAGCGACGCACCATGACCCGGAGGGCGGCGACGGACAGAAGCCGTTCCGCGGGTTCAGGGAGGCGGCCGTAACGGTCAGCGAGTTCTTCGCGGACGGCGCGTACCCCCGCCGCCCCCCGGACGGCCGCGATCTTTCGGTACGCCTCCAACCGCAGCGCCTCGTCCGCGATGTAGTCCGGCGGCAGGTGCGCGTCGACGGGGATGTCCAACTTCAACTCGGGTTCGTCCTGCGCCACCGCGGCCGCGCCCTGACGAAACTCGTCGACCGCCTGTGCCATCAGCTTGGCGTACTCGTCGAAGCCGACGGCGGCGACGTGTCCCGACTGGTCGGCGCTCAGGACGTTCCCGGCGCCGCGGATCTCCAGGTCGCGCAGCGCGATCGACAGGCCCGAGCCCAGCCCCGTGAACGTCGCGATCGTCTCCAGCCGCTTGTACGCCTCCTCGGTGATCGCCCGCGCCTCGGGATAGAACAGGTAGGCATAGCCGCGCTCGGAGGAACGGCCCACCCGCCCGCGCAACTGGTACAGCTGGGCCATTCCCAGAAGGTCCGACCGCTCGATGATCAGCGTGTTCGCATTGGGGATGTCGAGGCCGGCCTCGACGATCGTCGTGGAGACCAGCACGTCGAACTCGCGCTGCCAGAAACGAACCATGATCCGTTCCAGCGCGCTCTCATCCATCTGCCCGTGGGCGAACTCCACGCGCGCTCCGGGCACCAGTCCACGCACGTACTCCGCAGCCGACGCGATGGTGCTGATCTGATTGTGCACCCAGAACACCTGGCCCTCGCGCAGCAGTTCCCTGCGTACCGCGAGGGCGGCGAGGGACTCGTCCCACTCGCCCACGTGCGTCACGATTGGCTGGCGTTCCTCAGGTGGCGTGTCGATGGTCGACAGGTCGCGGATCCCGGTGATCGCCATCTCCATCGTCCGCGGGATGGGGGTCGCCGTCATCGTGAGCACGTCGACGCTGGTCCGAAGCTGCTTCAGGCGTTCCTTGTGGCCGACGCCGAACCGCTGCTCCTCGTCGACCACGACCAACCCGAGGTCCCTGAAGACGACATCCGTGCCAAGGAGGCGGTGCGTGCCCACGACCAAGTCGACCGTCCCCGCTGCCAGCCCATCGAGGATCTGGCGCTGCTCACGGGGAGTGGCGAACCGCGACAACACTGCGACCTTCACCGGGAACCCCGAGAAGCGCTCGGTGAACGTCTCACCGTGTTGCTGCGCGAGGAGCGTCGTAGGGACCAGCACAGCGACCTGTTTGCCGTCGAACACCGCCTTGGCGGCGGCACGGACGGCGATTTCGGTCTTGCCGAAGCCGACGTCGCCGCAGATCAGCCGGTCCATCGGCAACGGTGCCTGCATGTCGTCCTTGACCTCGTCGATCGCGGAGACCTGGTCGGGGGTCTCTTCGAAGGGGAACGCCGTCTCCAGTTCGCGCTGCCAGGCGGAGTCCATCGGGAAGGCGTGGCCGGGGGAGTGCATTCGCGCCTGGTACAGCCGCACCAACTCGCCGGCCATCTCCTGCACCGCCTTGCGAACCTTCGACTTCGCCCGCTCCCACTCGGCGCCACCCATTCGCATGACCCGTGGTTCCTCGCCGCCGACGTACTTGGCGATCGCGTCGACCTGGTCGGACGGGACGAACAGGCGGTCCCCGCCGGCGTACTGGATCACGACGTAGTCGCGGGTCATCTTGCCGGCCTTGCCACCCCCGACTGCTGTACTGGGTCCTGGCAACTCACGGGTGACCATGCCGACGTAACGGCCGACACCGTGGATGCTGTGCACCACCGGATCACCGGGCTGCAGATCGACAACCGTCTCCGAGGCGGCGCGCTTGCTTGGCAGTCGGCGTGCGGCACGGGTACGACGCGGCCCGAACAGATCCCATTCGCCGAGGACCGCGATCCCGAGGTCCTGTGAACGAAATCCTTCGCGCAACGTCGACTCGGTGATCAGCACTACGCCCGGTGGCACCCGATCGAGGCGGCCGACCGCAGGTGCGGCGATGCCCTCGTCGCGCAGCACTTCCGCGAGGCGCAGGGCCGGACCGTGCCCGGCTGTCGTGAGCACGACCGCCAACCCCTCGCTGGACAGCCGCCGCACGCTTGCCGCGGCCGCTGCGATGTCGCCGCGGAACGTGTCCCACGGCAGCCCGGGGATCTGCACCACGGCATGGGGCGTCGCAAAGGGGGTGATGTTCCACCGCGGGCCGCGCACACGCCGCTCGACATCGTCCCACTCCGCGAACCCGACGGCGTCGGACTCGTCGTCCCCGGACAGCAGGAACCCGCTGTCGCTGTGGTCACGCCAGCCGGCGACGAGCAGCGCCTCGGCCTGCTCGCGCAGCTCCCGTGCCCGGTCACCCACCCGCACGGGGTCGATGACAACGACGCCGGCGTCGTCGGGGAAGAAATCGGGCAGATAGGCCGGGGCAGGATGGATCGCCGTCACCAGCGACTCCATGCCCTCGAACCCGATCCCGTCGGCAAGCAGTTGCAGTTGCTCAGCCAGCGCGGGGACCCGCTTCGCCAGCAAGCGTGCGGTGTCGGCCGTCTCCGCGTCGAGAACCAGTTCCCGGGCGGCGTCGATCGCCACGCTGTCCACCGGTTCGAGCGTGCGCTGGCTGGCGGCGGCGAACTCGCGGACCGAGTCGACGTCGTCGCCCCAGAATTCGACCCGGACCGGGTGGTCGGCGGCCGAGGGGAACACGTCGACGATGCCGCCGCGCACGGCGAATTCACCGCGGTGCTCGACCATCGTCGTGCGTGTGTACCCCAGCGCGGCCAGGGCCTCGACCAGCCCGTCGAGACCCGCCGTGTAGCCCGGCCCCAGCCTGATGGGGTGGCGTTCGGTCAACCGCGGGTCCATCGGCTGCAGGAGCGCACGGACCGGAGCGACGACAGCCCGCAGCGGCGGGGTGCCTGCGTCGGCGCGCAGTCGGTCGAGCACCCGCAGCCGCTGTCCGACGGTCGCGGGCTGTGGACTCAGCCGTTCGTGCGGCAGGGTCTCCCACGGGGGAAACACCGCAACCGCGGCGTTGCCGAGGTACGCCGCGACGTCGTCGGCGACGCCGTCCGCGTCCTTCTCAGTGGGGACCACCACCAGCAGCGGCGCACATCTGAGCGCGACGAGCGCGACGCTGTAGGCGCGCATCGACGGTCCGGCATGGATATCGCCGGGCTCCGAAATGTCATCGAGGAGGCCGCGCCCCGGACGCAGTAGCGGCTCGAGGGGGGCCTGCGAGGTGTCGCTCACGACCGCCCATGGTCGCGCGTCGGCTCATCCGCGGCAAAGTCGCCCGGCTGGGCGCGGGTCAGGGGGCGTGGTGGCGATTCTGCGCCTCTTCCAGACCGAGCGACACGAGGTCCAGGATGGCGTCGGCGGCGCGCTCCACGGTGCCGTCGATGACCTCGCGCTCGTTGGCGGAGAACTTCTTGAGGACGAAGGCGGCGGGGTCCTGGCGGCCCGGCGGGCGACCGATGCCGATGCGACAGCGCAGAAAACCCGGTCCCCCGCAATGCCGCTGGATGTCCTTGAGTCCGTTGTGCCCCCCGGTACCGCCGCCCATCTTCAGCCGCAGCCGGCCCAGTTCCAGGTCGAGGTCGTCGTGCACGACCACCAGTCGCTCACCGGGCGCCTTGTAGAAGGCCATCGCCTGCTGCACAGGTCCGCCGGAATTGTTCATGTAGCCGAACGGCAGGATCAGCGACAGCGGTGTGCCGCCCGGCTTGTCGAACGTGTCCGCTACCTGCGCCTGCACACGATGGGGCTTGAACGACGTGCCAAGCCGCGACGCGACCAGACGGACGATGTCGGCGCCGACGTTGTGCCGCGTGCCGCCGTATTCGACCTCGGGATTGCCCAGGCCGACAACCAACCAGCGATCAGCCACTGGCGTGCTGTTTGTGCGAAGGCGCAGCCAGCGCAGCAGCGGCGCTACCGCTTGTCGCCGCTGTCGTCCGCCTCGCCGCTCTCGGCAGCTTCGGCCTCCTCGCCGGTCGCGCCCTCGGCCTCCTCGCCCGCCTCGCCCTCCAGCGCCTCCTCGGTCGTCTCCGGCTCGGGAACGTCCAGCGCGGGCACCACGCAGGTGGCGACGGTGGTCTCGGGATCGATCGTGATGTTGACGCCGTCCGGCACGGCGAGATCGGAGACGCGCAGCGTGTCCCCGACGTTCATGCCCGACACGTCCAGTGTGATGGAGTCCGGCACCTCGAGCGGCAGCACATCCAGAGGCAGGGCGTACAGCTCCTGGCTGATGATGCCGCTCTCGCCCACACCGGGAGCGTCCTCCGCCCCTTCGAGGTTGATGGGGACGTCGACGGCCACCCTGACGTTGCGCGACACGGTCACGAAATCGACGTGCAGCACCTCCCGCCGCAGCGGGTGCCGCTGGATCTCGCGCGCCATGGCGAGGTGGGGATCACCTCCCACCTCGAGACGAAGGATCGCGTTCGAACCCGCGTCGGTGTGCAGCGCGTGGTACAGCTCCAGCGCGTCGACAGAAATGGGTGTCGGGTCAAGGTCGGCCCCGTAGGCGATCGCGGGGACACGACCTTCGCGACGAAGGCTGCGGGCCTCGCCCTTGCCGTTGCCCCGGCGGGGATGTGCGGCGAGTGCAACCTGTCTGGACATGGCGGAACACTCCTGGATGCGGAAAGGATCGAGGCACGCGAAACCACGCGCAGTGATCCGCCATGGTAGCCAGGTGGCCGAGAGCCCGGCAATTCCTTCAGTGGTGCGCGCGTCAGCGTTGGTTGTCGTCGTCGAACAGTTCGCTGACGGACTCATCCTCGAAGATCGCCTTCATCGTGCTGGCGATGATCGGTGCCACCGAAACGATGTGAATCTTGTCCAAGTCGTGTTCCGGCGGCAGCGGCAGCGTGTTGGTCAGCACGACCTTCGAGATGGACGATTCCGCCAGGCGCCTGGTCGCCGGACCCGACAGGACCGGGTGGGTCGCGACCGCAAGCACCTCCTTGGCACCACGCTCCATCAGCGCCTCAGCCGCACCGCAGATCGTCCCAGCGGTATCGATCATGTCGTCGACGAGAACGCAGGTGTGCCCCTGGACCTCGCCGACCACGGCGAGGGTCTGGGAGACGTTGTGTGCGGTGCGGGTCTTGGCGAGGAACGCGATGGACGCGTTGGGCAGCCGCGACTGGAACCTCGCGGCGAGCCGCACACCGCCGGCGTCGGGCGCGGCGATGACAAGTTCCTCGTCGGCGTAGTGCTCGGTGAGCCATCCCACGAGCAAGGGAAGGGCGGTCAGTGAGTCCATCGGCTTGTCGAAGAACCCCTGGATCTGGCCCGTGTGGAGATCCACCGACACCACGCGATCAGCGCCCGCCGTGGTGAGCATGTCCGCCAGGAGCTTGGCGGTGATGGGCTCGCGCGAACGTGCCTTGCGGTCTTGGCGCGCGTAGCCGTAGAAGGGCACGACGGCAATGATGCGCTTGGCGGACGCGCGCTTTGCCGCGTCGATGAGCTCGAGCTGCTCGAAGATGTTGTCGTTGACCGGCTTGCAGTGCGTCTGGATGACGAAGACGTCGCTGCCGCGGACATTCTCGCGGTATCGCACGTAGATCTCGCCGTTGGCGAACTCGTGCACATCCACGTCGCCCAGCCGCATGCCGAGGTGATCGGCAACTTCCCGGGCCAGCTCGGGATACCCGCGGCCGCTGAAGATCTGCATCCGCTTCTTGGTGACGATCTCCATGGCTCACTCTTCTTTCTGTATGGCGCTACCGCCTTCGGCTGCTTGAGCGCCTGGCGGTGTGGACCTGGCGCGGTGTCGCTCCGCGTACCCCTCGATGATGCGCTGCTCTGTCCTTTCCACGGCCAGTGCTCCGGCCGGTACATCCTTGGTGATCACCGATCCTGCGCCGGTGTACGCACCAGCTCCCACGGTAACGGGGGCGACGAGCATCGTGTCGCTGCCGATGCGCGCCCCATCCCCGATGACAGTGCGGTGCTTGTTGAACCCGTCATAGTTGACCGTCACGGTGGCCGCACCGATGTTCGCGCCGCTCCCGATCGTCGTGTCACCCACATATGACAGGTGTGGGACCTTGCTGCCCTCGCCGACCGTGGAGTTCTTCATCTCCACAAACGCCCCAGCCTTTGCCTCGCGTTCCAGGCGGGTCTCCGGACGGATGTAGGTGAACGGACCGACGGTGGCGTACGCGCCGATCCACGCCTGCAGCACCACGCTGTAGGCCACGGTTGCGCCGGTCTCGACATGGGTGTCGACCAGGCGGCTGTTCGGTCCGATGACGGCACCGGCCCCGACCCGCGTCGCGCCCTCCAGATGCGTCCCGGGCAGAAGGACGACGTCGGTGGCCAGCGAGACGCCGGCGCCGACGTATGTGGCCGAGGGGTCGACGATCGTGACGCCGTTGGACATGTGTTCGCTGAGGATGCGCCGCTGCAGCACGCCACCGACGGCGGCCAGCTGCGCCCTGTCGTTCACTCCAACCGCTACTTCGGCAGGCGCCCTCGACGTCAGGATGCCTTCGGCGCTCAGCAGCGCGATGACATCCGTCAGGTATTCCTCGCCCTGGTCGTTGTCCGCGGTGAGCCTGTGCAGCGCCTCGACCAACTGCTCCCTGGCGAACACGTAGATGGAGGTGTTCACCTCGGTGATCGCGCGCTGCTCGTTGGCGGCGTCGCGCTGCTCGACGACCCCGGTGACGCGGCCGTCGTGATCACGCAGGACCCGGCCATACCCTGTCGGATCGTCCAGCTCGGCCGTGAGCATCGTGACCCCGCCCTGGTGGCAATCCAGCAGGTCCCCCAGCGCCTGGGGTGTCAACAGCGGCGAATCGCCCGGCACAACGAGGACGTTGTCGACGTCGTCGAGCGCGCCGGCGTCCGCCACGACCCGAACCGCGTGACCCGTCCCGTTCTGCTCGACCTGCTCGACCGTCACCAGCCCAGGCATCCCGGCGGCCTCGGCCTCCGCGCGTACCGCGTCGGCACCGTGGCCGACGACGACAACGATGCGGTCCAGCGAGAGTGGGCGCAGCGCCTCGAGGACCCAGCGCAACATCGTGCGTCCTGTCGCGGCGTGGAGCACCTTCGGCAACTCCGACTTGAAGCGGGTGCCCTTGCCGGCGGCGAGCACAACGGCGGCGGTGGTCACGCGAGCAGCTCCACTGAAGTTCGCTGGGAGGGAAGGGATCGAACCTTCAACTTCGACTCCAAAGGACGACGTGATGCCATTTCACCACCTCCCACCGGACACGGTCCGGTGCGCGCGGCGCCCGGCGCGACCCGAACGTCACTGTAGCCCACCCGGCGAGGGTGACCCCGGCCATCTAGCACGGGTGCAACTCGGGGCCGCCGGCGGGGGACGTCGCGACGCGGACGCTGTGGAAGTCCGACTCCATCAGCTTGCATACGCCGGTCGCGGCTTCCGCCGATTCGGTGAGTGCGAGCAGCGTCGGGCCGCTGCCCGACAGCACTGCGCCCAGCGCTCCGGCGTCCAGCAGGGCGTCACGCTGTTCGCGCAGTTGGGGACGCAGCGCGAACGCGGCGGGTTCGAGATCATTGTGCAGGGCCGCGCCCAGCGCCTCCGGGTCGGTCGTGCGCAGGGCTTGGACGACCGCGTCCGGCTGCACCTCGTTGACTGTGCAGTTGTGGTCCCACGACCGGTACACGTCGGCCGTCGGCAGCGGCTGGTCAGCCGTGCAGACGACCCAGTGAAACGTCCCACGGCACAGCACCTGGGCGAGCGCCGTGCCACGGCCGGTTGCCAGAGCGGTACCGCCGACGACGCAGAACGGGACGTCGCTGCCGATGTGGGCCGCGACGGCACGCAGGTCGTCGCGCGACAGTTCGCAAGCCCACAGCTCGTTCAGCGCCACCAGCGCGGCAGCCGCGTCCGCCGACCCACCCGCCATGCCGGCGCCAACGGGGATGGACTTGCGCAGGTCGATGACCGTGTAGGGGGATGACGCATGGTCCACTTCGGGGTCCGCCGGACGCAACGCGCGTGCGTCGACGAACGCGAGGTCGATCACCCCCGCGGCCGACCCCAGGGCGCGGGCCGCGCGCACGGCGAGGTTCTCCGTGCCCGAGGGGACACCAGGCCCGGCGTCGTGCCACAGCGCCACGCGCATACGCCGTCGCGCGGCCGGATGGTGTCCCTGCCCGGGAGGTCCGATGAGGCCGGCGCGGACCCGGTCGTACAGCGACACGGACTGAAAGACGGTGACCAGCTCGTGGTAGCCGTCGGGTCGCCGGCCGCGCACCGACAGGAAGAGGTTCAGCTTCGCTGGGACACGAACCGACACGCAGGGCCCGCCGCTGGTCCGTCCCCATCTCACCGCCGAGCGCTCCTTCCGGGTGGTCCGGCGACGATCCCCCCTCAACCGCCGACCTGCGACCGCGCGGATGCTAGGCGGGCTCAGGCGCGTGCAGCAAAGTCGCAGCCTCGTCGGCGGTGCAGCGCGTGGTGCAGGTCGATCCAGCTGTCCAGGTCCAGTTCCTCCGCCCGGGCACCGGCCGACCGCCCGACCGATTGCAATGCGGCTTCGACTGCTGCCGGGTGGTGCCCTGCCGCGCCCAGCGCGTTGCGGAGGCGTTTGCGGCGCTGCGCGAAGCCGGCCTCGACGAGCCGGAACAGGCCCCCGACGTCGTCAATCGCGGGCTCAGCACGCGGCACCAGCCGCACGGTCACCGAGTCGACGTTCGGCACCGGGTGGAACGCGTTACGGCTGACCGGCGCCGCGATCTCGGCCCACGCCAGCGCGGCGACCTTCACGCTCACGGCGCCGTACGACGGGTGGCCCACGGCGGCGGTCCATCGCTCGCCGACCTCACGCTGCACCATCAGCAGCAGCCGTGTGAACGCCCCGCTGTGCAGAGCGCCCATGAGGATCGGCGTCGCCGCGTTGTACGGGAGGTTCGCAACCATCAGTGCCGAGCGGCCCCGCAGGAGCGCCCCGTAGTCGACGTCCAGGGCATCGGCGTGGATGACGGTCACGCCGTCGTCGCCAGCCACGACGTCGGCCAGCGCACGCACCAGTCCCGCGTCGATCTCCACCGCGACCACTTCGGCTCCTGCGGCACGCAGCGCCACGGTCAGGCTCCCCAGTCCGGGACCGACCTCGACCACGACGTCGCCGCGGTCCACAGCCGCGTCGCGCACGATCTTGCGCACCGTGTTCGCATCGACGACGAAGTTCTGGCCGAGCGACTTGTTGGGGGCCAGTCCGTGCATCAGCAGCAGCGCTCGGACCTGACGGGTGGTCAGCATTCCTACCAGGTGATCCGCACGTCGATGACGCCTGCCGACCTGGCAGCGATCTGGGTGAACGCCGGTTCGTTCAGGTCGATGATGCGGCCGTCGATGTACGGGCCCCGGTCGTTGATGGTGACCGTGACGGACTTGCCGTTGGCCCGGTTGGTCACAGTCACGACCGTCCCCATCGGCAGGGTGCGGTGGGCGGCGATCATTCCTTCTTCGGGGTAGTGGTAGTACGACGCCTGGCCCGTCTGTGAGTTCTCGGTCGCGCGCTCGGTCGCGCGGGTCGACGGCGACGGCCGGGGCTGGGGCGCCGGCTCCGTGTCCTGATTGCGGTCGGTCGGCGTGGCACGTGGTGGCGGCGCGGTCCCTTCCTCGACGATGCGGGCAAGGGGAGCGGTCACGAGGCGGCGGCGGATCTCGTGACGGCTCACCTCGTTACCGTCGACGAATGTCACCCGTTCGGTCAACCGGATCGTGCCGTTGCGGCCGGCGCGCACCTCGCGCTCCTGGCCCTGGGCCAGCCGGTCGGTGGGCCGGCGGATGGTTTCGAAGTCAAGCGAGGCCGTCCGGCGCTGCCGCTCCACTCTGACGCGCTCGACGGTGATCCGCAGATCCGGCTGCACCGCTGTCTCTGGGGCCGGCGTCACACGATCGCGGCCGCGAAGTCGAATCCCCAAACGCTCCAACAGCCTCGCCACGTTCGGTGCATCCGTGACAACCTCTCGCTCCTTGCCGTCGGCGACCACCGTGACTGCGACCGGATTCAGCACCCGGACCGTCATGCCGGAACGCACGGGGGTGAGGCGCGACGGTCGCACGGTCGCCCGTTGGCTGACATCCCGTCGGCGTGTCAACTGATCCAGCACCTCGTCGACGCTGAGCGCCGTGACGAGGACCGTGTCCTCCTTGTCGCCGATCAACACCGTGATCTCACGCGCGTGGACCAGCTCCACGACCATCCCCTCGCGTAGCGGAGTTCCGGGTGGCGGAGTGACTGCGTCGTGCTTGCCGAAGGCCACTCCGGCGCGTTCCAGCAACTCCGCCACAGTGGAGGCGTGTGTCGTGAGCTGCTGCGGCTGGCCGTCGACCTGGAGGGTCACGTTGTGGTTGCCCAGCAGCCACGTCACGCCGAGCAGGGGGACGAGCACGCCGACCAGCATGCGCGCGAGCAGACGGACCGGCAGCGACTGGCGGCGCCGGGCGTGGGCGGCGAGTGCTTTCAGGCCCGTCAGCGGTGGCCGAGGCCGACGATGACGAGGGGGCATTGGGCCAGAACCGTAGCAAGACGGCGGGAACGCCCAAAATCGGCGGCAGGATTCAGGTTATGCGGAACGCACGGCGCGCATTTTCCGTGGTGATCCGCGCCATCTCCTCAGGCCGAACGTCGTGCAGTTCGGCGAGAGTCTCGACCGTCATCACCACGCGTGCCGGCTCGTTGGGCTGCCCGCGGTGCGGATGCGGCGACAGGTACGGCGAATCCGTCTCGGTTATGACGAGCTCCAGTGGTGCGGCGGCGGCCGCCTCCCGCAGCGCTGGTGCGTTTCGGAACGTCACATTGCCGGCGAACGACATGAACCAGCCGTTCTCCTCGCAGATCTTGGCCAGCTCCACGTCGCCGGAGAAGCAGTGGAACACCGTGCGCTCTGGGGCACCCTCGTCGAGGAGCAAGGCGACGACGTCTTCGTGGGCGTCGCGGTTGTGGATCACCAGTGCCTTGTCGTAGTCCTTCGCCAGCCGGATGTGGTCCCGGAACGAGTCCTGCTGGCGAATGCGCGGTGCCCCCTCACGAAACCAGTCCAGGCCCGTCTCACCGATGGCGACGACGCGTGAATGCTCCGCCAGATCGCTCAGCCGCTCGAGCACGTGTTCGGTCGCTTCGATCGCGTTGTTCGGATGGATGCCGATCGAGGCGTAGACGCCGTCGTTCATGGCAGCGGTCTGAACGGCCTCGGCTGAGGACGCGAGATCGACGCCGACGGTAATCAGAGTCGAGACGCCGGCCTGGCGGGCGCGCTCGATGGTGTTGTCCTGGTCCTGCCCCTCGAACAGCAGCTCGAGGTGGCAATGCGTGTCGGTGTACACGAATCCCCGGTGTGGTTGTCACGACTGGAGTGGTCGCCCCGCGGGTCTGGGAGAGCGCGACCCATGACAATGCCCGCGAAGAGCGCGGGCGATGCCCGCAAGGCTACCAGCCGCAGCGATCAGCCACCCTCCTGCACGTAGTACCGCCATATGCCGCCCTCGTCGATCCCGATCCGCGGGCCGCTGTAGTCGGTACCCGGTTCCGCCCACTCCTCCGGCCACACCCACATCGGCGCGTCCGGGTCACGGCTCGCCTCACCGCTGAGCAAGTCGACGAGAGTGCCCAGCGGATCCGCGCCATTGGCCTCCTGCTCCTGCCAATGGGGGACGCAGGGCTCCTTCTGGTCGCTCAGCGTGCAGGAGGTCTCCGATGACAGCCTGCCCAGTGCCTCCCAGTCGTGCCCGACGGCAGCGTCATGGATCTCCTTCGCCGTCGCCACAACAGCCGCGGGTGGCGTGGCCGTTTCGTCGGAATGACGCCCCAGCCACGTCTGCCACGCCTCGGGGTCGCCGTCGAACGAGTAGCGGGTTGATGTGACGCTCGGGAACTGCAACAGCGTCTTGTTCAGGCCGTCGAGGATCGCGCTCTTCGTGCAGGAGCCGTCGTCGACCGCAGTGCTGAAGTCGTCGAAGTCGACCCGCGCTTCACCGTCGATGATCGCGATGTCGTTCAGCGCACCGGCCGTATTGGCGTTGAAGGGACTTTCCACACCCTCGTTGCTCTCACGGCTGGACGGTCCCTCGAGCAGTTCGGTGAGGGCGGCGCGGGCCACGCCCTGACCCTCGACCTGGCGCTGCACCGGCTGGTCCGCGACACACGCGTCTGCGCCGGTCATCCCGAAGAACACATCGACCTGGGACTGTGTCCGCGGCTGCTGGGACTGTGTCCGCGGCTGCTCGGCAGGTGCGTCCACGGCGGCCACGACGTCTGCGTGCACGACGGAGAGGAGCTGCCCTTCCGCGTCCAGGTTCACGAGGCCCGCCGGCTGCCGCTCGGTGGCGGGCCAGTCCAGTGCCCACGCCATGCGGGTGCCGGCGTTGCCGTACACCACGGTCTCCGCTGCCGCGGAGATCCAGATGTCCGCCGCGGCGAACGGCGGGTTCGTGTTGCTGAACAGCTCCGGCGGAAGCTCGAATGTGCCGGTGGTGTCGGACCCGGCGCGACGGACGATCTGACCCTCGAAGCCGTCAGGCTGCTGCTGCACCTCAATGGTGTACGTGGTCGCGCCGCCGGACGTGAATGCCAGAGGCGTCAGGTCCTGTCCCGAGCTGACGGGCTTCGGCTGTCCGGTGACCCCGAGGCTGCCGTCGCCCTGCCGCTCGATGGGCAGTTCGAACAGCAGGGGCCCGCCGCCCATGCCCGTGCGCAGCACGATGTGGCCGCTGGCGCCGTCCAGCGTCTGCGAGTCCCACACCCAGTCCTGGATGT
This sequence comes from Nitriliruptorales bacterium, assembly GCA_009377835.1. Lineage (GTDB taxonomy): Bacteria > Actinomycetota > Nitriliruptoria > Euzebyales > Egibacteraceae > WHTG01. The sequence goes on from WHTG01000021.1 coordinate 17,954, forward strand.
CCACGGACTGGTCGACACCCCACGGCAGGTCGAAGGAAGCGTCGTCCTCACCAGGACCGTCCTCGGTCCAGTCGACGGTGTGGAGCATCCAGTCGCCCTCGGGTCCCGCCTGCCCCACCCAGGCCAGGTGTCCACCATCGGGCGAGAAGGCCACGGACACGGGACAGGTGTCCGCCATGAACCGCGCGTCGCCGCCGGTGTGCTCGATGCCGCTGCACGTGCTCGCGCCGACGGCTGCGACGTCCGCGCCCGGCGACTGCGGCCGAGCCGCGACCGACCGCACGGGTTCGGAGTCGCAGACGGCCCCGGCCGGGCACTGGATGCCGAAAAGGTGCTGCGGCGCCTCGGCGCCCGACAGCAGGTAGACGTCCTGGTCGTCGGTGAACACGAGGTTCCCGGTGAATCCCGGCGCCGCTGCGGGAGTGGTGGGCTCCTCCGCCGGCTGCGTCGCCACGGGTCCCCGCTCGAACTCGATGCGGCGGTCGATCAGCGTCGGCGCCGCGACCGCCGCCCCCGCGACTGCGAGGGCCGCTGCGACTCCGGCAAATGCGAGGCGAAAGGTGCGGGCGCGGCGGATGCGTGACTGCACCGCCGACCACAGCGCCGGATCCGGGCTCAAATCGGTGGCCTGTGCCTGCAGGGACTGCCGCAGCCGCTCCTCGAACGACATCTACGCCACCTCCTCGCCCAGTTCGGCCCGCAGGCGCTCCAGCCCCCGGTGCAGGCTGCTCTTGACGGTCCCGACGGACACACCCATCACCTCGGCGATCTGCTTTTCGGGCAGGTCGGAGTAGTAGCGCAGCACCACGACTGTGCGTTGGCGCTGCGGCAACGCTCGCAGCGCCGCAAACATCTCGTCGTGGTCCACCAACTCTTCGTCTGGGCCCCGCCGGCCGCGGTCGTCGCCTGACCTCTTGGCGGCCTCGCGACGTTCGAGCGCCAGCCGGCGGAACCCGGAGTTGATCTGGTTCACGACGGCACGGCGGATGTAGGCGCGCGGCTGGCGAATCTCGCGCCGCAGCATCTGCCGGTAGATCTTGACGAACGCGTCCGCGACGGCGTCTTCGGCCCGACCGCGGTCTCCGCAGAGCAGGTAGGCCAGCCGCAGCGCCTCGGCGTGATGGGCGGCATAGACGTCGGCGAACTCGACATCGGACTGCACTTGGTCCACGTGCGCCACCGCCACGGTCTTCACGCCCACCTCCTCATGTAGAGGTGGACGCACAGGGGCTGGTTAAGGTTGCTCTTCCAGTTTGGGGAACAGCAGGTCGCCGCGTTGGACGGTGACGCCCACTGGCGTGGCCCCCCAGCGACCGGCATCGGGCAACCGCTGCTCGTCCAGCGCAGACGGTAATCCCAGCTTCGCCCACAACCGCTCAGCCGCGACCGGCATCACCGGCGAGATGAGCACGGCGATAATCCGCAGGGCGTCCACGGCCGTGTAGAGACAGCGGGCGAGGTCATCGGACGCTCCCGTCTTGTTGAGCTTCCAAGGGGCGCGCGCCTCGACGTAGCGGTTGACGCCCGAGACGAAGACCCACAGGTCCTCCAGGGCCTTCTTGAACTCCAGGCGGTCGATGGACTGCAGTCCCACCACTGCCCTGTCAAGGTCCTCGCCCAGGGCGGCCTCGGCCTCGCCCGGTTCACCGGTGGGGTCAGGCACCCGCGCGTCGCAGTACGACGACACCATGTTCAGCACACGGTTGACGAGGTTTCCCAGGTCGTTGGCCAGATCGGTCGTGTAGCGCTGCTCCATCGATTCCCACGAGAACGAGCCGTCGTGGCCGAAGCTGATCTCGCGGAGGAAGTAGTAGCGGTAACAGTCGACGCCGAAATGCTCGACGAGTTCCGTCGGACGGATCCCCGTGGCGTTGGATTTCGACATCTTCTCGCCGCCGACGAGGAGGAAGCCGTGCGCGTAGACCTGCCGAGGCACCTCGATGTCCGCTGCCATGAGCATGGCCGGCCAGTACACCGCGTGGAAGCGGATGATGTCCTTGCCGATCAGGTGGACGTCGACCGGCCAGCGACGCGCGAAGGCGGCGTCGTCGGTGCCGAACCCCGCGGCGGTGACGTAGTTCAGCAGGGCGTCGAACCACACGTAGAACACGTGGCCGGGCTCCCACGGGACCGGAACACCCCAGTCGAACGCCGAACGGGACGCCGAGATGTCGGTCAGGCCGCCCTCGACGAAGGCGCGGACCTCGTTCATGCGCACGTCCGGCTGCACGAAGTCCGGGCGTTGCTCGAACAACTCCAGCAGGGCGGGGGCGTACTTGGAGAGCCGGAAGAACCAGTTCTCCTGCTCCAGGCGGTCCACGGGGCGGCGGTGGATCGGACACAGCTCGTTTTCGACGAGTTCCTCGGTGGTGTAGTACGCCTCGCAGCGGACGCAGTAGGGACCGCTGTAGGTGGCGGTGTACAGGTCACCGTTGTCGTGCAGCCGCTGCATGAACGCCTGCACGCCCGATGTGTGGCGTTGCTCAGTCGTGCGTATGAAATCGTCGTTGGCGATCCGCAGTGTGACCAGCATCTCGTGCCAGCGCGGGTTGATGTCGTCGACGTGTTCCTGCGGCGTCATGCCGCGGGCCCCCGCGGCACGGACGATGTTCAAGCCATGCTCGTCCGTGCCCGTCAAGAAGTGGACGCGGTCGCCGATCAGCCGCCGCCAGCGGGCGAGGACATCGGCGGCGACCGTCGTGTACCCGTGGCCGATGTGCGGGATGTCGTTCGGGTAATAGATCGGCGTCGTGACGTAGAAGGTATCTTTGGCGGACATCGCAGACGCGTTCCAATCGAGCAGCGGCGCCGCATACTATCGGCGCAATGAAGCCCACCGGCATCCGTCGCAAGGTCGACGATCTCGGGCGTGTCGTGATACCCGCCAGCATGCGCAAGTCTTTGGGGATCGGCGTCGGGGACGAGGTGGAGATCTCTGTCGACGCAGGTCGCCTGCTGCTGGTCAAGCCGGCCGAGCAGTGCACCTTCTGCGGCTCGGAACACGAGTTGGGGTCGTTCCGGGAGAAGGTCGTGTGCTGGTCGTGCACCGCCGCGCTGCGCGCACTGGACCGCGAGCACAGCAACGAGTCCGCGTCGCCGTTCTTCTAATCGGCAGCAGCGGCGATGCCGCTTATCACCGGGAACACCGTGTGTGGGAGACCCGGGATGTTCGTGTCGACAACGCGGGTCGTGTCGAAACCCGCGATCTCGAGGAACCGTCGCGTGTCACGCGTCATGTGACAGTTACGCCCGATCACCTTCTGCGCCGGTTCCCAGGCGCGCTGCAGGATCCGCCCGCGGCCGCTGGAAACGACGTGCTCCAGCACGGCGAGCCGGCCGGCCGGCCGGAGGACCCGCCTGATTTCGGACACGGCGACGCCGGGGTCGTCGACCGAGCACAGGACCAGTGTCGACACGACGCCGTCGAAACTGGCGTCGGCGAACGGGAGATCCTCCGCGGCCGCCTTCACGACCGTCGTATCGGGCCGCTCGGCGGCGACATGCGTCCGCAGGCGCTGCGCCATCGGCGCCGACGGCTCCGTCAACGTCAGCGATGTGACCGCCTCCGGGTACGCCTCGAGATTCGCCCCGGTGCCCGCCCCGATCTCGAGCACGTCACCCTCCAGGCCCTCGAGCAGCCGAACCCGCCGCTCCGCCAGACCCCGTCGCTCCATGGGGGCGGTGACCGAGTCGTAGAAGCGGGCGTGGAGCTGCTCGAAGACGTTCATGAGGTCGCAGGGTGACGGGGCGTGGTGGCCCTCGTCAACCTGACGTGTCGGAGGCGTGCTGCAGCACGGCCTGGTACAGGGCGCGCCGGGCAACGCCATGCGCCCGCGCCACGTCGGCGACGGCGTCTTTGCGCGATGTTCCGGCGGAGACGAGTCGGTCCACGTCGTCCACCAGGTCGGCGACATCGGGCGCCTGCCGCTGCGGCGCCCCCGCGACGACGACGGTGACTTCACCACGGATTCCGCGTTGCTCGGCGATCTCCAGCAGTTCCGGCAGCGTCGCGCGCAGGACCTCCTCGTGCACCTTCGTCAGCTCCCGCGCCAGTGCGGCCGGTCGCCCGCCGAACGCATCCGCCATCGCGGCCAGATCCTCACCCGCCCGGTGCGGCGCCACATAGAAGATCATCGTGCGCGCTTCCGCGGCCAGGTCGCTCAGCCGTCGTGAGCGGGCGCCGCCCTTGCGGGGCAGAAAGCCCTCGAACGTGAAGCGGTCCAGCGGGAGCCCTGACAGGACCAGCGCCTGGATGGCCGCGTTCGGTCCGGGTATCGCCTCCACGGGCAGACCTCGCGCTATTGCCTGCTGGACAAGACGGTAGCCCGGATCCGCGATGCCGGGCATGCCGGCGTCACTGACGAGCACGATTGTTTCTCCGGCTGCGACGCGGTCCAGCAGCGGGGCCGTTCGCTGAGCTTCGTTGTGCTCGTGGTAACTCGTCATCGGCGTCGCGGCGCCGATGTGGTCCAGAAGGACCCGTGTGCGCCGGGTGTCCTCGGCGGCGATCAGATCGGCGCTACGCAGTGCCTCGGCCGCGCGCGGCGGGAGATCCCCGAGGTTGCCAATCGGGGTCGCGACAAGGATCAACCGCCGCCCGGAAGCACTCGGGTCGGCATGCGGTTCCGGCGCGTCGGAGGGTGTCTGCATCACCCGTACACTGCCGCGCGATGGTCTCGGACACCACTGCGCCCCCCGGCGCGCAACCAGCCGAGCGTGCGCCGGCGGGCGTTGTCGGGCTGCAGCACGGCTCCGGCGCCGTTGCGGTGCCGGTCATCCTGCTGCTGATCGCGGCGGTGCTCCGGTTCTACGCGCTGGGCTACCCGGAGCGGATCTATTTCGACGAGACCTACTACGCACCGCAGGGCCGGGAGATGATCACGCGGGGCGTGGAGGAGGGCTTTGCCGTCCATCCTCCGGTCGGGAAGTGGCTGATCGGCGGGGGGATCGCACTGTTCGGATACGACTGTTCGGACCCGGCGGTACCGGCACCGTTCGGCGGGTGCTTCGGATTCCGCGCAGCGTCCGCGGCAGCCGGGTCGGTCCTGGTCGTACTCACCTATCTCATCGGGCTCCGGCTGTTCCGCCGTCGTGGAGTGGCTGCGCTCGCTGCCTTCCTCGTCGCCATCGACGGGCTTGCCTTCACGATGAGCCGGATCGCGATGCTGGACATTTTCCTCGCGATGTTCGTCGCCCTGGGCGTTTGGCTCCTGCTCAAGGACCGCGACGTGCTGTGGAGCAACCTCCCGGCCGGCGCGGATGTCCAACGTCCGCTGCCGCGGCGGAGTCACCGTTGGCGGTGGGTGGCGGGGCTCGCATTCGGACTGGCGTTCGCCACGAAGTGGTCCGCCGTCTGGGTCATCGGCGGCGCGGGGCTGTTCGTGCTGATCAGCGAGGCGCTGTGGCGCCGCCGGCTGGCCGGGGCGGCCACCAGGGAATGGTCGCGCGGGGTCGGCAGCGCGCTGCTGACGATGGCGGTCGTCCCGCTGGTCGTGTACGTCCTCAGCTACGCGGGTTGGTTCGCCAACTTCAGCGACACCAGGCTCGGGCTGGAGCAGTGTCCCAACGGCGAGTGCAATCTGTCCGTACCCGACATCGCGGGTGAGTGGCTCGGCGAACAGCGCGAGATTCAGCGTTTCCACCTCAACCTGCAGGCGAAGCACCCCTACCGCAGCCTGCCAGTCACCTGGGCGGTGCTCTGGCGCCCAGTCGCGTACTACTACGAGTCGTGCAGCGACGAAAAGCTCGCGGAAGGGAAGTGCGTCACGCGGCAGGGCAACGTCGAGGAGATCCTGGGGATCGGTAATCCCGCCATCTGGTGGCTCGCGCTGCCGTCGATCCCGGTGCTGCTGTGGTTCGGAGTCCGCCACCGCGACTGGCGGGCCTTGACCATCGTGGGCTTCTATGCCGTGCAGTACCTGCCGTGGTTGGCCGTGCCGCGACCCAACTTCCTCTTCTACCTCACGCCCGCCGTTCCGTTTATCGCCCTGACCTTGACATACGCGCTGTGGCGCGTGAGCGCGCATCCCTTCGTACGGTGGTTGCCGGCAGCCGTCGCGGCCCTGTGCGTCGCCGCGTTCGTCTTCTGGTACCCAGTCTGGAGCGGCATCGAAATGCCGATGGACGCCTGGAAGCTGCGCATGTGGTTCGACACGTGGATCTGAGGACTCGCCAGGCCATCGTCAGCTGCGCCACGGCTTGGATGACCGGCTCGGGCGTACGTGAGGTGAGTGGAGCTGAGGGGAATCGAACCCCTGGCCTCCTCGATGCGACCGAGGCGCTCTACCAACTGAGCTACAGCCCCCAGGACTGCGCCAATCGGCCGGCGCAGGGGGACCGCGCATCGTAGCAGCGGCGTCGTGGCGCTTCTATCCGGCGAGGCGCTCCAAGTCGTTCTTGTCGACCACGGCAGTGGTGGGCGGGGAGGCGCCAGGCCCGTTCGCGGCATACACGACACGTCTCGCCATGCGACCGTGCCGCTTCGTCGCGGCGATGCGCAGCATGATGACGTAGAAGACCAACGCGACCGTGGGGGGTACGGCGAGCAACCACAGCGCTCCGCCGAAACTCAACCCCATCGCGACACCGCCGATGGTGGCCGCCACCAGGCCGAGGAGGGTGTCTCGCCGCCGCGCGATCTCGCGGCGGGAACGACGGACGCGCGGGGCGGGCGTAATGGGCTCGACCGCGAGCCCGGCGGAGATGCGTTGCAGGGACTCCTTGAAGTCCGTCGCGGAGACGTAGGGCGAGGAGCGGCGGGCCTGCAACAGGCCCGGAAGGAAGAACCCGAGCCACAGCAGCGAGAGCAACACCAGGACGAAGTAGCCCATCGGCCGCGAAAGTAACACGCCACCGGCCGGCCGCTGGGGAGGCGCAGCAGCCGGCGATCAGTGATCAGCGGTCGTGGTCACCGCCGGCCAGCTGCTCCATCGCATGCCCCAGCACGGGGACGATGGCGTGGAGGTTCTCGACGGCCGCCTTCGGCGATCCCGGCAGATTGATCACCAGCGTCGTACCGCGGATACCCGCGGTCCCGCGGGACAGCATCGCCATCGGGGTGATCTGCAGCGACGCACTGCGCATCGCCTCCGAGATCCCGGGTACGGGGCGGTCGATGATGTCGGAGGTCGCCTCCGGCGTCTCGTCCCGAGGATGCAACCCCGTCCCACCGGTTGTCACGACGAGGTCGGCCTGCTCGCAGGCATCGCGCAATTCGGTCGCCACCACCGCCCGGCCATCCGGCACGACGCGGACGTCGCCGACGAGAAAGCCTGCCCCGCGCAGCACCTCGGCGACGGCTGGCCCAGCATCGTCGGCGTAGACACCGGCGGCGGCACGCGTCGAGATCGTGATGACGTCGGCGCGCCTCATGGTTCGCGGCTCCAGTCTCCGCGCGACCCGCCCTGCTTGGATTCCAGTCGCACGTGCTCGACCGCAGCGCCGCGCTCGACGCCCTTGATCATGTCGTACAGCGTGAACGCGGCGACCCCCGCGCCGACCAGTGCCTCCATCTCCACGCCGGTGCGGTCCTCGGTCCCCACGGTCGCGGTGACCAGGGCTGTTCCCGCGCCGGCATCGACCTCGACGTCGACGGCGACACTGCTGAGCCGGATCGGGTGACACAGTGGAATCAGCTCGGGGGTCCGTTTGGCGGCCATGATCCCTGCGACACGGGCGACCGCGGCGGCATCCCCCTTGGGCAGCCGCCCCTCGGCGAGCAGCTGCGCCGTCTGCGGCGTCATGCGGACCACCGCCGTCGCCACCGCCGTCCGGGCGCTGACGGGTTTTGCGCCGACATGGACCATTCGCGCCCGCCCTGCCTCGTCCAGGTGGGTCAGGTCGTCGCTCACGTGGGTGCCACCAGCAGGTGGACGACGACGGTCTCCCCTGCCTGCAGCTGTGTGCGCTCGACCGGAACTTCGGCAAGACCGTCGGCGGCCACAGCCGAGTGCAGCAGCTGGCTGCCCTGAGGGCCGGTCGTCCGCGCCAGCCACTGCGGTCCGTCCCGCCGCAGCTTGACTCGGAGGAAGCTCACCTTGTGCGGTGGGCTGCTGACGGGTTCCTCGAGAACCGCGCTCACCCGCGGTCGGTTGAGATCCGCGCGCCCCTGCATCCGCCGCAGCGCCGGGCGCACGAAGATCTCGAAGCTGACGAATGCGCTGACCGGATTGCCGGGGAGTGCGAAGCACGGGATTGCATGCGGGCCCTCCGGGTTGACGAACCCGAACGCCTGCGGCATGCCTGGCTGTATGCCCACCTTGCGGAACTGCACGTCGCCCAACTGCGCCAGCACTTCTTTCACCAGGTCGTGACGTCCGGCGCTGACGCCGCCCGATGTCACCAGCAGGTCCGCATTGGTCAGGGCCCCCATGAACGCATCGGCCAGCGCGCGGCTCTCGTCTGGGACGATCGGGCTGCGGTGCGGCAACGATCCGGTCTCTCGCGCCATGGCAGTCAGCATGAACGAGTTGGAGTCGCGGATCTTCCCCGGCGCCAGCGGCGCATCGACGTCGACCAGCTCGTTGCCGGTGGACACGATCGCGACACGCGGCTTGGGCCGCACCATCACCCGCGAACGCCCGATCGCGGCGAGCATCCCGACGTCGGCACCGCCCAGTCGCCGTCCGGCGGGCAGGACCCTGGTCCCCGCCCGGATGTCGCCACCGGCC
>WHTG01000259.1 GCA_009377835.1 Nitriliruptorales bacterium
ACCGCGGACCTGGCGCCGCTGCGGAAGCTGGTCGCGGCCGGACCCACCGCCGCGTTTGCCGCCTGCCTCGTCGACAGCGGACTGCTGCAGTTCGATCCGGACGATCCGGCGTGGGAGGACCGCGACCGGTTGGTGGTGGCGGGCGACGCGTTTGCCGCAGCCGTGGGGGAGCGTTTCGAAGCTGCCGGTGCGAGTGCGCCGCAGGCGCTGCTGCGGGCGCGCCACGGTGGTGACGCCATGGGTATCGCGTTCGGTGCCGCCATGGCCAGCCGGATCGACGGCCGGAACTGGCGGTCCTGGTGCGCGCTTGAAGACGCGTCCTGCGACGACGGTCGGGTCTGGGAGGTGGCGCGTGCCGCGGTTGTCGGTCGCGCAGAGATGTTGGTTGCCGTGGTCGCCGGCTCCGAGACCGCGGCCCTGTGGCAGGCCTGCGGGTGGCGCACCCATGTCGCGCCCGCCGACGATCCTGCGTGGCTGCTCGGCGCCCTGGACCAGGCCATGACGCGATCACCTGCGGCGGTGCTGGCGGTGCCCAGTGGCTGAGATCGTCGCCGCCGCGGCGGCGGTGCTGGCCGACCAGGGCCGGTTTGTGGCGGTCACCGGGCGCGATGCCGGGAGGCTCTCTCCGGTGCGTGACGCCGCGGTGCTCGGGGTGGTGGCTCCAGGTCCCACGACCAGGCTGGGCATCGCGGCCGGCGTGATCGCCGGCGGCCATCGGCCCGTTGTGATCGGGGATGCGCCGCTCCCGCCAGTGTCCGACGCCCCGGAGATCCTGGCGATCTCGGACGACGCCGCGCTCTCACGGCAGGCACTGCAGGCGGGCTGGACCGTCATCCAGCCGTGGTCGGGCAACGACGTCGCGCCGTTGCTGTCGAGATCGAGACTGCCCGCGCTGCTGTTCCTGGGCAGCCACCCCGACGAGACGCCGGAAGGCATTCGTCCCGCACACCCGATGCGGGAGTGGGAGCGGGGCGAATTGGCGACACTGGTCGCGTCAGGACCGGCCGTCGGCGCAATGCTCGAGCTGTGCCATCGGCTGCGGTCACGCGGGGTCGACATCGGCATGCTGGAGATGGCCACGTTGACCCGTCCGGAGATGGCACCGCTGGTGGGCGGAACGGCCGTGCTGGTGTCAGGCCGCGGCTCCGGGGCGGCGTGGCGCGGGGGAGGCTGGCCCAATGGCCGCGTTGAGACGGTCCCGCTGGCGGGCGGTGTCGACGCGGAACTCATGGGTGCAGTCATGGCGCTGGTGCCGGTCACCTGACTCGCTCCCCCCGTGCCGGGTGCCGCCGCCTTGCCGTGCTAGGCTCGATTCTGTTGCGCCCGCCTTTGCGCGGGCGTTTGCCATGGGGCCACCGTCGTCTCCGGACGCCGGCTACGACCAGGCCCGGGCCCCCGTCGCGAAGAGGCTCGTCGTGATCCGACTGGACAACGTCACCAAGACCTACAAGGGCAGCGTCGTCGCGCTGCGCGACATTTCGCTGGAGATCCTCAAGGGCGAATTCGTCTTCCTGGTGGGCTCGTCCGGGTCGGGGAAGAGCACGTTCATCAAGTTGCTCATCAAGGACGAGAATCCCGACCGTGGAGACATCTGGGTAGCCGGCAAGCGCCTGAACGACATCAAGGGCTGGAAGGTCCCGGCCCTGCGCCGCGAACTGGGTTGCGTGTTCCAGGACTTCAAGCTGCTGGAGAACAAGACGGTGCGGGAGAATGTCGCGTTCGCGCTGGAGGTGATAGGGAAGCCCCGTCAGATCATCGACCGGACCGTGCCAGAGGTTCTGGAACTCGTCGGGCTGGCGCACAAACTGGAGGCCAGGCCGGGGGAGCTGTCCGGCGGTGAGCAGCAGCGGGTCTCCATCGCGCGCGCCTTCGTCAACCGCCCGCGGATCCTGCTGTGCGACGAGCCCACGGGGAACCTGGACCCCACGACCAGTGTCGGGATCATGAAACTGCTCGACCGCATCAACCGCACCGGGACGACTGTCGTCATGGCGACGCACGACCAGCACATCGTCGACTCGATGCGTCGCCGGGTCGTCGAACTTGCCGAGGGGATCCTCGTTCGCGACCAGTCTCGGGGGGTCTACGGCTATGGCGCCTAGGTGGAAGTACCTGTTCACCGAGGTCTCGACCGGTCTGCGCCGAAACCTCCTCATGACGCTCGCGACCGTCGTGACGGTGACCGTCAGCCTCACGATCCTCGGGGCGGGCTACCTGACGTACCGCCAGGTCGAGAAGGCGAAGAATGTGCTGTACGCAGAGGTCGAGATCTCGATCTTCCTGCAGGACAACATCACCGAGGAGCAGCGCACCTCGATCTTCAACGATCTGGACAATGACCCGCTGGTCGCCACGAACGGCGTGATCTACGAGAGCAAAGAGCAGGCATACGAGAACGCTCTGCAGATCTTTGCCAACGACCCGGAGTTGGTGAAGACGGTGCGGCCGGAGACGCTCCCCGCGTCGTTTCGTGTGAAGTTGAACGACCCGGAGCAGTTCGAAGCTGTTGCGTCGCGCTTCCGTGGCGTGCCCGGAATCGACGAGGTGGTCGACCAGCGCGACATTCTCCTGCCCTTCTTCGTCGTGATGAACAAGGTCGTGAACGGCGCGGCGATCGTGGCGGCGCTGCAGTTGCTCGCCGCCGCCGCGCTGGTGTCGAACACCATCCGTTTGACCGCGTTCGCCCGGCGCGAGCAGACCGGCATCATGAAGTTGGTCGGCGCGACCAACTGGTACATCAGGTTGCCGTTCCTGCTCGAGGGGATCGTCGCCGGGCTCCTCGGTGCAACTGTCGCTGGACTGCTGCTGGTCGCCGGCGACCGCTTCCTCCTGACGTCCGTCAAGCGCCAGATCGGGTTCTTTCCGTTTCTCACCACCGGCGAGATCGCAGGGGTATTGCCGTTGCTGGTCCTCGTCGGTGTCCTCGTGGCGGCGCTCGCGTCCTTCTTCTCCCTGCGACGATTCCTAGACGTCTAGGTCAAGGCGTCGTGGTGCCCTGCCGAAACAGCACTGTGGCGATTGTGACTGGTGTTGGTGAAGTGGCTTCCGTCAAGGAATGGGGTATAAGGTTCTGCACGTGCTGAGGCCCCTTGCGTGGCGTCATGTCGTCACACTCCTGTGTCTGGTCGGCGTATTGTCGCCGGCCGCCATCGGTGCGGCCGCAGGTCCGGAGGACAAGCTCGACGCGGTCGAGAAGCGGCTGGACGGTGCGAAGAAGAACCTGCGCGGTGTCGAGCGCCGCAAAGCCGTCGAACTCGCCGATCTGCAGCGCATCGACACCCGGCGTGCCGAACTCGACCGGGAACTCGCCGGCCTCAACGAGCAGCTGAGCGACGCTGAGACGCAGCTGGCGGACTCCCGGGCCGCGCTGCAGTCGACGACGCAGAAGCTGGTGGCAACCGAGGGTCGCCTGGCCGACACCCGCCAGGAGCTGACAAAGACCCGCAAGCAGTTCAACGCGCGGGCCCGGTCGACGTACATGTACGGCGGACAGGCGGGTTGGACGGGACTGGTCCTGGGTGTGGAGACCATTTCCACATTCGAACGGGGCCTGAAGTACGCCCGCGTGATCCTCGCCGACGACCAGCGCCAGGTCGAGCGCATGACGGTGCTCGAGACGACGATCCGGCGCACGACCGCCGATCTGGAAGTCCTGCAGAAGCGGCGTGCCGCCCAGCAGGCGGTCGACGCGGATCGCCGCGACGCGGCCGCGGCGATC